>JBCDEZ010000079.1:0-1288 GCA_039179045.1 Chlamydiota bacterium | reverse complement strand
CTTTATTGCATAAGATACGATTGGAAGTGCAGAGAAAGGGATATTGCAATATCTCTTCGTAACGAATTTTACATAAGTAATTGTCTATAAAATAGATAAGATTTTACATGTCCTAGACTAAACCTAGAGCTATACCAAAAGTTTTGAATTGAGACTGAGGGATAGGCTTATGTTCTTTGCTAACAAAAGAGTCAAATCGTTCTCTAACGGCGATCTCCTCGTTTTGCCCATATTTTGGATCGCACCGAACGGTGAGAAAAAAGAACAAAACCCCTATAAGACCCCTCCTCTTTAGCTTAATCTTCATGATCTTATCCCCGATGACCGCAAATTTCTCATTCCCCTTCTTAAAAAACAGTTTGTGCCCGATTTTGAGATAAAGAAAGAAATGGACAAGAATATGCAACAAGCAATGCTTGATGAAGCGGAAGAATTTGAACATTCAACGGGTGTATAATGAAATGGTTGGTCCGAACCATAGAAGAGGAATGTGCTTAAGCAATATACGAGCTTTTTTCGGATAAAGAGCGGGCAATCATAGAGGTTCTTTCGGAGGAGAGCTCAAGTGGGGGAGTCGGGATATGATCGATGCGGTTTTTTGTGTGTTGAAGGCGCGTTGCCTGTGCTCAACATGAGCTCACGAAGAGAAGAAATCGCCAATTTTTTCTTGGAACATTCCTCTTAGCTGTCTTTTTCAAGGGCAACTATTCAATGAGCTGAGAGCACGCCTTGAGTTTGGCAAGAGCCTCTTGTATCGAGCCTCTTTCCGAAAGGAAAAACTTGATTTCTTCGAGCTCTTTTTCGAGTTTATCGATGGTCTCTGGTCTCGTAAACCCCCGCAGGGTAGCTAGTAGAGGATCTAGGTGAGCGCTTAGCACAGCAAAAGGTAGAGGCAGCTCTCCACGAGGGGGATGAACACAGATCAGGTCTTCTAGCTCCACGATCACGGTCACAAGACGCGCTTTGACGTTGGTTTTTGCCAGCTCTTTTACGATTGCATGGATGCTTGTGGAAATCGTGGCAAGCTTCATGCTCCCATCGTGCATCCCATCTTTGATTTTTTGCAATTCGTCTATAAGGGCAGATTTTTCCCTCTCATTGAGCACTTTGCATCCCTCTAAATGCATCAAAATTGCAATATTCAAGAAGGTCTCTTTGAATTCTTTGGGTTTGGTCGCTGCGTAGCCAATCGTCTTGTGGATCCATTCCGCATAATAGTGCACGTTCTCTTTTTCGAATGGTTCTGGGTTTTCTGGGAAAGAAGAGGATGCAGAAGAGCTGCTATTGG
>JBCDEZ010000078.1:0-1522 GCA_039179045.1 Chlamydiota bacterium | reverse complement strand
TTCTTTTTTATGCAATTGATTTTTAGTTATATATAGATGCGCAAAGCCGATTTCTGGAGAAAAAGAGCGAACCGAGAAACAAAACTTTCCATCAAAAGTAGAATGGGCCGCAAAAAGTACTCAAATCCTCTGGAGGCTATACTCATCTTGACTGAAGAGTTGAGTAAGAAAATTCTTCATTCAACACGAGTATATTCCCCTATCCAAAGCAATTCTTCAAGTAAAATGGATCTATATAAGTAGACAAACATTTCTCTATCCGGGATTTGAAAACAGAGAATTTAGATGATCTTAGCTTCAATTGCTGGGGTGTGCGAAGAGCTCAAAATCGCGAAAATGATCGATATAAGAAGCGGAAGAGGCCGCGCATAACAAGCCCATTTCTTTTGGGCAGTTGGTGGTATGCATCATCCTAATCTGAAATCCAGATAAAAAAGGACGCGCGTGAAAGCACGTCCAAAAGGTTTAAAAGCTTGAGAAAATACAAAGAATCTTAATTTTCCGTAGGGTTACACAGTGGTAGTCCCTTTAGTATCCGACTTTTTAGTGTTCGCGGGTTTTGTTGAACAATATTTCAAAAGCTTCTCATTAGAATTCCAATATATCTTGAAATCTTCAGCGTAGACTCTAACTTTTTTGGGGTTGAAAATGGGACCGAAGACACCTTGGACAGCAGCCTTCACTATACCCGCAATAGTCTCGACAGAGACTAAGCCAAAAGTGCTTTTTACCAGGAAATCGGAATGGATGCTAATGAGACGAGCGGTCTCGTCAGTATCCTGAGAGGGGTTCGATGCACAAGAGGCGTAACAGTAGTAAAGGCAGTGGCCAGCGAGATAAAGAGCATGAGCGAAGAAATCAAGTGCTCTTCCCACAAGGTCAGCTACGATTCTAGCGATTCCTACAACAGCCTCAAAGATTTGAGCTACGCCCCACTTGTTCCTTGCAGATGTATAGGCATAACCCGAATTCATATATTGCATGAATGCAGTTGTAATCATAATAAAACTCCATAGAAAATATGGGAAAGTTTGGCATTTCCTCCTTTTTTAATCAATAATTGATTGAAAAAAACGATCTAAAAGGAGGAATAGGCGTTGTTGAAAAAATCTCTAGGAAAACCTTGATAAAAAGTCCATAAACAAGCGAGGCTCCTTATCTATAAAAAATCTAAGGAGCTTCTGATGCGAAAATGTGATTGGAAAAGAGTTAACCGAGAATTGGTAAAAAGAGGGAGTCTCACTTTTTTATAGACAAGGTCTGCTTATCTCAGCCAGTGAAGCGAAAGGAAAATGCGAGGTAGGCCCAAGCTCTACCAAGCACCCTCTTATTCAACTCTTGCTTATTCTTAAAATCCAGTATCGACTCACTTATCGTGCATGGGAAGGGTTCGCCAAATCCTTACTTCCTTTCCTGCAGAAAGGCATCCTATTGCCTACTTATTCGTTGATCTGTAAGCGAGCTCCCGAATTGCTAGCTCGCTTGCCCAAGCTATCAAACCGAAGACCGCAAGTAATCATCC
>JBCDEZ010000077.1:0-1541 GCA_039179045.1 Chlamydiota bacterium | reverse complement strand
CGATACTGGATTTTAAGAAGGAGCAGGAGTTGAATAAGAGGGTGCTTGGTAGAGCTTGGGCCTACCTCGCATTTTCTTCCGCTTCACTGGCTGAGATAAGCAGGCTTTGTCTATAAAAAAGGTGAGACTCCCTCTTTTTACCAATTCTCGGTTAACCCTTTTCCCATGGCATTTTTGCAGCAGAAGCTCCTTAGATTTTTTATAGATAGGGAGCCTCGCTTGTTTATGGGCTTTTTATCCAGTTTTTTACTAGAGGTTTTTTCCAAAAGGCCGCTCTTTAATAAAAGATAAATCTCTTTCAACAACAACTTGATAGTTGCAAAAATTCTTTGTTTCTGTAAAATAGTTCTTATTAAAAATAATTAGGAGTATAGCATGGCATCGGCAATCCCCCTAGCACACCCAATGCGCGTGCTAGGGTCAGACTCGAAATCGGAGAGAAAAGTTCAGAGACCGACCGAGACATTCCCAATCCAGGTGCTATCCACTGATTCTTCCAATAAGCCTCTTATCCAATCCGGAGATCTCTCCAAGGCTATCCTCGAAGGATTCGCATTTCACGATCCATCTGATTTTGGCAACTTGAACTTTTGGCATCCAACAGGCATTTGGAATCTTTTCAGAAGGTCAAAACCCTTTCTCTTCAGAATATTTGTCCCATTGGGAATGAGCGTGGGATTTCTGGGCGGATTTGTCTTTTCTTGGAACTCCGCCGAAATGTTTTCTTTATTGAGCACGATCACAAATATCGGAATTGGAGTTTTGTTAGGCGGCACACTGGGCTTATTCATGAGTCTAACCACCACACAGTCTTCCCTTTCTAAGATTCGGGCAGTTCATAAGAAACTCAAAGAAGTAGCTGGAGAGATCCATGAAAAGTTACAGAATGAATCCATGACAAAGGTATTGAACGCATACATAGAAAATCGGTCATTCGTCTCTTCTGAAGCTGCAGAAGAGATCCTGCGCGCACTAGATGAAAACAAAAAATGGAGCATTTTTCCTCACTCGAGTTCTACGAAAGAGTTGAAAGAAAAGGCTCAAAAAATAGAAGCGAGCAAACGCCGATCAGATGCAAATCTCGGGAGCGATAGTGGTACACTTTTCGCACCAAAACGGTGTCATTGTACTGCAACTGTTCAAAGATTGGGCTATATTGTGAAAAAGATCTTGGACAGTCTGCACGGAAAATCGGGGAAAATATTGGTTCCTGAGGATTTGCAGGGGATGCTTGTGAGTGCTATGATTCGAGAAATTTCTCCTCTTGCGGGACCAATCAACCGTTATTGCGAGTTGATTATGCGTTTTCAGAGAGACTATCCAGCTAAGCTTTTTGATATGGGGCTGTATGACGAAATAGAATACAACAAGGGACTTGAGATCCTTGTAGATTGGAAAAGGCACTGGGGACTTGTTTGAGTGTTTGATGGAAAAATAACAGCACACGCCTTTTTCTACGCAATGCTTTGACTTTCGATCCTTATAAGATCTCTGTGCTTAAGAATTAGAGCTGAAAAATTAAGAACAGATGTAACAGCTCT
>JBCDEZ010000076.1:0-1735 GCA_039179045.1 Chlamydiota bacterium | reverse complement strand
ATGGCATTTTTGCAGCAGAAGCTCCTTAGATTTTCTATAGATAAGGAGCCTCGCTTGTTTATGGGCTTTTTATCAAGTTTTTCCTAGAAATTTTTTCAACAAGGCCTGAAAAATGTGGAAATTAAATGAAAAAATAAAATATAATTATTTCGAATTGAATTTATATAGAGGTTTTGGTGGCTATTGGGTTTGTTTCAAATGAAAGATTGATTATTACTTCTGCTGATGCTTCTGGTAATTACCAGGCTTATCTTGCTTCATCCGATGAAGTATTCGAAAATATACAGAATGCAGCAAAGACACAGATAGCAAAAGCCAATCAGGCAACCGAGAAGATTGCGAAAGATCCGCAAAATGTCGATGAAGAATATGAACAATGTCAGCAGTTCAAGGAGAAAGAGAGAGACTTGGAAAAGATAACGGGCTTTGTCATGCAGTCTTTCCTTGTGGAGAAGGGTCTCGATTATGGAATTCCATTTTATGTTGGCACAGAAAAAGACCTGTCTACTCAAGTCTGTGAGCATATCAAATATATGGAAGGTGATTCCTTAGGGAATGCTATGCTCGTCGCTGGCCTGCATGTTTGCGCGGTAGCTCTCATTTATTTTGCATTAACTCCCGTTTCTCTAGGTCTTGCAGCAGCCTCTATTGCTCTGTTGGCACCTCCTGTTTTTTTCCCCTATATTTACAATTGTCTAAGTGACCCAGACTTGGAGCAGGCAACCAGAGATCTGAAAGATTGGAAAAATAAAGTAGAGGCTCGTAAACCAAAAAATAAAGCGGTTTTCCTTGAGAATTGCAGTAACACTGCAAAAAGTCGGAAGATTTTCTACAGAAATTGCACAATTATTGTTCGTGGAAAAATAGAAACACTTGGAAACCTTTTCCCTCATGTTTCTGAAAACTCGAAAGAAATCTACTGCTCGAAGTTTTTTCGTCTGTTGTCGCATAAAATGGGTGACTACTTTGTTAAAAAATCTCTAATAAAAACTTGATAAAAAGCCCATAAACAAGCGAGGCTCCTTATCTATAAAAAATCTAAGGAGCTTCTGATGCGAAAATGTGATTGGAAAAGATATAACCGACAATTGGTAAAAAGAGGGAGTCTCACTTTTTTTATAGATAAAGCCTGCTTATCCCAGCCAGCGAAGCGGAAGAAAATGCGAGGTAGGCCCAAGCTCTACACGCACCCTCTGATTCAACTCCTGCTCCTTCTTAAAATCCAGTATCGACTCACCTATCGCGCATGGGAAGGGTTCGCCAAATCCTTACTTCCTTTCCTACAGAAAGGCATCCTATTGCCTACTTATTCATTGATCTGTAAGCGAGCTCCCGAATTCGTAAGCCCGAGCTATCAAACCGAAGACCGCAAGGAATCATCCTTGGTGCTACAGGGATCAAAGTTGCGAGCGAAGGCGAATGGAAAGTCAAAATCCACGGAAAAGAAAAACGCAGAAAGTGGAGGAAAGTACATAGTGCAGTTGACGCGAAGACCCAGGAGATCATGAGTCTAGACATCACCGATGGTCACACTGCGGACTGTTCCATAGGAGAAAAACTCATCAATCGTTGTCCTAAGGGAGCCTAAGGAGTACTTAGCAGATGAAGGCTACGATACGATTGGCTGTAGAAAAGCAATTGAGAAAAAAGGCGCAAGGGCATTCATCCGAAAAACGCTACATGGAGACCTGGAATGAACGAAAGAAATCAAGACATAGGAGAGCGAAGGGGTCTT
>JBCDEZ010000075.1:0-1897 GCA_039179045.1 Chlamydiota bacterium | reverse complement strand
TCAAAATCCGCGGAAAAGCAAAACGTAGAAAGTGGCTGAAAGTACAGATTGCAGCTGACGCGAAGACTCAGGAGATCGTGGGTCTAGAAATGACCGATGGTCATACTGCGGACTGTTCCCTAGGAGAAAAACTCGTCAATCGTTGTCCTAAGGGAGCCTAAGGAGTACTTAGCAGAGGGAAGCTACGATACGATTGGCTGTAGAAAAGCAATCGAGGAGCAGGCATTCATCCCTCCAAGGAGGCTACATGGAAACCTGGAATGAACGAAAGAAATCAAGCCATAGCAGAGCGAAGGGGTCTTGGCCTACATGAGGTAGGCATGAGTCTATGGAGGAAACGGACTAGATACTCGCAAAGAGCTCTTGTAGAAACAGCATTCTCTAGGATGAAAGGAATCTATGGTCCCATGTTCTACTCAAGAAAACTAAGCGCTCAAAGAGTACAAGGTTACTTAAAAGGATAGTCCTGGTTGGTCTGAAAATCTGATTTTTTCAACAAGGCCTCTCTCCTTCGAAAAAATATATACGTCAATACGACTGAGGTAGAACGCGAGTTACCAGACATTCTCTTAGACACTCGAATACGGGTTCTTGGAAAAAATCACTACTGAAACAGATACAAAATACCCATTGCCTCTTTCACTTCGCGCAAGGTACAAGCAGCTACCTCATTTGCCTTTTTCGTTCCTTGGACAATGGTATCTCGGACGTAGTCGAGATTGTTTTCTAGTTCTTTTCGTCTCTTTTGTATGGGGTGCAAAAAGCCCTCCAATACTGCCACAAGCCTCTTTTTGACAAGAGAATCTGAAAGACCTCCCTCCCGATAGTACTCTTTGAGGCGAGCGAGCTCCTCCAAATCAGAGTCGAAGGCATCCAAATAGGTAAAAGCAAGGCTATTTTCTACATTGCCCGGATCATCGATACGCGCATGTGCTGGGTCCGAGGGCATACGCATCACTTTTTTCTCCCAAAGATGCAAAGGATCTTTCAAAAAGATGGCATTGCCAAGAGTCTTGCTCATTTTCTGATTCCCATTCAAACCAGGAAGTCTGCCGAAAGCAGGTATAAGCGCTTTAGGTTCTATAAGGCAATCCGTATGGTGATCTCGGTTGAACTTAGCGATGATGTGCGAAGCGAGCTCGAGCATAGGCGCTTGATCAGCACCCACTGGCACAAGATGTGCTTTGAAAGCGGCGATATCCGCCACTTGAAAGACTGGGTAGGTCATGAATCCTGCGGGTACATTTTCCCCATAGCCTTTTTGCACAATCTCCTCTTTCACTGTTGGGTTGTGCTTCAAGCGATTCCAAGTAACAAGATTGAGCAGATAAGCGCTTAGCTCAAAAAGAGCGGGAACCTGCGACTGGATGAATATAGTAGACTTGGTAGGGTCGATACCCACTGATAAATAATCAAGGACGACTTCTAAGACGTTTTCCCGAATAAGATCGGGATTTTTTGCGTGGTCGGTCAGAGCTTGGGCATCCGCAACCATGATGTACTGCTTGTTTTTCTCCTGTAGATGCAACCGGCTTTGCAAGGAGCCAACGTAATGCCCTAAATGTAACGGACCTGTAGGGCGATCCCCTGTCAAAACAACTTCACCGCTTGGTACTTGTGACTCGCGAAAAAACATGCAAAACTTCCAAATAAATTCCTATCATATCTACACGCCGCAATTGTCGTAAAGAGACAAATTCCCAGAGCAATCGCATATAAAAATTTCACTGTATAGGGTTCACTAGCCACGCTCTTTTCACTATATTGGGGCCTTGTTGAAAAAATCAGATTTTCAGACCAACCAGGACTATACTTGAAGATTTTCTAGCTCTCGGTTCTCATCATTTGATTCATCACCAGGCATTTTCAGTAACCCTCTACTCTTTGAGCGCTTGGT
>JBCDEZ010000074.1:0-2004 GCA_039179045.1 Chlamydiota bacterium | reverse complement strand
GGGAAAATGTGATTGAAAAAGAGTGAACCGAGAATTGGTAAAAAGAGGGAGTCTCACTTTTTTTATAGACAAAGCCTGCTTATCCCAGCCAGCGAAGCGAAAAGAAAATGCGAGGTAGGCCCAAGCTCTACCACGCACCCTCTGATTCAACTCCTGCTTATTCTTAAAATCCAGTATCGACTCGCCTATCGTGCATGGGAAGGGTTCTCCAAATCCTTGACTTCCCTTTCCTGCAGAAAGACATCCTACTGCTTACTTGTTCGTTGATCTGTAAGGGAGCTCCCGAATTGGTAGGCCCGAGCCATCAAACCGAAAACCGCAAGGAATCATCCTTGATGCTCCAGGGATCAAAGTTACGGGTTCACTTGATGAAAAAGAACGGAATAGAAAAAAATTACCGCAAAAAGATCACGCCCTAAGGTGAACCGTGCATTTTTCAAATCCAAAGATTCCCCCAGAAAAAATCAAAAAATGGTAGACGTAAGGGATGTATTTTCTCGGGTAGATGCATATTCTTGACTTCGTAAGCAACGGTCAGCGAAAGCTAATGGGGAATCATGGAAGCGAACTCTTGCGCTTTCAAAGAGGCTCCCCCTACAAGGGTACCATCGATATGCTTTTGCTCGAGAAAGTTCTCGATATTCGTCTTTTTTACAGAGCCGCCGTAGAGAAGAGGAATCTTTTTTCCCGCTGTTTTCCCGCAGATGGTCTCGAGAGTAGAGCGGATCCACTGGTGAGTCTCTTCTGCTTGTTTGGGGCTCGCGCTGACTCCGGTACCAATGGCCCAAATGGGCTCGTAAGCTACGATCACCTTGCTCAAAAGCGTCTTTTTGAGATCACCCAAAGCAGACGTGAGCTGCTCTTGCAGATGCTCTTCGTAACCCGCCTTTCGCTGTTCGAGAGTCTCTCCAATGCAGAGAACCACGGTTAACTCCTCATTCAAGGCTTTTTCTACCTTTTTGCGGATCTCTTCATGCGATTCTTGAAAGAGCGTTCTTCTTTCTGAGTGACCAAGGATCACGAACTGTGCCCCTGCATCAGAAAGCATTTTGCCTGCAATCTCGCCTGTGAAAGCTCCTTCAAAGGCGCTATGCATATTTTGTGCGCCCACCATTACCGAACTCCCCTCTGCCAGTTCCTTGCACAGGCTAATTGCGGTGAAAGGAACGGCAATGCCCACCGTAGCTTTTACCTCGGACAACTGGGGTAGCAACGCCTCGAAGTAAGCCTTTGCCTCCCGATTTGTTTTGTACATCTTCCAATTCCCTAAGATCACCGGTCGTTTTTTCATAGATTTTCCTGCACCACAATTTTTCTCCACTATACGTATCGCAGCCTATCGAGACAACCCTCTCTTTGCCGGAAATAGCGCACGTTATGACCCAAAAAAGGAAAAAGCGACGCCTGAGCCCTTTTGTTGATTCCAGGGCCTAGAAATCACATTTCAACAACCTGAGTTTCGGGCTGTAAGTCATGAAACATTCGCTGTATGCAGACGAGATATTGCGCGATGGTGTTTTAAATGTATGCAGCGTATCTGTTTTGAAGGACGGACTACATCCATCATGGTGCAATCTCTCCTGAGAGACTTTGCAAAGTAAAGGTTTCATAACAGGAAAAGATCTTCTTACAGTGAACTTTTTCTATCGCACCCTTGTTTAGCCAATGAAATCCGCAATCTAGATTGATAGGGCAGATTTCTAAGAATAGGATGTGCGTGGGAAGAGACGCCGAATACTCCCGTTTTTTCCAGGGCGATCGCATATAAAAATTTGACTTAAGTAGGTCCAAGTGGCGATGATTTTTTCTCTAATGTTTGATGAGGAGAGAAAACAATGGCACTAATAGAGGAATGGAAGAAAATTTGCGGAAGAATTGAAGATCCAAGAATCGCACGCGAGTAAGAAGCATCCCCTAATGTCGGTTTTGTTTGTGATACTTTGTTCTTGCTTAGCAGGAATCGACAATTGGGTGGGCATGGAAGATTATTGCAGAACAAACTTT
>JBCDEZ010000073.1:0-2166 GCA_039179045.1 Chlamydiota bacterium | reverse complement strand
TGAAGGACATCGATTGTCCCATTCAAAGTAAGTACATTCATACCCACTTCTTCCAGGGTATACGAAAATGCGTTATCGAAAGAAAGAGTGTTGAGGGTAAAAGTGCCATCAATACCGACGGTACGCGCGGCTGTAATAGCAGAGCCAAAATTCGCTACAGGATCGACACCTGTGCCTGGTACTACTCCTGAGGACCAATTGGCACCCACAGACCAATTCCCATTCTCATTCAAAATCCAGGTTGCGGCATCTAGTATAGAAAATTGAGATACAATGAATCCTAGGCATAAAATCGTTCTTTTCATCGGGCTCCTATATCGTGTGCTCATCCTATTTTTACGCAGCATAACAAATTATTTATTTCATGCACGCAAAAACAAATCTAACGAGCGCAATTGAAGGTACGAGGAACTAGGTATCGCAATATAGTCATTTGGGAAATGTGCAAAAAACTGAAAGAAACAAGAAAAATGGTACCCAGTCAGACAGGAAAACCGACGCAAAAACCGAGTTTGCAATGGATTTTCCAAATGTTTGAGGGAGCGCATCTATTACTCAAGAAGAACTCACCCCAAGCACACGAAATCGTCTTGAACCTCAATCCTACTCAACGTCATATATTGGAGTGCTGAGGCCGCCGTTTGAAAAAATATACGCGTCAACATAAAAGGGTGCAGAATGTGGGATAAACTGTTTGAGATCGGATCTTTGATCTTTTGAAGAACCAAAAGTGATGAGTGGTGTCTTTTCTTCGTTCTCGTATTCTCCATGCACATAGATACTTGTGGAATCTAGGTGGTGAAATTTTTGTGCGATTCCGTAGCAAACGGCTGCTTTTGCTGCTAACGCAGGAAACAGCCAATCGCAACCGAAGTCATAGAAACGCTCCAAAGCACTTCCCAAGCGGTCGTCATCGATCGCGTCGCCACAGTCGCTTCCGAGTAGTCTTCGTAGAGGCCTGCTCGCGAAAAACTGCGCTTCCAAATAGAGTGGTCGAGAGGTGAATCCCAGCCCCTTGAGTACCGTCAATTTTAGACATTCCCGTACAGTAATGGTCATCTGGGGATTCGAAGGAAGCAACTGGATCCAAAGGATGGGATGAGAAGTCCTTTGGGGAGAAAGCAAGAGAAGTGGGAGCAGGTGTTGCTCATGAAGCCTTGGATACAATCACCGATTTAGCAAAAGTGGTCCCTCAGCTCTGCGAAGAAGCGAAAGAATTAGGTGATAGGTTCTTCTCAGAAAGTCTTAAGTTGCCAGCTGTCGGAGAGCAATTAAGCCCCACAGAAAATTATGAGAGCTTGGTTGCGAAGGGTCATAAAGTAATCGACACAGTATTCTCAACAGACCAAGGTGAGTTTTTTACAGCAGAAGCTAGGGCAAATGATCCTATGAATAATTTTGCTATTGGCATGCTGCCTCTTCCAGGGGGGATTCCTAAGCTCTTCTCTAACACAAGTAATTTAATTAGAGCTGGTAACCCTATAGATAGAGCTGGATTTACGCGAGTAGGAAGAGGTTTAATGAAGCACGGATATAGAGAAGGAAGCCTTTTCCCGAAACCCTTAGGTACTCCAGCTCAAATAAATCAACAGGGAGAAGCCTTTTTGAAGGAAATTTTACATGATCCCAAGAGAACTATTTTGAAAAATAATAGAGGTGGAATAGAAATCTACTCGCAAAGTGGCAGAGGAGTATATTTTAGAGAGTATGGTCATAAATAAAGGATTTTGCAGGAAAATTTTAGGAGACATTGATCTTGAAGGGATGGCTATTCTTGTCTGTTACGATGACCAGGTAATCGCTGAAATCAATTACGAAAAAGACATAGACAATATGGAAATTGAAATTGTCTCTTCTCAAGAAAGATTTCCCAAACGAATTTTCTCTCTAGATGGTTTTTTCAAAATATTAGAAGAAGCAAAACAGTTAGCAATAAAGTGCGCTAAAGAAGGGCGTTGTTGAAAAAATCTCTAGGAAAACCTTGATAAAAAGCGGTCTTGTTGAAAAAATCCCTAGGAAAAACGCTACATGGAAACCTGGAATGAACGAAAGAAATCAAGCCATAGCAGAGCGAAGGGGTCTTGGCCTAGATGCGGTGGGCATAAGTCTTTGGGGGAAACTGACGGGATACTCGCGAAGAGCTCTTGTAGAAACAGCATTCTCCAG
>JBCDEZ010000072.1:0-2492 GCA_039179045.1 Chlamydiota bacterium | reverse complement strand
CTTCAATGAAGACAGATCACAGATTTCCAAAGACCACTCTCCTGAAAACATGTCTCTAGCTAGAAAATGGGCCTTGAATATTCTTCGCGCAGTACAGGGCAAGAAAAGTCTAAAACGGACGCAAAACTATTTTTATATGAACGGAAACAACCTAGAAGAAGTTTTTTGCAAGGAAATTTAAATGCGATCCCCCTGGCCAGACGCCCAAATTTTCTACTCAAAAAAGATCATATCGCTTAAAATAGGCGCAATTTTTGGGGAGTACTATTTTTGTGATCACACAAACCGCTTTTTTGTATTTGTGTCCTAAAGTTTATGATTGCATTTTTTCCAATCCTAACGAATCTTCTGCGTACAAAAGTTCTTTTTCTCCTACCCTCATAGGGGCTCTCGCTGCTACTCCTTTGAAGGCATTCGATCGGTCCGTGCTTGGGCATTTTCAGAATACAATAATCCCCAAGGACTTGGATCTACGACCTTTGAGAAAGCGCTTGTTCCTATGGCATTCGTATGTGAGCGCTCACATCCCTCCAAACTACCAGTACTTGCTTGCTGCTACCTTCGACGATGCCTATCTGGCCCACATTGCGCTCGGAATCTTGCATCAGAACGGCGCTACCTTCGCTAAAGGGATCAGCCTAATTTGGGGAGCTCCGGTTGCAGTGCCAATCATCGTGCAGATCGCGCTAACGTGCCTATTTTTTCTTGCCATAGGTCTGACAGCGAGACAAGTGCGCACTTTTCTCGGTAGGTACGTGCGACGGATTCACCACCCCATTCCCAATTGGGTAATAGATCCGTTCGTGCTTTCTTTTGAACAGTACTTGTGCGTTTGTATATGGGTCACAATTGGAGTGGATGCGATTGCTCTTGCCCTTAAATTGATATTTGTAAGCACTGTTTACGCTTGTTTTCTTTCCTTTCCCCTCTCTTTATTGCGCAACTTATCTTACCGGACCGGACCCTTGCCCTTTTGGAGTCAAAATCGGAAGATCATAGGGGAAAATCGTTGGCACTCTCTCCGGCACTTGCTAGGAATCGAATCGGGAAATGCTAGATTCATCAGGGCAAATCCACAGGATTCTGTGTTCAACAAATTTCGGTGTGCTGTTACCAATCAACCGATTGTCGATGCTTATGAGCATGTACAGATTCGGAAAAGGGAAGGACAAGTACAACTTTTCGACCGGAGCACGGTAGACAGATTGGTAGGAAACACCCTCGCCCCTCCCCATTGGTGGCCACCAAAACACCTACCGATCCGAAAAGATCATTTTTTTCCATCGAGTAGCGTACAACGCCTGATTGACCAGCATGTACAAGCAGCATCTGCGATTTTGTATTCTTACAAATTTTCCAACCCAATCTCGAATGAAGATAGCCAAACAAAAATTTGCTCTCATCGAGCAAAAAAGAGTCACTGGTTTGCCTCTCTTAGATTCATAAGAGAAGCTCCTGAATTTTTGCGAGAGTGTTTGTACGATTTTCGTCTTCCCAGTTTTGAGCTGGATGGAATAAAAAAGACGGATTGGATTCCAATTGGGGAAGAACACGACAAGTACAAGTGCCCCATATCAGTAGGTTGGACGATCAATCCTGTGCAGGATATTACAATACCCTCCCGCATTCCAAAATTTTATGAGCAGACAGCGATTCAAACGTGGCTAAATAGCCACAGCACCTCTCCTCACACACGCCAACCGTGGGATCCCACAGCCGTAAAAGTATCCGAAGAGGAACGCAAGCATGTCTTTGAGATTCTAAAAAGGACGTATGAAGAAACGGTATTTCTTTGCATGGCCACTTACTACCACTTTTTCCCCAACAATACCCCTTCCCCGTCAAAAAATTTCAGAAAAATAAACCGAGCAGATCAAAAAGACCAAAAACAATACCCTGCTTTCCAAGAACGAATGCAGAAACTGCTCCAGAACAAGACCCTCGACACAATTCCAGAAGAGCTAGAAGAGCTCTTCCCTTTTTCAGAAATGACCAGCTTACTTACCAAGAAAGCTACACGTCACCCCTACTGCCTTTCCCCTAGTTATCTGCAAAAGATATCTCGGAATTTTTCTTACCGGAAAAAATTAGATAATGCTTTACTAGACGAGAGGGATCTCGATTCTTTGGAAAAGCTTCCAGTACATCTATGGCCTGAAGGCACTCCCCCGCCAAAAAGAGAGGATTGGGTGCCTGATGCGGGCGCCCAGTATGCGGTTGATGCATTTCTAAAGGCCTGGATGAGATATTTCAAAATCGAGAGTGGCTGGGCGTAAAGAAGAGCTTTAGGTCGCTGACTCTTTGTAACTCTTTCCCTTTTCTGCCCCCGGGAAATTAAAAGATATTTGATTGAAAATATAAACTCGTCTTTGGATGAATTGTAGCCGCCCAGATTATATGTTTCTTGATTTGTTTTTTTCTTAAAAATTAAGATACAGATAAAAAAAATTTAATAAAATATTTTTTATTCAAATCAACTTGAGTTGCGGATT
>JBCDEZ010000071.1:0-2527 GCA_039179045.1 Chlamydiota bacterium | reverse complement strand
AGGCTTGAGCCCTTTGAGCGCGCACTTTCATGTGATCCCATGTGCTTAAGAGATGCCCTTTCATCCGCGTTGATCTTTTATTATAATGCTTTTTGAGCAGTTCTAGGGATTTTTCTCTTTCTTTTGCGAGCTCTCTTTTCTCAATGACCTCATCGTAAGTGTAGTAGAGAGTGCTCGTTTTAGAACCATCTTTGAGGGCTTGATTTTTAATCTCAGCAAGATTTTTAGCTTCTGTCTGAGCTACAAAATAGTGAACATCCTTGGTGTGGCGGGTTAACGCGACATAGGCCATTTGTTTGTTGAGATAAGGGGAATGGAGAACATAAGAGCGCTCCACTGTTTTCCCTTGGGAGCGGTAGCAGGTTGTGGCATAGCCGAGTTGAAAATTGCAATATTCCTTGGGATCAATGGTTATCAATCGGGTTCTTTTATCACTTTCTTCTATGGAAACAGTGAGTCGGTTAGCTTCTAATTGAAGGATTTTTCCGATGGTTCCATTGTTAATCCCAAGCTCTCGATTGTTTTTTCTAAATTCAATCGCATCTCCTTGGCTGACATTTAATTTTCCAAATGGGGTGTAAAAAGTGTGGGTTTCCTGAGAGATTTCTCCTCTTTGTTGTCTGACCCGGTGGATGATTTCATTAAGAAGAAGCACTTCTTTATTGGTTTGAGCCACAATTAAGCTTGATTCAATTGATTTCAGATGGGTTTTATTCACTGAAGGAAAATGGTCTTGGGACCATTTGGTGACGAGCGATTCTATTGCTTTAACGCGGTCTGAAGAAAAATGGATCCCTTTTAAACGGTGTAGGTGATCAATGGCTTCTCCAATTTCTCCTTTCGCGAGTTTTTGAGCTAAGGCTCGTTGTTCAACCCTCTCTTGCCGGTAAATATCTTCAAGAGAATGGGCGCCGTAGCGCTCACATAAAACCTTAAACATTCCCCCTCTTTCAACAGAAGAAAATTGAGCCTGGTCTCCTGCGAGGATAACTTTTGCTCCCTTGCGGTTGGCAAGCTTGAGCATTTCTAGGAGGGGTTTGTTTCCTATTTTTCCTGCTTCATCAAGGATCCAAACTTCTCGACCTGTTTCGATGTTTCTGTCTCCTTTTTGTGCGGAAAAAAGAAAGCGATAAATATTTTCAGATTGAGAAAACCCTTTTTCTTTGAGAACCATGGCTGTGGCGTTATCGGGCCCAAAGGCTCTAACCAGTGCTCCTTGGTTATGAAAAAATGATTTTTCATAGTGCTCTTCGTAAGCATTAGCGAGAGCTTTAAGGAGGTAGCTTTTCCCAGCTCCTGCGTAGCCTTGGATACAGGTGATTCCTTTCCCATTTTCTAAAATATTATTGTAGGCAATATATTGTTCCCCTTTCAGTTCGAAAGAGTGGTTAGCTTGAATCTGGCTGTTTCCTATTTTAGGAGGATTTTTTAAGTAGATACGGTCAGCCACACGCAGAATTTGATTTTCTTCGTCAATGACTGTCTTGGTTGTAAAAAGGCCGGTATATTTTTCGGTTTTCAGATTTCTCAGTTGGATGATGTCCCCTAAATCCCAAAAATCTTTTTGAACGGCTTCTATTTTATCTGCGGGGACATGCTTATTGGCAAAACGCTCAAAATCTTCTCGAGTAAAAGTGCTTTGGTTTTTTGTGAGATGATCCAAAATGTTATAGGGATTTTGAGCCGCTTGGGCATTTTCTGCTAAGAGTTTTTCATGGTGTTTCATGAGCTCAGTGGCTTGGCCTCTCATCCGAACAGGGCCTAAGTGTTCTTGAGGGATAATTCCTGGGGGATCAACGTGAAGATCAAGCCCTTTAGAGCGAAAAAAAGCATTTTGGTGGTTAGCCCACGTGGAGGGCCAGTGAGTTTTTACCAGCGCTTCGGTTTCTTGTCTGGCTTTGAGATCAGATAGGCTTTTTCCATCTGGGGTGAATGTTCGTGTTGTTACCAAAACATGGGCATGCCAGTTGTGATCTCCTGGGACTTCTTTTCCATCTCTCAAGATTTTATCAGGGGAATGGATGTCGATTTGAGCAGCAAGTCCCTTATCAACAAAATGTTTTTGAACGAAGGTTTGAGCTAAGGTGATTCTATCTTCTAGAGAAATGGCTTTGTCATCGGGAAGAGCGAGCATGACATCGATCGCTTCTCTGGCGTTATGTTGTTTTTCTTTTTGAGAGGCAGCGTTCCAAAGGACTTCTGGAATCTTGAAATTTTCGCAGGCTCCTTCCGGAAGGAGGATGTCATGATAAGCTGGTGTTTCACGATCGGAAAAATCAAAGGCTCTTGAAGCTAGAACGCAATTTCCTTCAAATTCAATATACTCTCTTGCATAGTAGGCGGCTTTTCGGCAGGCATTTCCTCCGTTTGACCTTGTGACAAAATCAACTCTTACTTGGCAGATAGGCATATCAATTCTAGCTTTTTAAGGTTTCGGTTTAAATTTCTTAGTTTCAGAACTCATTTCTGTGTTCTTTTTTCTACTTTCCGCAAGGGCACTATTTACAGTGCGTATTGCGTTTATTTT
>JBCDEZ010000070.1:0-2540 GCA_039179045.1 Chlamydiota bacterium | reverse complement strand
TACTCAAGAAAACCAAGTACTCAAAGAGTAGAAGGTTACTTAAAATGCCTGATGATGAAGCAAATGATGCGAACCGAGAGCTAGAAAATTTTCAAGGATAGTCCTGGTTGGTCTGAAAATTTCATTTTTTCAATAAGACCCCCCAATTGTCGATTCCTACTAAGCCAGAACAAAGTATCACAAATAAAACCGACATCAGGGGATGCTTCTTACTTGCGTGCCATTCTTGGATCTTCAATTCTTCCGCAAATTTTCTTCCATTCCTCTATTAGTGCCATTGTTTTCTCTCCTCATCAAACAGTAGAGAAAAAATCATGGCCACTTGGATCTATTCAGTCAAATTTTTATATGCGATCGCCTTAGGTAAAGGGAAGTTTGTTGAACAAAGAGAGATGCGCGTTTTGGAAAGGGGAAGTAAATCAAAAAGAGAATGGAAAAAAGAGGCAAAAGGCGCGCTTTTCAATCGGGGGCAACTTCGCTATCTTGATCAATCCGCTGCTTCATTTTTTTCCCCGGCGTGAACTTGACCGCGTTTCTCGCGGGAATCACGATTGGAACAGACGCATTTTTCGGATTGCGCCCGATCTTCTTTTTTCTTCTCACAACTTCGAAGACGCCGAAGTCACGGAACTCCAAACGGTCGCCTTTCGATAGAGACTCGGTCATCTCATCGAGAAAATCTTGGATGACACCACGTACATCGTTGGGATGCAAGCCTTTTTTTTGGGAGATTTTATGGATGAGCTTTTTCTTGGTTACCGTAGACATCTAAGGCTCCTCTAAGTTCGAATTGACTATATCGCAATTTTCGTATCTTGCCCAATTTCCGACAAGAGCTTTTTCGAGCACAAGCATAGAAAAGAACGTATGTTAAGAGTTTTTCGTGAGCCTTACGATCCGCCGGTTTTTTTTCCCCGAAGAAAGCAAAACAAACCTCTCGTCGACAAGATCCTCTTGTGACAAGGTATAATCGGGTTTCTCAACGCGTTGGTTGTTCAGATAAGCGCCTCGGCTTTTCACAAGGCGCGCTGCCTCTGATTTGCTGCGAACAAGACCTGCTCGCAAGGCGAGCTCTACAAAGGAGAGACCTACGATATTATCTAGGTCAACGCAGGGCAGGTCTTGTGCCATTGCCGCAAGCGCATCTCCCGTGAGCGCAGCGCTTTTTCCCGGTCTCGCAATCTCAGTTGCCCGCATTGCCCTTACAAGGCCCTCCTCTCCGTGTACAAAGCGAGTGACTTCTTGCGCGAGGATCGTTTGTGCCCGGTTCGGAATTGCATCTGGAAGATCCATCTGCTTTTCGATCGAATCAATCTGATCCAAGGGTAAGAACGTGAGGAGCTTCAATAAGACAAGGACATCTTGGTCGCCTACCTGCAAGAGAGATTGGTAAAAGCCATAAGGAGAAAGAAGACTCTCATCGAGCCAGATCGCTCCTTGCTCTGTTTTGCCCAGTTTCTTCCCATCTGCAGAGGTGAGAAGGGGGAAAGTAAGTGCACGCGCTTTTTTACCCTGCTTTCTCCGGATGAGCTCAATTCCCGATACCATATTCCCCCACTGATCGCTCCCACCAATTTGTAGAGTGACCTCCTCTTGGAAGAGATGGAGAAAATCTTGTGCTTGCAAAAGGGGATAGGCAAATTCGCAAAAACTCATCCCCTCTCCTTGCAAACGAATCTGCACACTCTCTTTGCTGAGCATAGGACCTAAGCGAAAATCTTTGCCGAGGTCCCGCAGAAAATCGATCGCACTCAACTGAGAGAACCACGCATGATTGTTCAAAATCTTGGGCGAGTTAGCGTCATCGGTCGGAGGGAAAAGCTTGAAAAAAAACTGGCGAAGACGGGTAACATTTCCCTCGATTTGTTCCTCGGAAATCTTCTCTCTTTCCGCAGTTTTCCCCGAGGGATCTCCGATCCTTGCTGTCGCTCCTCCAATGAGAAGGTGCGGGGTGTGGCCGTAACGCTGAAGCAACTTGGCAACTACGATACCCACCAAGCTACCCAAATGTAGGCTGTTTTTTGTGGGATCAAAACCGATGTAAAAAGATCTAGGAGTCGAGAGAAATTCGGCTAAATCGTCACTTGTTGTGTTCTCAATCGCGCCTCTTTCTTGCAAATACCTGAATGCAGAATTCATAAACTGTGAGTATAAGAAATGGAAACTATTTTCAGCAAGTTAGGAGAAGGGAGTGATGTACATGAGTGAAGTCTTCGTTACGGGCAAACTTGTTTTCTTTGACCTCGCTCTTATTTTCTTGCTGCTTTTTCCGGCGTTGTTGAAAAAATCAGATTTTCAGACCAACCACGACTATCCTTGAAGATTTTCTAGCTCTCGGTTCTCATCATTTGATTCATCATCAAGCATTTTAACTAACCCTCTCTACTCTTTGAGCACTTGGTTTTCTTGAGTAGAATATGGGACCATAGAGTCCTTTCATCCTGGAGAATGCTGTTTCTACAAGAGCTCTTCGCGCGTATCCCGTCCGTTTCCCCCAAAGAATTATGCCCACCTCATCTAGGCCAAGACCACTTCGCTCT
>JBCDEZ010000069.1:0-2591 GCA_039179045.1 Chlamydiota bacterium | reverse complement strand
TTTTTTGGCCCCCCCCCCTTTCAACTCGAAAACTACGCAACATACGAGTATATCCTCCATTTAAAGCACATACGATAGCCCCATCTGAAAGTCCCGAAACATGTTTTTAATTGTTTGAAATCATTAGTGACGTCATAGTCTAAATTAATATATGGAAATTGTTATATATTTGGTTTATCCCACCCTGTTCAAATACTTGAGACTGAATTCCACTTTTACTGACGTGAAATGAGAGCCAATTGATATACAAATGCTCTCATATCAATTTTGTATGAAATATTCACATAAGTGATGTTATAATTTCAAAATTAAAGCACATTTCACGGACAAGGTAATAATTATGTTTCCGTATGCGATTTAAACTGCCTAAACTTGGTCCGAATTGTATTTCCAAGGACAGTGTGAGCCAATAGTATGACTACATAGCCTAAAACAATGTTTATTTTTCAAATTTGATGACGTCCATTATGTCCTCATCAAATCTAATAAATGGTGTTTTATGTGAAGCATAGCTAAGATGCCATCCTAAGGGGTGTAACACGCTTATGGCTCCTCAAAACATTGACATTTTGCGGGGTCACCTTTTTAGCAAAACCTTCAGCAAGGGCTTTGAAGCGTTTAGCAAGCTCCTTTGTGTTGATCTTTTCTTCGAGCTCTTCCACAAATTCTGTAAAGTCGATTTTCTCAAAGTCGATGCGTCCTAGCTCTTCAATCGAGAGTCCTTGACACTTAGGCTTTTTAGCGGTCCCAAAGGAAAGGCCTAGTTGTTTTCTCCCTTCTTCTTGAACAATGCGGGATAGTTTTGTAGGGAAGCAGCAATAGACGTGCGTGGTTTGCAAGAGTTCAGCAATCTTTCCTATTTTTTTACATTTACCTTCAGAGACTGCCAAGTAAAGATCTCTTTCCTCTTCGTTGCATTCTCCTCCAAGTGCTCCAATAAAAATTCCCCTACCATCTTTCTCTTCGTGATAGCAACAGTCATAGAAGTGCTTGGAGTTTAAGCTGCGCCAACATTTTTTCTGGTCTCCGGAGAAAACAGAGATCATAGAAGGATCAAAAGAGCCTTGATCAAAGGCTTCCATATCGGAAAAGGAGGCCAGTGTAGAAACGGTCTGCCCAAACTCCGTGTTTTTTTCATAGGAGGTATCAAACCCGTCTAAATAGTCGAGCGCTTCTTTGTCGAGGGTGAGAGAGGTTTTGTCAAAGGCGGCTCTTTTCCCTAAGTCAAAGGTCTTTTGCCATTTGAGACACTCCCCCTCATCAGAGGTTTTTAGACACTGTTTTTTGATCAGGGTGGCGCCAATCGAGCGAAGACGAGAACATTTTGACTCTTCGGTGGGAGCGCAGGAATAGACAAGTCTTCTTTTCCACGCATCGCGGTAAACGGGAGTATTTTGAATGGTTTTTGTTCCTGGCAGTGAGGGTTGGATTTGCAGGAGAACACAATCGGTATCTCCCTCGATGCTTTTGAGCGCTTCTTCATTGCCACCTGTTAAAACCCAAGTATCGGTTTTTTCTTTTTCTCTTGTGACTTTTTCATGGAGATCAAAGTTATTGCAGGCTCTATTGGGATCTTTATGGGTCCAAAAGACGGTCGTTGCATAGGATTTGACTAGGTTGAGAAAAGAAGAGTCGATATTGTAGGAGAGGTCAATAGGCCCTTCTTTTTTCTCCTTAGATTTCTTGAACCTCTCTATCTCTTTATGCAGAGTGGATTTTTTCCAGGCAGAAAAATCTTTTTGATGGGCAGCGCATACTTTCTTCGATTCTCTGACCTCCGGAATAACGGTCACAACAAGTTCTTGTTCAAAGATGCGGGCATAGGTCCCTCCTTCCTCGCAAGTCTCAAAAAACTCCTCTGCGGGGATTGTTTCTGTGGATAGGGTCAGCTCGGGATTGGAGGTAAGCGCCTGTTTTGCTTGAAGAAAGAGCTGATCGCTTTCATCAAGAGGAGGATTGATGCGCGCTTCTGTTAAAATCTCTTCGATTTTTGAGGCCGGAAACACTCCATTATCCATGGTCTCTTTGGCCTCTTTTCGATCAAAGGTTTTGCCTTCATCCTCTTCAGCAAGGAAACCATCCTGCGTTTTACGCAGGAGTTTTTTATCTTTAGAAAGGGATTTTAGGTGATCGATGATGATTTGGTTACCTTTGTCCCCGATTTTTTTTGCCTCTTTCTGGATCTCTTTCGCTTCTTCTTTGCTGAGGTTTTTTGTGGGCATTGTTGGTTTGGATGAAGCAAAAGAGTGAGAAGACAAGCTAATAGCAATGAAGAAAATCATTAGGAAGGGTGGAAAAAAGGGAAATCGTGGGTTTGATTCTTTCTTTGCCATGACGATCAGACCCCTCCTGTAGCAACTTTTTTAGCGATCTTTACAGGATCGAGGCAGCAGTGCTTCTTTTGCCAGATAATGTAAACAAACTCTTCTCCAGCAAGAGGTGGGCTTTTCCCTGCTCCCCAAAAGGCGCCACTTCTTCCTAAGGCATTGCAGGGGCCTTTGGTTTGGGCTTTGGGATAAGCAAGTTGGGTTTTAAAGGAGGTCTTTCTAAGCCTTCTGGAAGGGTTTTTTTTACAAAACTCCCCTTCCTTA
>JBCDEZ010000068.1:0-2795 GCA_039179045.1 Chlamydiota bacterium | reverse complement strand
GATGTTAAGAAGGAGCAGGAGTTGAATAAAAGAGTGCTTGGTAGAGCTTGGGCCTACCTCGCATTTTCTTCCGCTTCGCTGGCTGAGATAAGCAGGCTTTGTCTATAAAAAAAGTGAGACTCCCTCTTTGTACCAATTCTCGGTTCACTCTTTTCCAATCACATTTTCGCATCAGAAGCTCCTTAGATTTTTTATAGATAAGGAGCCTCGCTTGTTTATGGGCTTTTTATCAAGGTGTTCCTAGAGATTTTTTTCAACAACGCCTAAATGCGATCCCCCTGGCACTTTTGGGCAGTATATTGTCTTTTTTGTATATATAAGCTAATCTATAGCTACATTTTTAGGGGGTACCCAATTGCTTGTCTCTTTGATTGGTTTTGTTGCCATGTTCACTTCAGCAATTTCCTTGCTACCTCAAATTTACCGCACGTACCAGACTCGTTCCGCAAAAGATCTGTCGCCTGCGATGCTCTGGAATCTTTGGATCTGCTCGATTAGCTGGGTTCTTTACGGACTTCTCATTGAAGCTGCTGCCATCTGGATGACCAATATTTTAATGACCCTATTTTCCTCTACATTGTTGGTGCTCTCCCGTAGGTACCGCGTTCGTGATTGAACAGATTTTCCCTGCGGTTCGCAGTACCATCGTTCTGAATGGAGTAGCTGCTTGGAACACTTTGATTCCCTACATGAAGGCGTCTCCTTGCCTGATCGCTGCAGATGGCGCTGCCCAGACTCTTGATAATTTAGGAGTAACTCCCCATCACATCGTGGGAGATGGAGATTCTTGTCCCCGGGATAAGTGGTTAGACTTGTACGAACTAGTTGAAGAGCAGACGACTACCGATTTTCAAAAAGCGCTCAATTTCGCGAAGAGTAGAAACGCTTTTCCAGCGCTCATTATGGGCATCCAAGGAGGAGAGTTAGACCATACTTGGGGCAATTTTTATCTATTCATGCAAGCAAGAGAGCTAGGGCCGATTTTTTTTCTCGATGCACAAGAACTGGGGGGTATGCCTCTTATGAAAATGGGGACAGCACTTTTCGACGAGACCTTCTACGGAGAGAGCGCTTTGGGAACAAAAATCTCCTTACTCCCATTCCCATCTCTTCTTGCCACCTCCCAAGGGTGGAAATGGCCGTTACAAAAGACGCGTCTTACGCAGGACAAAGAGCTATCGTTGCGCAACGAGACGAGATTAAAAAGATGGAGAGTGACTGTTCGGGGAAAGGGAGCGCTCATTTGGGAGCTTGCTTGTTGAATAAGTCTCCTCTTCTAAGAGTGAAGAACTCTCGTCTTGAAACAGGGAATTCTCATTTCTAGTAGGCGCTTCAGCCAACTTGACAGGAACAAGGGATTCGAGGAGAGTTACCAGAGGAATCGTTGCAACCCACATCTCCCGGTCATCTTTTCCGTAAACGAGATAGACAAAATCTCCCTCGATCACAAATCCTCCGGGAAAGATCACCAACTTTTCTGTATTGTGTGTATAAAAACCAGGCCCTGCAATGGGATATTTGGAAACTCTTGTTAAAGAAAAAGGAGGATCTTTCAAAAAGGTATAGGCGCCTGCGAAGTAGTGGTGCAAGATTGCACCCGAAGAGGCATCAGATGTAAGGGGGCGAGAAGAGTGGAAAAATCCGAAATATTCGTCTTCGAGAACGCAGGGAGTCGAGCTGCCCCGCAAGCTCCCGTAATTCCACAAAATTTCAGGCGCAGTAGATGTATAGGTGACGCATTTTCCGGTAATAAGATCGACTTTAAGCACTTTATGGGGATCGAGGGTATATGAGATCAAAAGCTCCTCATTCCAAATGATGGGTACCCAATTTTTTTGCCAGTTCTGCTGAGAATAGTCGTCTTCAGAGATGAGCTTGATTGCTCTTTTAGTGAAGTAAGTAGATCCATTTTTGTACAACTCTGTTATGAATATATCTCTTCTTTGTTTGACGCCGGGATTTTTCACATCACGGTTGTCGTTGTAGATCAAATAGATTTTATCCCGGAAGAGAAATAAGCGCGCATCTTCCGCTTGCGAAGGAATACGATCTGTTCTACGCCGCACATGAACCAGTTGAGGCTCGGAAATAGGATGGAATGCCTGATCGAGCTCGACGAGTCCAATGTAGGAAATATAGGGCTTTGTCTTGCAGTTTGGAGTGTATCGAAAGCTGAGGAGAAAGCCTCCTGGTATACGCAGTATAGAGGGGTTATACGCATTGGGATAATCGGGCAGATAGATCTGCTGCTCTGCCACAACCAGGGTATCTACTATGGGCTGAGCGAAGACAAGAGCGCCGAGAAAAAAGAAAGAAGAAAAAAAAGTCCCAAGAAAAAGCAGTATGTACGACATAGCGAGAAGGCCCCAAAATTTTGCTCGAATTTGGTCAGATACGACGCTTCGGGCTCAAGCGTCTCTCCCAAGAATGAAATCCAACTATCAAAAAATCTTAAAAGATCCGCATATTTTATGAAATGCAAAATTTTTCTACCATAAGTAAAGAGGAGCAATCCCATGGCGATCGCATATAAAAATTTGACTGAATGGGTCCAAGTGGCCATGATTTTGGCGTTGTTGAAAAAATCTCTAGGAAAAACTTGATAAAAAGCCCACAAACAAGCGAGGCTCCTATCTATAAAAAATTTAAGGAGCTTCTGATGCAAAAATGCCATTGGAAAAGAGTTAACCGAGAATTGGTAAAAAGAGGGAGTCTCACTTTTTTATAGATAAAGACTGCTTATCCCAGCCAGCGAAGCGAAAGGAAAATGCGAGGTAGGCCCAAGCTCTACCGGG
>JBCDEZ010000067.1:0-3185 GCA_039179045.1 Chlamydiota bacterium | reverse complement strand
TCGGCAAGGGGAATGGAAATATCTTGCAAAACTTTCCCGATAAGCGGAGTCCAATACACAACCAGCCCAAGGTCGTAATACTCCAAAACACTTCCCAGAATAATTGCTGGGATAATAAACCTAGAAAAATATGTTTTCATATCTTCTTCGCGAAAAAATTCGAAACGAACATTAGTTCACACTTTTCTGAGTTAACATTGAACACCAATCTATGCAAGTTTTTTACCGATTTTCTCCAGATACCGCACCTTAGCATGTTAGAAGGTTTAGAAAAATCAACTGATATCTTCCTCGAGATAAATGAAACAACAACATATGGACAGATCTGTTGCACAACACGCATTTTTGATTGGATTGCCGTGCATTTATGCTGTTCTACTGCGAAAGTCTTTAAGCCGTCAAAGTTTTAATTTCTTGGCTCAAAATATCATTTCTCTGCGTAGATATACCCATCTTGACTGAAGATTTGCGTAGGCAAAAAAGTGGCCTTGTTGAAAAAATCAAATTTTCAGACCAACCAGGACTATCCTTGAAGATTTTCTAGCTCTCGGTTCTCATCATTTGCTTCTTTATGGGCTTTTTATCTAGTTTTTCCTAGAGTTTTTTCAACAAAGCCATGGACTGTTCATTCTTTTCTTTTTCTCTTTTGATTGTTTTTTGCTTTGAAAAAGTCGCTAATGGTTTTTTGCGGTACCCTAGCACAATGATGATAGGTATCCTTGTGCAAGCGGCCTTTAGATCTTTCAGTGCTCTTTCTACGGACTTTTTGTCCTTGACTCCGCTGCTTGGGGCATTAATCTCCTATTTGAGATGAGGCGCATCCTTCATCTTTTCTCGGCTTATTTCTTTGAGGCTCCCGACTTCTCTAGAGAGCTATGCTGCGATTTCTATAGGAACCCTTTGTAGAAAGGAGCGCTGCAGGGTGGTCTTCCCTTAGTCCAGCTGAACACATACCTCTCAGAACTGAGCAACGTCAAGATTTTGTCAAAAGAGGGTAATAGAAAATAGAGATCACAGAAAAAAAATTAAATCAATATAAAAATATTTTGATTTTAAAATAAATTTGTATTATAATATTAATTCGAATTAATTGCATTAAAAAGGGAAAATTATGAATCATTTATTAGATTTTTTTAGATATGGCTATGTAAATGGCATTTGCTATCAAGAAGAAAATTTTGTTAAGGAGCAGAATAACGGACGTATCTCAAGAAGTGATCGATCTTCTATGCTTCACAGAGCGAATGTCTTAGGAGTCGGTTCGCTTGCAACAACCGATAGCGCTATTTCCCCTGTAGGCCCAAGAGCTAGCCATCTATCAACTGGATCGCTTGTAACAAGGGTCGATCTCAATTCTTCTAGAGGAACAAGACTTAGTGAAGCAACAAGTGGACCACGGACTCCCGTACAGACGGCTTTTCGCGAAATAGAAATAACAAGCCTAGCTTCGCAGAGCCTCCAGGTTGTAGAAAAGGTCGAAACAAAGGAAGAGCCCATTGAAGAAAAACATTCCGCAATACCTACTATGAACTTAGAAGACTGTGGCTACGAAGAAACATGCGTGGTTCAAAAAAAGGGATCCTTTGATCGGGAAACTATCTACGCGATTAGTAACCGGTATATCCAAGAAAGTGCGAGCCGCTACATGAAGATCCCAGAGTTTACGCACGAGGATCTCAATAGTCTTCTTTTTGAGTTATTTTCAAGAGAATGCTGCTTGCCTATATGTCTTGCCCATCAAATTTCCTTAGGAAAAGCAGGAGGCAGCACAGGGGCTCAAGTCATCAAATTCAATGGAAAGCCAAAGTATGTCCTAAAAACAATTACTTTGGGAAATGCCACCATAGATCTAATTCAAACACAACTCCATACAGGTCTTGGGAAAGTGAGTAAAGACGATGCTGTACTTCAAGAAGATGATACAAAAAAGCTCATCGAGTATGTGCTTACTCAAAGATTGGATAAAATCTGGAAAGGGGACTTTTCTCCAGGCAATCTCTTCCAAAGAGAAAAAGTGGTGCACATCATCGCTCAAGAGGTATTTGCCATGAACCTGCCGAAAACGGAAATCGGACTGATCGGATCGGAAGAGGTTACCGATGAACAAAGCAAAACCGTGTATCATTGGCATCTACTGCAAGAGTACGTTCCTAACAATGGAACCCTCGAAAAATGCGCGCAAGACGTTGAACTGGACAATGCTTCGCTATCCGCAAGCGCTCTTTTACGCATCTTGGTCGATGATTCCGATCCAAATGCGGGAAATTTTCTTTTGCAGGGAACCAAGGTGATTCCGATCGATTTTTCTTGGTCTTTTCAATACCAACTATCTACTCAAGCAAAAGACGTGGAAAAACAGCTAGGAAATGAAGAGAGATTTCCTGGTTGGTACCGTTTAGATGCTAGTAAACAAGTCCTGCACCCAGATGCAGTTGCCTGCATCCAAAGAGCGAACGCCAACCAGATCGTAAAAGCCCTGCAAAGCTCTGAGGTGGTTCGGATCGGCTCTGATGGAGGTGTTATTGAAAAATCCCTACGGGCAAACCTCACATTCCTGAAAAAAATCCTCGCAGAATCCAAAGAGACCTCGATCAGAGATCTCTTCAACAAGCACCGAGAGAGTAGAAAGAGCGCGGTGTCTCAAAACACCCGCGAAGAAAAAAAAGAAGACCTTCTGATCCTAGACGAAAAAGGCGCATAAGACCGCCAACACTCACTATACTAAACATGCCCTGGCCCAAGGTCAGGGTTGTCTATTCTTAAGGAGCTGTTTTCCAGGGAAAGGGGTGCGTTTCTTTACTCCTTTTCCCCAATTGCATTGCTCTGTGGATTGCTGATCGGATCATTCATCTTGATCTTTTCCCGCCGTTTATAATTATTTAAATTCAATTTTTTTGTATTACCGGATCTTAAAGCATGAGGAAATCGATCAGATATTTTCCGAATTATCAATCAAATAAGGAAATGTATAATTTCAATGAATATATACTATGGTTGGCTTGTTTTTTTCTATTCGAGCGCAGAATTACGGCGTTGTTGAAAAAATCTCTAGGAAAACCTTGATACAAAGCCCATAAACAAGCGAGGCTCCTTATCTATAAAAAATCTAAGGAGCTTCTGATGCGAAAATGTGATTGGAAAAGAGTTAACCGAGAATTGGTAAAAAGAGGGAGTCTCACTTTTTT
>JBCDEZ010000066.1:0-3578 GCA_039179045.1 Chlamydiota bacterium | reverse complement strand
TTAAAAAATGCAGTTTTGTTAACTATTTTAAGCCAGATTTCTAGATGGTTTAGCTCTCTATCTATAACCCAGCTTGACTGAAGAATTGTGCAAGGAATTTCTCCAGAAACAAAAAAACGGAGTTTTGGGAGAGCTTGTCCTCACCCGGTTCAGAGCTTTTCCACGAACTGAAGAAACGAATCACAAGCAACCCCCATCTCTATTTTTCCGCTTAACCCAATTCTTCAAATGAAATAGATATATCTTCAAAATTTCAGCAATATTGCATGGACTGAACGTGCTTTGTTTGCGGGCTCTTGCTCTTATAAGAAGGTACATTTCTAATAAGAGATGCAATTTTTGTTGTCAGGATCGTTTTCTGCGCGATACAAAGAAAAAGACACTCTCTTCAAGAGGCCTTGTATGCAAACCGCTCCAACTCTAAGCGCCGCATGAAATTTCATGCTAGACCTAAAGGCATATCTCCTTCTGCCGTTCTTTCTTCGTTCATTGTGCTTTTGTGTATTGCGACAAAAGAGGCGCATAAGCTCTATTTTTTCTTGGTCTTTTCTGAAAGTGTTCCCCTGCAGCCTTGGTATACGACCCTCTGGGCTGGATTGACTGCTTTATTCGCCCCTTTGACAGGGTATTTTCTCGACCGGTATCACCCCAAGACGGTCCTTCTTACCACGATGCTTTTGTCGGTCATTTCTGTGGGATGCTTGGAGCTCGGCTATTTCCTTATCGCTGTGATTTGCAATGGCATCTTTGCGAATGTAACCGTGGCAGGAAGGGCTCTTTACTCGTATATGCATGCGAGAAGACCAGGGGTGCGGGTGTTTGCAGAGACCTATGCGGTGCAAGCGCTTCCTTGGATTGCAATCTGTATCGATGCACAGATCTATAGCCAGTATGTAAAAAAAATTGCGGTGATTCTTTCAATTGTGGCCATCGTAGCGATTGTGTATTTGCTAGAGGTGACTTTTTCCAAGGCGCGTATACACAAGGAAAGAATCGGACGGAAAATCAGGCTTATTCGCGGAGAGAGGCTGTGCGTTTTGGTCGCATTTTTCTTTTCTGAATCTGCTTACCAGTTGATCCAGTACCATGTCGATTCCTCCTTCCAAGAAAAGGTTGTGTCTGACGCTTTTTCCCTGCTGGGTATGGGGGTCTTTCTAGGAGCAATTTTGCACTGGGTCATCCACTTTAACGCGCGCCTCAAGGTGCTTTTTATGGCCTATGTTGTCTCTTTAGGGGTGTTTGTTTCGGGCTACATCTCCTACGCCTATTTCCCTTCATCGGCTTTGGATAATTTTAGCTACTATTTGCCTTTTGCGATCGCAGGGGGATTCGGGCTTCCCCTGGTTTTTGCTCTTTGTACGAAGAAGATGGAGATGCAAGCAAGAGGTTTTATTGTAGGGTCCTTGGAGTCAGTGATGGCAATTGCCGATTTTCTAGGGCCGCTACTTGTTTGGGGAGATATTTTCACTTTTCCGACGATGATCGTCCTATTGGGAGTATCAACTCTTTGCACCTATCGCCCTAGGTTTTACCGAGAAGTGGTGTAAAAAATGGCTCATACGGCATGTGTATCTTTGGTTGGTTTGCGATCCAAATAGCCAAGTAACAACCTTTGTTCCTGCTCATCTGGCAACAGAGACGAGATAATCGTCAGGCGCTCTTCTTTACGAATGTCTAAAAAAGCTTCTGCTATGTCCTTCGAAGAGCATTCCTCTAAAAAAGAGATCCAAGTGTCCATTGTGTCGATTAGGGAAAGTAGGGTGCGCTCTTCTTCCCGATTTTGATAGGCAATCCACAGGGTAAGTGCTTTTTGTACGGTTTCTCTAAGAGCAGTAAAGCTCAAAAGAGTCGATGTGCCTATCAAACTCCATGCAACGGCCTGGTTTGCGCTACTGCCATAGATGTCCGGAACGTACCTTTGGGCAAGGCTCTTTCCAGGACCATAGGAACAAAAGCAGCATAGAAAGGAAAGAATCGTGCAGATGCGATCCATACGGGGGCGTAGGCAGTTAGCTAGTGTGGGTTTAGCTTTGTCGAGACAAAGAGTGTCGTACGTTTTGGCAAAGAGACTTTCTGCCATTTCCGGAATAAGCCAAAAGCTCTCGGAAAAGGAATAGGCGCATAAACAAATAGCAAAAGCTGCTGCAAGTTCAATGCTTTTTTTGTCCGTTACGGGCATGCGCAATGCAACTACGTTTTCCAGATTGCACTGGAAAATCGCGTATAGACCCAAAATATTGCCTAGTGCACAGATCCAGCCCAGAGCTTTTGCCAGGCACCGGCCCCATCTTCTGATTAGAGGTTCAAGATTAGATGTCCTACCTTGCAAAAAAAATCGCAATAGATGAGTGAATGATTCTGCATCTTTTTTTGATCTGATTTCTTGAAATCTACCCAAAAATTCTCGAGAAGGGCTCTCAGAGAACGCTACTCCTTTATTTTGCAGTTCCATGCTCAAAAACCATTCCTTGCGTGTGCGGAACTGTTCTAAGAAACGGTACCGCACTCTTTGCTCAATTTCCCCGCTTTTTTTATAAGAGGGCTCTTTTGCAAGCACGATCCAAAAAAATGCACAGATCAGCAAAGATCCATAGTCGAATAACTCGATAACGAGCCTGTTCTCAGCAGTCACCGCCTTATTACCCTCTTTGACTGCTTTGGAAAAGAGGACCAAAAGAGAAGAGGCAAACAGACTAATTAGGCGCTCTTTAGAGCAAAAACAAGAGGGAGGCTCTGACGGACCTAAAGTGAGGAGCTCTTTTTGGTATTCTTTCTCTGGATAGAGATTGGTTTGGATGATGTATGAGGCCACTTGGAAGGTAGCGCAGGCCAAGCCTGCGCAGGGTCCTAAAGAGAGAGCGCTTTGGTATAGAATGACCCAAAAAGGGCTATTGGGAAGCTCCTGATAGGTCAGGCGCCTGTCCATTGAAAGGTGCCCGCCTCCAACGAGCAATGCTTTAAAGGCCGCGCCTACCCAGGCGATACCGATGAGAGCTTTTCTAAGTGGATCTATTTGCTGCTGTGCTGGAGAGAACGATTCGAGGAGGTGACTTGCGACAGGTCCAAGATTTGTTTTACGACTTGCAAGTGCGCTCATAGTTACCCCTTAAAAACTCGAAATAGGTGTATCATAATTCTTCTGATTTTTGCAAGGCTCTAAGATCCTGTTGAGTAGGTACAAGGTGGTCTTTATTTATTGATGAAATTTTTTCTTAAACGCAGCTATCCGTTGAGTGGGGATTTCGAAAAATGGGGATATTGAGTGTTTTTGACCGAAATACGCGCAATAGGGACGCTTTTTGACTGGTGCTTCGGAAAAAAAGCTACCTCCGGATGCAGAGCGGGCTTACAGGTGCATCCGGTCTCACTGGGGTATAGAAAACCAATTGCATTGGGTATTAGATACTACCTTCAATGAAGACAGATCACAGATTTCCAAAGACCACTCTCCTGAAAACATGTCTCTAGCTAGAGAATGGACCTTGAATATTCTTCGGGCAGTACAGGGCAAGAAAAGTCTAAAACGGACTCAAAACTATTTTTATATGAACGGAAACAACCTAGAAGAAGTTTTTTGC
>JBCDEZ010000065.1:0-3611 GCA_039179045.1 Chlamydiota bacterium | reverse complement strand
AATGGATTTTCCAGCTATTTAAAGGAGTGCATCTTCTGCTTAAGAAGAATGCATCTCAAATACACGAAATTGTATTGAATCTTAATCCTACTCAACACCATATACTTACGGTATTAGGACCTCCTTTTGAAAAAATATACGAATCCATGTAAAGGGTGCGGAATCTGGGATCAATGTAGCCGAATGGATCCACTGTTGCACTGGATCCGCCTAGTTAGCATAAAAACCATCGCGCAATATCTCAACTGAAGACAGCGAATTTTTGATGATTTAACACCCGAAACCCAGCTTCTTAGAGTGTGCAGAGCCAATCGTATATGGCGCAAGTACTGGAGAAGTTCTAAAGGAGCCGGTTCTCCGCATTCATTGGAAAAACGGGAGAAAACATCGAGGAGAGAAAAACCCAAGACAAGCCGGTGAAACAGTGCGTCTCTCCAAGCTTTTTATCCCCCAAAAGTAGCGTACTCAGAGCAGCAGGGTTTTCGCATCTTCGCCGGGGAGCTCTTGCACATATCTTGGCACGGCATATCCAGGAAGATGAGAGCGGAGTTTTGCGATGAGTTTTTTCCCCTTTTCTATAGGAACATGCAGTGAAGAGCTCCCCTCTATTGGGTCGAGCTGGTGCAGGTAATAGGGCAAAACTCCTCGATTGCTCAGCGTTGCAAAAAGAGCACGGAGCGCTGCAAACTCGTCGTTCACTCCACGCAGAAGAACGGTCTGGCTGAGGATTGGAATGCCCAGCTTTTGCAGAGAAAAAAGCGCATGCGCGACTTCTTCATCCCACTCGCGCACATGGTTGATATGGACAACAAAGATGAGCTGCTTGCGCATTTGCCTTAAAAGCGTTAAGAGCTCTTTACAAACCCGTTCTGGTATCCCAATCAAAAAGCGCGTGTGGAAACGGATTTTTTGAATATGGGGGCAATCATCGAGACGTTGCAACAAAGGCTCCAAACGACGCTCGTCAAGAGAGAGCGGATCTCCACCACTCAAGATTACCTCTTCTAAAGATTGGGTCTTTTCGATGTAACAAAGCGCCTCTTCTAAAGCTTCTTGTCTTGTCAAGTATGGGTATTGCTGCCGGAAGCAATACTGGCAGTGCATTGCGCAGGCAGAGGTAGTGAGAAGAAGTGCCCTACCATGGTATTTATGCAATAGCATTGCTTCTTTTTGGTAGCGCTTTTCTTGCAAAGGATCTGCGAAAGTGGGGATCTTGGGCACTTGGTCTTGTCTTGGCAAAAACTGTAGGAGAAGGGGATCATCGATCCTTCCCTTCTCCATTTTCTGCACCAATCTTCTTGGAATGTTGAAACGAAATCTAGGATTTTGTACAACAGAGCTTCCTTGTTCTTCAGAAAGGGCAAGAAGGGAAGAAAGTGATTTCCAAGAGGTGATGTTTTTCTGTAAAATCCGCTTCCACAAAGACATAGGAACAGTGTACCAAAAAAATAGATTTTCTGCGATGGCCCTTACTCTATAGAAAAGGCGAATCAAATTTCCTTGTAAAAAATTTCTCCTAGGTTGTTTCTATCTATGCAGAAATAGTTTTGCGTCCGTTTTAGACTTGTCTTACGGTGTACGGCGCGGAGAATATGCAAAGCCCATTTTCTAGCCAGAGAAATGTGTTGAGGAGGGTGATCTTTGGAAATCTGGGATCTGTCTTCATTGAAGGTGGTATCTCACACCCAATGCAGCTGGTTTTCTATACTTCAGTGAAACAGAATGCGTCCCCCGACTTGCTTGGTATCTGGTAGTAGAAGGGAAATATAGGGTCGGTTTTCCGCAGATTTCTTTTCATTCTTCTATAAGTCCTATCGTTTTCTCTCCTATGCGATGATAGTGAAAAAATCATGGCTATTGGAATCCATACAGTCAAAGTTTTATATGCGATCACCCTGATCCATAGAATCTACCCGCAGATTTATATGCAGTTAGCAACCATTCAATAGAGAGAAAATAAGCTGGGGGCGGAGTACGCATGCAGCTTGAGTGGCTGGCAGAGACTCTATTTGCTTTTGCGCCGGTACTTGGTAACGTTCCACGTTACTCAAAAGGAGAGGCCCCGGATTTTGGTCACATTGCTAGAAGAACAAACCAGGAAGGAACCAAATAGGCAGCTTTTTGCCTATTTTCCCTTCTTTACCTGAAAAAGAACTTCTCCCTAGTTCAGGTTGATTACAATTGACTTATCCAAAGAAAAGCTCTTCTTTTGCATCTTATCGTTTGCAAATTGCATTGCGTTCCATCCGTTTTTCGCAGTCGATGCACTTATTTCGAAGGGGATGGGACAGGAACCTGTAAAAGAGAGCATCGAGGAGATGTCGTTCAAAGAAGCCTTGTGTAAAATCCAGCCTGTGGCCGGCTTGGGCGTTCCTGCGACCGGCTTGGGCGCTTGCATTCGGTGACATTTCCAGACGCAATGCGCTTCGAAAAATTGAGAAAGCGGCGCACGTTGATCTTCTGAGACAAATGATTGTAAAAATTCTAGATCGGTTCTGGTATCGTAAAGAGAAGTTCCTCGGAGCATGTAGTAGACGCCGTTGCAAAATGCACGAAATGTTCTCAAAGACATCGAAACCAGATCGGCTCCCAAAGAAAGAGACAAGGAAGGTACGACGTACAATGAGGTTGGTACTAGGAAAAACGCTGCAAACACCTGTATTGCCAGATGTCCTGCCGTTAAATATCCGACTAGCAAAGCAATGGTTCCTGCACAGGCGCAGGTCTTGGCAAAACTACTGGCCTTGAAATCGGCAAAACTTGTTTTGATTTTCGTTTGAAGTAAGGTAAATAAAGAGCGAGATCTTGGGAAAATAGCATTGGGGAGGGAAACAGAATAAGGCCCGAAAAGCCAATGAATGTACGAGATGTTTCGATTCACTATGCTCTGAACTCTACTACTCGTCTGAAGTTCGCCAGTTGGAGAATTGGCCTGTTGATTTATATATAGAATATCGTATTTTTCATCTTTTTTTTCTAGAACATATGCACAATCTACTACCATTACCGCTACTCTTAATAAAATATAATGAAAACATTTTACCAATTGTTGTTTTTTTGCGCAAACAATTTTTTCTTAAACAGAACGGCATGACAGGAGTATTTGCTTAGTTCGGGGCAAGTTTTTCGATTTCGAAGCATCAAACGAACCAACAAGCACCCATGTTGCACATATTTTGGTCAAAAAATACTCAATAGACCCCCTGAACAGGGACGAAAGAAGAGCAGTGCGCGGAAAAACGCATCGCCCATGCCCCAGGGCGATCGCATATAAAAATTTGACTGAATAGGTCCGAGTGAGGCCTTGTTGAAAAAATCTCTAGGAAAACCTTGATAAAAAGCCCATAAACAGGCGAGGCTTCTTATCTATAAAAAATGTAAGGAGCTTCTGATGCAAAAATGTGATTGGAAAAGAGTTAACCGAGAATTGGTAAAAGGAGGGAGTCTCACTTTTTTTATAGACAAAGCCTGCTTCTCTCAGCCATTGAAGCGAAAGGAAAATGCGAGGTAGGCCCAAGCTCTACCAAGCAACCTCTTATTCAACTCCTACTTATTCTTAAAATCCAGTATCGACTCACCTATCGTGCATTGGAAGGGTTCGCCAAATCCTT
>JBCDEZ010000064.1:0-3694 GCA_039179045.1 Chlamydiota bacterium | reverse complement strand
CTACTCAAGAAAACCAAGTACTCAAAGAGTAGAAGGTTACTTAAAATGCCTGATGATGAATCAAATGATGAGAACTGAGAGCTAGAAAACCTTCAAGGATAGTCCTAGTTGGTCTGAAAATCTGATTTTTTCAACAAGGCCGGACCAGAGCCGATGTTGGTGCTCTTGCGTCCTTCTAGTGCAAAGTATTGGGAGTTTCCTTTAAAGGAAGCATTGGAAGCCTTTGAAGAAGCCGAAAAAAGTTTGCTAGAAGAATGACTAAGAAAAAATTCTCTATTAAAATTGCCAGCGATACAAATAGAGAAAAGGTCTTTGCTGAAATTTACTACAATGAAGAGGAATGGGCATAAGTTTCTCAAGAAGGCAAAAGCCCCTTATAGCATTTTTCCCGCCTTCACAAGGTAAATGCTGGGAATTTCCCCTCGATGAAGTGCTTGAAGTTATTGAAGACGCAAAGAAAATGTTAATCGAGTAAAGTGACCTTATGAGAATATTCAACCGACCCTCTAAAGCAAAGGTCTTTAGCCATTTTTATTTTGATGACAGCGAGTGTGCATGCAGCTCCTCCTTCTTCTAAGGCATCAAAGCTGGATAGCAAATCTACAAATGAAATGCCCCAGAATCTTCATGAAAAAAGATCTCGGAAGTTGATACTCCAGAATACTCAAAAGAGGGATGCGAATGTGTGGCAGCTATTGCCACTGGCATGCTGGAATCATCAGCAAGTACAGGGCACTGTTTATGGGCTTTTTATCAAGTTTTTTACTAGAGATTTTTTCAATAAGACCGAAAGTTCCCTGTTTTTTGCTGTGTGAGAAATGAAACAGTATGGTAAAATACTATAACCCAATTCTCTCGCATATCCAAGGATATCTTTATGCTTTCGCCAACACTCCTCCAATCTCCCACCGACACGTGCGGGTGGCTTGCTAACGGCTGTTTTGCCCCGGCCAATCGCTGCATGTTCGAGTTTTTTTTGTCTTGTAATAATCCTTGCAGTTTGGCTCCACTAAGAACTCTTTTTTGGGGAGTGATTGCGTGCATAACCTCACCGTTATTTTTTTCTTTGGGAATGTTTTTTTCTTACTGTTCTTCTACTAAGGGCAGACGTTCACTAGAATCCATCACGACTGAGCCATTAGCTATACCTGAACAGGAACAGCAAAAGGTGCATCCTTTAAATCCCATCGAAACTAAGGGCAGACGTTCACTAGAATCCATCACGACTGAGCCATTAGCTATACCTGAACAGGAACAGCAAAAGGTGCATCCTTTAAATCCCATCGAAACTAAAGAATTACCTTGGGACAGGTTGGTTCACGATGGTCTTAAGAAAAAGTTTTTTGGCTCCGTTTTTGAAGCTTTCGAAAAGGTTTCCGACGACGAAAAACCGGAGGTAGCACGGCAAATCGAACAGGCCATCGAGAGGCACCAAGATACCCTGACCAAGTTGAAAAGTTTTGACCTCGCATTTTTATTTGTTCAAGAATGTTTCCATATGGACTATACGGATCATTGGGATGCGCGCTTTAAGGTTTTTCTTTGGTCCCTTAGCAAAAATGATCCGGCATTACGTGCTGATTTACAAAACAGTGCACCTTTTTCCTCTCTATCAGGGATAGTGTGTGGGAATGGAGAGTGCCACGTCTACGCTTCCTTAACAAATCCCCATTGTAGAGGGTGGGTGATTACAAAAAATGCCGTTAGAAATATGACAAGCGAAGAGAGGCTTGCTTATTTAAAGAGGTCGCTACTTGAAGCGGCCACATATTCGGAAGTCTCCAAACATGGACTCACCCACAGACGTACTTTGTCGGAATGTATCTCCAAAGAATGTGGCTGCGGAGATTCTGCTACGAGTCTAGAGAACTTTCTAAGAACAGAAGTTGTTTATTTTGATTACTCCATAAAAGAAATGGTAGCGCGGATCGCCCTTCTTAGAAAGACCCAACAGTTTGCAATTCCCGCCACTTTCCACAGTTGTACAAAAAAATTCTCAAAATTTTATAAAGCGATAGTCAAGAACCAATTCAACGAAAGCGCATCCGAACACATTCCAGAGGATTGCGATTTTCAGAAACTTCAAGAAAGCGCATCTTTAGGATCCCGTGCTTACCAATTCTGTCTCGCCATCATTGTTCATGCTTACCCAGAGAAGGAAGCAAGGGTTCCGTCCGAAAAATATTCGCGGGCTTTTTTGCGCGCAAGGGCTTTTAAAATAATTCAACAAGAACAAGGTGTTTTTACGAATCTCGTTAAGGAGAACATAGGGAACATAGTAGAGCTCCTTGGCAAGCAAGATTTCAAAAATACCGTACAAATCTGCATGTGGAACCCTAATAAGCGTAAAACGAAGGCTCAAGAGCGATTACAGGCCAAGACGCAGGGGATCGCGTACACTAAAGCGAAACATATTGTGGCATTGCTAGAGGTTATAAAGGAGCGCTCAGTAAGTCCTGAAATCAGCGCTTATTGCATTAGCCAGATTAAGAAATATCAGGACAGTGGAGCGTTGTCTATATATAGACCAGATGTTCCCGCCAATAGAACCCAAGACGAGCAAATTAAACAACAAGTAACATCTATTGTAGAAAAGAGATGGTCAGTGGGTATTATACAGCGTGTAAGAGAGAAATGCCTGAAATATACAGATCCTATCCGGAGATGTGCGCTTTTTTGCGCTTTTGCCGCAACAGAGGAGAGCGTAGCAGCGACGGGGGATCCAGAAGTGGACTTCACAGTATTTTACAATCTAAGGCAAAAGACATATAGTCGGCTAAAGTGGCAACGAGATAAATGGATCACCGATGTAGGAAGGGAGCTCAAACTCAAGGAATAATAAGACTTCCCTAATATGAATGTCCCGGTCCGCCCGGTTCTTTTTTAGGAAGAAAATCGGAAGGCGCGTGGTTTCTTGGTAAGAAATTCTTCTTGTAGGACTTCACAAATGTATGCTTCTAACCCTCTTCTTATCGTAGGATCAGGCAGAGGAATCTTGTTTGTGAATTGTTTTTTCCTACCCTCGGTTCTCTTTGCTACTGCGTCTTTGTCATCGATAAAATTTAGAATTATAAGTACCGGGATTTTTGCTGCTTTACTTCAGTATTGAATCAAGTATAGATGGTAGCTCTTATCGGCGTTGTTGAAAAATCCATCGTAGTGTCGGCCTATTGCTTTCTTTATTGATCTGATTAGGAAGGGTTTCTTCTGCTGTTTTTAAAGCTACCCTAAGTTTCCTTTCTGCTAATGCATATACCCATCTTAAATGAAGATTTGCGTAAGCAAAAAAGCAGGATTTTTGTATGAGACTTGTGATGACTTATTTGACTCTAGAAAAAAAAGAAGCTTTGAAGAAGCAACATAAAAAAAGCGAGACGGCGGTATTCGGGCGTTGTTGAAAAAATCTCTAGTAAAAACTTGATAAAAAGCCCATAAACAGACGAGGCTCCTTATCTATAAAAAATCTAAGGAGCTTCTGATGCGAAAATGTGATTGGAAAAGAGTTAACCGAGAATTGGTAAAAGGAGTCTCACTTTTTTTATAGACAAAGCCTGCTTATCCCTGCCGGCGAAGCGGAAGAAAATGCGAGGTAGGCCCAAGCTCTACCAAGCACCCTCTTATTCAACTCCTGCTCCTTCTTAAAATCCAGTATCGACTCACCTATCGTGTATGGGAAGGGTTCGCCAAATCCTTG
>JBCDEZ010000063.1:0-4361 GCA_039179045.1 Chlamydiota bacterium | reverse complement strand
TGAGTCGATACTGGATTTTAAGAAGGAGCAGGAGTTGAATCAGAGGGTGCTTGGTAGAGCTTGGGCCTACCTCGCATTTTCTTCCGCTTCGCTGGCTGAGATAAGCAGGCTTTATCTATAAAAAAAGTGAGACTCCCTCTTTTTACCAATTTTCGGTTATATCTTTTCCAATCACATTTTCGCATCAGAAGCTCCTTAGATTCTTTATAGGTAAGGAGCCTCGCTTGTTTATGGGCTTTTTATCAAGGTTTTCCTAGAGATTTTTTCAACAACCCCCTTATTTCTAATGAATGCATTCACTTGATCGGATCTCGAAGAGCGCTTTTCTCACTTCTTGCACTAATCTTCAGAAAAACACAGACCAGTAAGAAACATCGTATTACTTTTTTGTAAGCAGTCGATCTTGAAAAAGGGGGGGAATGAAAAAGCATTTCCCAGAAAAACGTTTGAGATGTTCTTTCTGCGCTCATATTAGGTAAAAGCAAAGCCTGTTTTGGGGTATTTCTGTTATATTTCGAACTATTTTTAGACGGAGCTCTTCGGATACTTTTCCTTTAGTAAGAAAACTTGCCCTCTAAACCGCCGGAAAAGTATCCATTTTATCCAGGATCAGCCTGAATGACCTATGTCGCATAAGAAAAGCGTCTATAAGCTCTCCCCTCTTGCTTTTGAGGCCAGCTGCGATTTTAATGTCTCATCATTTTTCGCACGCCTTTTGTGGGATTCGATAACCTACACCCCTATGATCGAATTTGCAAAGGTAGAGAAGATGCGTGATATCAATACCTCTTTTCAGAACACGAGCGTCTTTTCGTGCATTTTCAAGAAGGGACGAATCTTCTATACTTCCACTTAAAAGAACTCTAATCTATACCCATCTTGACTGAAGAGTTGCGTGAGGAAATTCTTCATTCAACACGAGTGTATTCTTCTACCCAACCCAATTCTTCAAGTAAAATGGGTATACCCTGAGCGCTCCAAGGAGAAAATGCGTGCGTTTCCTAGTTTCTTTGCTTTTCCCTTTTTTTCTTCTAGGAGAAACGGACTTCGAACTGGAACTTTTCGAACCCTCCTATGAAAAAGGTAGGATAAGCGCGCAAAAAGGAGGAGTACTGCAAGGGAAAGATTTGCGCCTTCAAGCAGAAACCATCTATTTAGAGAAGAAAAATCAGACGAGCTACGCCTATGGACAGACAAACGTTCTTTTGCAGTATAAAGGCGCAATTTTCCGGGCAGATCGCGTCAAGTTCGACCTGACAAATCGCGTGGCTACCCTCACCAACGTGGTCACGTATAGCGCCCCTTTTTACGTGCAAGCGCAAACAGTCGTCTTGGAGAAAACAGGGCAGTTTACAGCCTATGGCGTAGAATTAACCACGCAAGAGCTACATCCAGGAAACTGTACGATTGAAACGAGCGTACTTAGAGCATACAAAGAGGGGCGCTTGCTCGAGTTTGAAGGAACCTCATTGCGCCTTTTTTCGACTCCTTTTTGGCTCCCTTCGTTCCGCTTGCACCTGCAAAAATTTTCCCCCTCGCTTTTGCGTTACAAACTCACATGGGATCGGGGAAGCGGGCCTCGCTTCTCCGTTCGCTACCGCGCCTATTCCTGGAGAGATCTTGCTATTTTCCTGAGAGGAGAGTATCGGCTAAAAACAGGCTTTGGAGGCGCAGTGGAAACGGAATACCTTCCAGAGAATAGCCCCCATTTTCTTTTGACCAAAAACTACTTAGCCTCCGATGTTGTTCCCAACAACCTATGCAAGGAAAGACGCTACAGGCTGCAAGGTTTGGGGCACATTTCTTCGGAGAAAGAAGAGATAGATCTTTCTTGGGACAAGTATAGCGATCCTTTCATGCCGGGAGATTTTTCCCGCTCTGATTTTGAAATTAGCACGGAAAAAAAGACATTTTTCTCCTGGCTCCATCAAGGGGATACCTTTTTGCTGCGCTCTTTTTGCGCTCCAAAAGTCAATCGATTTCAGACGGTTTACCAGAAGTTGCCCGAGGTCATGCTACAAACAAAACCCTATCCTCTAGGAAACTGGATAGGTAGCACCCTTTGCAAAGCAGCCTACAACAATTTCTCGTATACAAACCGGTTGGCGCCTCCTCTAGATGATTTCTCTTCGGGGCGCTTTTCTCTAGAACAGACCCTGGCGAGAAACGCCTCTTGGAACATGTTTTTTGCCCGCTTGCTTGGCACGGCACACGCCACCTGTTACACCCAAGGCAAAACAGGCTCTTCTCTTTTTAGCGCGCAGGGAACATGCGCGTTGGAGCTCTTCTTGCAAGGAAGGGCGCAAGGGAAGCAATGGCTCCACCATACGGAGCCTTATACCTATTTTTGCGGTTATTCCCCTACTGCGAGCAATCTCGAAGAGCGCCCTATTTTTTCCGTAGAAGATGGAAGAGTCTCCCTTTACGAGGCGGGTATCGGATGGAAAAACCGCTTTTTGCACATCCCTTCGGGCGGGCAGGGTTTTTTCCACTTTTTCTCACGCTACTTTCTATCTGCAAATGAAGGAGCGTCGAATCCTTTGAAAACCTATGTGCACCTCGAGTGGGAAATGAATCGGTTTCTCTGGAAATGGCGCTCTCGGTTTCGTAGCCTGAGAGCGCACCTAGATGCGATCCAGAGCTCTATCGAGTGGACGGTAAATAAGCATGCAGCTTGCAGCGTAGAGGCGTTTTACTACTCCCGTTTTTTCTTCCGCAAAGCAAGAAGAGATCTTTTTTTTCTGGAAAAAACGCGCCCTATCGAAACGCTGCTCGCCTCGCCTCTCTCCGCAAGGAGGATCGGGCTGGCAGGAAAAGCATTTTACAGGTTTACTCCCTTTTCTACACTAGAAGCGAGGATCCGACAGGGGCAGCTTTTGGAAGAATCTGTCTCTTATCTCGAATATTTGGTGGAAATCCGTTCCCTTTTGGCACCGAGCTGTGAGCTTAGGTGGACTTTTGAACATACGGAAAATGATGACCGATTCAGCTTTGGAATCGAGATGCTACGTGGTTAGGCAATCTCTTTTTGGCGCGCTTGGTATTTCTTTTTCAGAGCTTTGAGATGGGCAGACACCCGATTTTTCTCTTTTTCTGAGGTGCGGTGGATGGACAGCCTCCCGTGTAGGTGATCATTCTCATGAAATAAAACGCGCGCATCGAAGCCGCTTACTCTTTCTTTGCACACCACTCCGTCGAGATTGAGGTACTCGATATCGATTGCAAGAGGACGCTCGACCGCTACTGTAAAACCGGGAAGAGAGAGACACCCCTCTTGTAGAACATCGCTCTTTTTACTCGGATTGGTCAGCTTAGGATTGATGTAAACATGAGCCTCACCAAGCCCCATAGATCCATCGGGCATCACCGTTTGCTTGCGTACTACAAAGATCTGGAGCAAGATTCCCACCTGGCTTGCAGCGAGGCCAATACCACGCCAATCATCCATAGTCTGGATCATCTCCTCAGCTAGTTCCCGGATCTCGGGGGTCACTTTTTCAACAGGCGCGCAACGCTTGAGAAGCAAGGGGTCTCCAAAAAAATGCAGTTGCAGATTCATGGGATATCCTCACGCTGCTCTATCTTGAGGGGTTGCTCTTCAAACAAGCTCTCTTGTACCTTGCCCAAAGAATTGCTCCATATGGAAAGAGCGATGCACCCAAAGACAAAAACGGCTCCCAGAGCAGCGGTGAATTTTTGTAGAACATCCACTGTAGAGGCCCCGAAAAGAGAGTCACTCCCCCCACTACCAAATGAGGCTCCCAGTCCCGTGCTCTTTGATTCTTGCAATAGAATCACACCCGAAAGCAACAGGCAAATCAAAAGAAACACAAAAAGAAAAAAGGAAAAAAGAATCATGAAAACGTTTATTGCAACCTAAAGAAAATTCCCCTTATTATAGGTTGCCAAGGTTTTTTTGCATAGCCCTCGCTATGTTCTACGCAGGGCGATCGCATATAAAAATTTGACTGAATAGGTCCAAGTGGCTATGATTTTTTCACTAATGTTTAATGAGGAGAGAAAACAATGGGATTACTAGAGGAATGGAAGAAAATTTGCGCAAGAATTGGGTCTTGTCGAAAAAATCCGATTTTCAGACCAGCCAGGGCTATCCTTGAAGATTTTCTAGCTCTCGGTTCTCATCATTTGATTCATCATCAGGCATTTTAAGTAACCTTCTACTCTTTGAGTACTTGGTTTTCTTGAGTAGAACATGGGACCATAGAGTCCTTTCATCCTAGAGAATGCTGTTTCTACAAAAGCTCTTCGCGAGTATCCCGTCCGTTTCCCCCAAAGACTTATGCCCACCTCATCTAGGCCAAGACCCCTTCGCTCTCATATGGCTTGATTTCTTTCGTTCA
>JBCDEZ010000062.1:0-4616 GCA_039179045.1 Chlamydiota bacterium | reverse complement strand
GTCGAAAGATGTTTTAGTTGGCTGAAGCGATCTTATAGGCGTATTGCAACTAGATGGGAACGGTTATCACCTGTATATGAAGCATTTATGCTGTTGGGAATTGCGTTCTTTTGGGTTAGGAAATTAGTGGGATAGTCTCATGATCAAATCATATCCAGAGAACAGAAAATTAATAGTTTAATTTCTTTTCACTTTTTAAAAGAATTACAAAAACCAAAGATAATTTTAGCAAAGAAAAATAAGAAAAACGATGTAAAAATTTCAAATGGTTTTGCTAAAGGATTCTGTAAAGCTTTGGGAGGTGCTCTATTATGTATAATTCCACACCCTATTAGCTATGCCGTGGGTGGAGGTTTATTAGTTTCCGGTATTTCAGATATGGCACGACATGCAGACGACCCAGATGGTTGTACTATGGAAGAAATTCAAAGACAGTTGAATGAGCGCCAAAGAATCGGAGCAGAAAACATGTCTTTTTCTCCTAGATTTCGAATTCAAAGAATAGAAACACAGTACCCTATAGCTGCTTAAGAAATTTAAGACTTAGATAATACAAGTCTCCTGATTTAATCTATCGATTTTTCCAGAGCTGATCATCTTCCCAGGTCATACCCCCGGCTCATTTCCCTCTCGAGCTCTTTTTGCAGCTCCATAGCCTTATGATGCTCATTCTCTTTTGTCATTTCTTTCGAAAACTCCACTGAAAGATCCTTGGTTTGATCAGCAAGTTTTTTGAGCTCTTCTTTGTCCATAGGATCTCCAAAAAGCGCTCTTTCACAAGCTTTTTCGATTTGAGTTTCTCGAGCCCATCCGTAGATTTTTTGGTCTTCTCTTTTTTCTAGCTCCAGATATTTTTTATCTTCAACAGCCGAAAAATCTCGAATGACCTCTTTGATGATTCCAATATCTCCGTCTTGTGGAGTATTTCCAGTGCGGATCGCTTGAAAAGCCGTTTGTTTTGCCAGGCTTGCTAAATTTGGATCGCTCTGTCCATACATTTCTCTAACCTGATTTTGAGCGCTTTTGTAGACTTTTGCAGCGTTATCCATAAATCTCCCTCTCCAGCCTCGTGAAAAAGTAAAATAGGGGTCTCCCTTAAAAATCCTGTCTTCGACTCTCCACAGAAACTCCCTCGTTTCAAAGCGATCAAGCTTATTTGTTGTATTTAAGTTCAGATCATAGGCGGCGCTTTCTATCCCCCGGGTTTTTTGCAGACCATGGTTTAAAACATCTCTAAACTGGTAGCCTGTGACTTTTTCTGAAGGCAATTCAGCAAGATTCCATTTGTCGGGGAAATGCTTTTTTAAGTGTTTGTGATCTGCAATCTCAAGCTTATTCACACCCACTTTTCTAAGCTGTGCACAGATCTCTCTAGCTGCTTTAAAACCTTCTGGATCGTTGTTTGGCCAAACAAACACCTCTCTTCCCACTAAAGGGCTCCAATCTGCCTTAGCGATTCCTTGTTGTCCTCCAGACCAGGTGACAGGAATATGATCGGTTTCTTTATATTTGTAAGCATCAAATCGATGCAATGTTTTTAGGGATTCATCTGCTGTTTTTTCCCCTTGAACAATCAAAACAGGATGGTTGGGTTTCTCTTGAAGTTCTTGGAGGTTGTACAGAGGAGTTTTGTCGTTTTCTAACTTAAATTCTCTAAGAGCCCACTGGGGTTGATCTGGCGCATCTTTGAAATAACCATAGCTTAGAGGCGGGGAGATCTTTCTCTCTCCTTCCTGTATATCTTTTAGCTGCCAAACGTAATGGAGCAACTCTCCTTTTTCATTCTTGTAGGGATGAAGACTTTCTTCGCGATAAAAACCCGCAATGGCTCCTATCTGCTCCAAATAAGTAGGTACTTCTTGTTCTTTGGAGGGTTTTAAGCTGATCCATTCTCGATCTGCTTCCTCTATTTTAGGTGCTTGGGGTCGATTAAAAGAGGGAGAGATCGATACATCTGCCGCTGATTCTAAAAAGTTATGAGACCATTCTTCTGCTTGTTTTGTTTCTAGCTTAAGCTCACGCTCAATAAGCTGAAGAGGTCCACCCCCCTCTTTCTTTTCAAAGTCATAAAACTGCCCAGCTTTCTCTCCTGAGTGAACAACAGCAAGCGAGTGATTGGATTTAAAACGAAACTCTCTATCTGTGCGCTTTGTGGGCCCTTCAGGAAACAGCTGAGATAAAAGAGCAGGCATTTCTTTGCCTAAGCTTTTTTCTAGAGATTCTTCCACTCCAGCTTTTAGTTCTTTCTCAGCTAAAAATTCCTGATGTTTTTCTGCTTGGCTGTTAATAGCCTCAGAAGTTTTAGAGCCAAATTTTTCCGTAATTTCTCGATCGGATAAAACAGATTTTAAATCATAAGCTGTTTGATTTCGCTGAAAGCAGGCGTCTTTATATTTTTGGAGGAAGTCTGTGTTTCTTTGAGAGCCTCCAAGCTTTTCAGTAAGTAGTACATCGTAAAGTTGAACGCTCTCCTTTGAACGTTTCATATAGGCGTCAAAAGCCTTACCTTTCTCACTTTCTCCAAAAACTCTCATCCCCTTATCTAAAAACAGATCACAGTCACGTCTTTCAAATGGATGAGAAGGTGTTTTAAATGCGCTCTGCTTGGCTAATTCGTTTTGAATGTGATTTTCTATGGCTTTAGCTTTTTGGTCGTTTCTAGCCACTCTTTCAGCGATTTTGGCGCAATCAACTCGATCTAGAACAGAAAAAGATTGCAACTTGAGATTTTCTTGAGAAAAAGTAGAATCTTTCGATTTGAAATCAGGGTTAAAAAAGGCTTTGCTCGGTTTTCTATCTTGGAAATAGGCTTGAGCCCTTTGAGCGCGCACTTTCATGTGATCCCATGTGCTTAAGAGATGCCCCTTCATCCGTGTTGATCTCTTATTGTAATGCTTTTTGAGCAGTTCTAGGGATTTTTCTCTTTCTTTTTCCAGCTCTCTTTTATCAATCACTTCATCGTAAGTGTAGTAGAGAGTGCTCGTTTTAGAACCATCTTTGAGGGATTGGTTTTTGAGGGCGGTGAGGTTTTTAGCTTCTGTCTGAGCCACAAAATAGTGGACATCCTTGGTGTGGCGGGTTAACGCGACATAGGCCATTTGTTTGTTAAGATAAGGGGAGTGGAGGACATAAGAACGCTCGACGGTCTTTCCTTGAGAGCGGTAGCAAGTGGTCGCATACCCAAGTTGAAAATTGCAATATTCCTTGGGATCAATGGTTATCAATCGGGTTCTTTTATCACTTTCTTCTATGGAAACAGTGAGTCGGTTAGCTTCTAATTGAAGGATTTTTCCGGTGGTTCCATTGTTAACCCCAAGCTCTCGATTGTTTTTTCTAAATTCAATCGCATCTCCTTGGCTGACATTTAACTTTCCGAATGGGGTGTAAAAAGTATGGGTTTCCTGAGAGATTTCTCCTCTTTGTTGTCTGACGCGGTGGATGATTTCATTGAGAAGATGCACTTCTTTATTGGTTTGAGCCACAATCAAGCTTGATTCAGATGATTTCAGATGGGTTTTATTCCCTGAAGGAAAATGGTCTTGGGCCCATTTGGTGACGAGCGACTCTATGGCTTTAACGCGGTCGGAAGAAAAGTGGATCCCTTTTAAGCGGTGAAGGTGATCAAGCGCTTCTGCTATTTCTCCTTTCGCGAGTTTTTGAGCTAAGGCTCGTTGTTCAACCCTCTCTTGCCGGTAAATCTCTTCAAGAGAATGGGCGCCATAGCGCTCACATAAAACCTTAAACATTCCCCCTCGTTCAACAGAAGAAAATTGAGCCTGGTCTCCTGCGAGGATAACTTTTGCTCCCTTGCGGTTGGCGAGCTTGAGCATCTCTAACAGGGGTTTGTTGCCCATTTTCCCTGCTTCATCGAGGATCCAAACTTCTCGACCTGTTTCGATGGTTCTGTCTCCTTTTTGTGCGGAAAAAAGAAAGCGATAAATATTCTCAGCTTGAGTAAACCCTTTTTCTTTGAGAACCATGGCTGTGGCGTTATCGGGCCCAAAGGCTCTAACTAGGGCTCCTTGGTTATGAAAAAAGGATTTTTCATAGTGTTCTTCGTAAGCGCTTGCTAAGGCTTTAAGGAGGTAGCTTTTTCCAGCTCCTGCGTAACCCTGAATACAGGTGATTCCTTTCCCATTTTCTAAAATATTATTGTAGGCAATGTATTGTTCCCCTTTCAGTTCGAAAGAATGGCTAGCTTGAATCTGACTGTTTCCTATTTTAGGAGGATTTTTGAGGTAGATACGGTCAGCCACACGCAGAATTTGATTTTCTTCTTCAATGACCGTCTTGGTTGTAAAAAGGCCGGTATATTTTTCGGTTTTCAGATTTCTCAGTTGGATAATGTCCCCTAATTCCCAAAACGCTTGTTGAACAGAATCTAGTTTATCTGCGGGAATATGTTTATTGGCAAAACGCTCAAGATCTTCTCGAGTAAAAGTGCTTTGGTTTTTTGTGAAATGATCCAAAATATTGCAGGGGTTTTGAGCTGCTTGGGCGTTTTCTGCTAAGAGTTTTTCATGGTGTTTCATGAGCTCAGTGGCTTGACCTCTCATCCGAACAGGACCTAAGTGCTCTTGGGGGATAATTCCTGGAGGATCAACATGAAGATCGAG
>JBCDEZ010000061.1:0-4655 GCA_039179045.1 Chlamydiota bacterium | reverse complement strand
CTCACTTTCGTTGTGGAGTTTTTAGAAAGAACCGCGGTAATCTCCTTTGCTCTGGAGGCCTCTGGGAAGAATTAGGGCTTGTGGCAGATGCCATGAGGCTCAAGTATAGCACAAATAAACATCAGCTGGTCTATAAATTTGAAAGCGGCGCTTCCATCCATATGTGCCACGGAAACCATCCCAACTTTAAACAATTTTTAAAGGGAACACAATTCACCGCAGTCTTTATCGATGAGGCTGATGAATTCGATGAAGAGATTTTTAAGTTTTTGATCGCTAGGATGCGTTCCAAATCCAAAACAAAACCCTATATGAGACTGACAACGAACCCCACAGAAGGCTGGATCAAAACCCTCATAAAACCTTTTCTTCAAGAAGATGAATACCCCATCTCCAAACTCTCTGGAAAAATTCATTACCTATACTTCATGGGAAACACTCCCATAATAAAACCCACTAAAAAAGCTTTTCTGACCGAATGCGATCTGAAAAAAGAAGACCTTGAAGATGTGAGAACTTTTACCTTTATAGCTGGAAAAGTTACCGATAACAAAAAGCTTTTAGAAAACAATCCAGAATATCTTTCTAATCTCAAAACGCTGCCTACTCATGAAAGAGACAAATACCTTTATGGGTGGTGGGGAGAGATGCCGAAAGATGGACTTTTTAAAGAGCAAAACTTCTCTTCTTACTCCGGATTCCCTGACAATCCTGATCGATGCATTATCACCTGCGATACGGGACTTGCAGGTGGAGAGAAATCAGACTTTACGGTAGCGAGCTGTTGGGCTCTTAAAGAAAATAGACTTTATCTTGTAGACATGACGAGGGGACGATGGAAATACCAAGAGATAAAACAAAGGATCAAAACTTTTTTAGAGGAAAACGAGTTTGCAGAAGCTTGTTACATCGAAGATTATCATTCGGGAAGTGTCCTTCTAAGCGAACTCAAAGAAGAGGTTTTTGGGATGCATTTCAGACCGATCAGAAGAGACCCAAGAATTTCTAAGGCAAAGAGGGCCTATCAGGCGATGGCCTTTCTCAATAAAGCAGAAGTTTTTTTACCTATTGATCATGACAAAATTAGAAAACCTTTTCTTCGAGAAGTCTGTGCTTTTTCTGTTGATATGACCCATGCTCATGATGATATCTGCGACACTTTTTTCGATGCCTGTATCATCTTTGGAAGGGGAATCAAATCCAGGAAAAGAGAACAGAAAGAACTGAGTCATGCTATTGAAAATGTAGGGAGCATGAGTCGTGTACAAGCCTAGTGAAATCGAAGATTTTTATTCTGCGTGGCGAGGATTTTACCTCGAGAATGATGATCGCGGTGAAAGCTGCGTCAACTATACTTTTGGGGAGCAGTGGGATCCATCTGTTGTTCAAGATCGAGCCCTTAGAGGTGAAGAATCTCTGATGTTCAATATCGCCAGTAAACATCTTCTACGAGTCAAAGGTGAAGCAGAAAAACTCGAGCTTTCTTTGGCCATCAAAGGCAACGATCTCAATCCCAAGCAAATGCGAGAAGGACGCAAAGTCTTAGAGAGACTTGTCCTCTGCAATGATCATTTAAGTGCCTTTCAAAAAGTCCTCAATCAAGTCTATGACTTTGGGTATGGAGCAATCTTAGTCGGAACCAAAAGATGTTCTCCTTTCATGCCAAATGAAGAGCCTCATTTAACCGTCATCAAAGACTTGAAAAAGGTGTTTTTTGATCCGACTTGTGAGGACGATTTTAAGACGGAAGGGCGGTACTGCGGCATCAAATACTGCATCCCTAGAAAGGAGATCAAGGGCTATAGCTATCAAGATGTGCATACCATCAAAAATGAAGAGCTTGCGGATGTGATTGACTTTTGGTACCGAGAGCCCTTTGAAGAGACGTGGTACATGAGCGAGAAAGGAGAATGGATTAAAGACTATGACGGCATCGAAAAATTTTTGATCAAAAAGAAGCTCACAAACTTTAAAGTCAAATTCATGAGGATCATCAATGGTAAGGTAACTGAAGGGCCGATCGATTACTACACAGAAACCAAACTGCCACTGATTTACTGGAAGGGTTTTGAGGGGGTACTTCGCTATGGGGGAACGCGCAAAGTAAAAACCCTTCCTTTTGTTTACAATTTAGTCGATGCCCAAGCTTTTACCAACTACGTGGGAAGCGCTCTAGTCGGAAGACTCAAAAAACTGGGCGGGACAAAGGTCGTTGTTACCGATCAAATGATCGAAGGAAAAGAAAACTTTTGGAACGATTTTAATAGGCGCACAGGAGTGCTGCAGGTCAATGAAAGCGATGAAGGGCAAATGCAGCAACCGATGATCCTCAACGCCGAAACGATCGATGTCAACCTCCTCAATGCCATGCAAATGTCTCTTCAACTGATGGATCAACTAGCAGGGATCAATGCCGCTCAACAAGGAGAGCAGCAAGGTGTTGCTACGAATGCCGGGCTCCATCGGCAAATCATGCAAGGTAACATCCTGCAAAATGTGATCCTCTCGCACCACCTAAGAGCAATCAATGAGCTAGGACGCATTTTAAAGGAGATGATCCCCAATATCATTGTAGAACAACGAGACTTAGGAGAAGGGCTTGTCGTCAATCAAAGAGGCGAGTCTCATACTCCCTCCAGCCCTGAGATCAGAAACAATATCCGCGAACTTTTTTCTAAGATTGATTTTTCGATCGAATATGGTGCTTCTAGTGAAGCAGAAAAGTCTGCAAATCTGATCGCCATTAAGGAGATCCTTTCGACCAACCCCAATATCGCACCGTATTTTGCTGATGAATTTGCTGCCAATCTCAATACAGCTAATAGCGACAAACTCCGACGTCGAATGGAAGCCTTGATGCCTCCTTATATCCGCGAGGTCGGCGAAGGAAACATGTCGATCGAAGAATACCAAGAGATGATGAAACAGCAGCAAGAACAGGCGCAACAGCAGCCAACAATGGAACAGCAGCAGTTAGATCTACAAAAGGCCAAGGTCCAAGGCGATCAGCAGATCAAACAACAAGAACTGGCACTAAAACAAGCAAAGCTGCAAGAACAAGCAGCAAAAGATGCTCAAAACCTCAAGATTAAAGAAGGATCTCTGATTGCAAAAATGCAACCAAAAGAAATGATCTATGAAAAGGAAAAAGCCCCATTAAGAAAAGCTTAATAGGGCAACCAAACATAAGAAGAGGTGAGACAGAAGGGGGAAAAAGATATCTAACCTCACCTCTCATAAAATAGGATAAAGAAAGAGAAATAAAAAAGCTCCCAATTCATCAATGTCTAACACGAGGAAAAATTGAGAGCTAAAATGAGTTTTTTTTAAGAATACAACTTCAACATTGTTAAAAAAAATATCAACTGCTGACCCTATGCCAACAGTCAAAATAAACATTACTACAGGGATCGAATATTCGCCAACAGATGAAGTGGATTCTGGAGTCAAACTCCATAATTTTATCGTTGGAACGGACGGTTCGCTCTATAAACTGCCGATACTAAAAAATCTCAAGAGTGCCGGAAAAAAAGATATTGGCTCAGGATACGTTTGGCCCTATAAGCTGATAGACATCAAAAAGTTTCAAAGCTCAGCGCTTCATGAGCCTATACCAGAAACGGTGACTGACTACGACTTTTTTAAGATGAATATGTTTCGAAGGTTTGTCTATCTGACGCATGCTAGTTATGGGGTCGTCAATGTAAACTACGACAAGATCAGAATTGTAAATGGAGATCTCCCAGGAGAGCAAGCAAGGTACGGAGAGTTTGAATATGAGTATTTTAAATATGTTCCCGCAAAAGAAGGGGATCCAACTAGAGTCGCCCTAAGCTCTTTAAATCCTCAGATCCTTGTCGATTTTAATGCACAATACGACAGCTCAGGCAAGTCTACAAAACCCCTGAGATGCGTCTTTCCAGGAAAGCATATGTTCCAGTCAACCCAGGCAGATGGGTATCCCTTTTTAATGGAACCGAGAAATATGATGCATGCTTCGATGGATGCAACATCTAACAATCCAGATATTCAGCCGCTTACGATTTTTGATGTCAGTGGCTCTGAAAGAACGAAAAACGATTTAGCAAGGGGATGTCTTCTCATTGGAAACAGAATGTTTTTTTATAGCGCTCTTGATAATGCTATTTATCCGAGTAGCCCTAATAATTTTAGGGCGCAAATGAAAAACCCTAATGACAGCAGCGCCTTTAAAATCACTCCAGCAGAGTCCCTCCAATCGTTGACAGACTTTAATGGCAATATCATTACTTTTACCCCTAGCGGGATTGAAAGATGGGTGCTGTCTCATGATCAAGAGACGATCATTCAAAGAGATCCGACGTTTCATTTTGATCACAGGATCCGCTATGGAGGGAGTTTTGTTAAAGCCAATAGAGATCTTTACTACTACACAGACGATTTTAAAGTCTATCGTCTCAATGCCTCTCTTGGAGTCGAACAAGTTTTTAATGGAACGCTTCCCGTCTATAAACCTCTCGATCGCTATCTTGTCAAAGATGAAGACCTTCCGATGGCTTATTTTGGGATGCTGGGCTACCGTTTTGTGAGCATTGGGCCTTGGCTCTATAACATCGAGTCTAATACCTGGTCAACCTATGGCTATGACGGCTTTAAGGGCCTACCCAATACTCCTG
>JBCDEZ010000060.1:0-4746 GCA_039179045.1 Chlamydiota bacterium | reverse complement strand
TTTGCTTGGTTGTGGTCGCTATCAAGCAAAACGGCAAAAAATCCCTGACAAATACTGGCCGCAGTTGCAACATCAGCTAGAAGTCTATGGGGCAAGCAAGGGTTGGTATTTTTCCTTTGATGGCGTTGATGGTGTGGCGATTCCTTTTGAAAGAGATAAAAAGTTTATTGCTGAGCTGTTAAAAAAAGAAAAAGCCTTTTGGGAATGCGTTGAAGAGCTCAAAGCGCCTAAGCTGACAGAAAAAGACTATCAAGTCATTGAGGAGAAAGAAGCTCTCAAAAAGTCGCAAAAGATTCTAGAGCTGAAAAAGCAGTTAGATGCCATCCACGCAGAGCTTGATCCATTGGAAGAAGAGCTGAAAGAGCGCTATTGTCAAGACACCTGCGCACTCATTGGAGATTTAAAATTCACGCGGTTTGTGAGAAAAGGAAGCGTTAACTATAATCTAGTTCCACAGCTTAAAGGGGTTAATCTAGAAAAGTACCGCAATTCATCAATAATCAGTTATAGAGTGAGCAGTATTAAAAAATGAGTTCAACCTTAGAAGAAGAAATTCCTGATCCCTTTTCCCTAAGGGATTATCAAGAAGCTTGTCTTAATGCAATAGAAAACAATCTCATTAAAGAGATGCGTGATCAATTGATCATTCTCCCAACAGGAGCAGGGAAGACGATTATCTTCTCTGAATTGATCAGAAGAAAAAAGCTAAAAACCTTGGTCATTGCTCACCGTTTAGAGCTTTTGGAGCAAGCAGAAGCAAAACTGAAATTGGTGGCTCCCGATATAGAATCAGGGGTTTTTTGTTCGGCAAGAAAGGAGCTTGGGAAACAGGTCACGATCGCTTCGATTCAATCAGCCTCTTCTCCCAAAAATAGAGAACTCTTTCTAAAAGAAGATTTTGAGCTTTTGATTATCGATGAAGCCCACCACGCAGCCGCAAGAACCTATTTAGAGCTGATGGACTACCTAGGCTTTAAGCAGCTCGATAAAGTGCGAAATAACAAAGCATCTACTTCTGGAATCGTGCTCGGATTCACAGCAACCGCCAAACGTGGCGATCGCAAAGCCTTAAAACGGATCTTTGATTCGATCGCCTATGAGTTAAAATTAGAAGAGCTGGTCTCAAGAGGGTTTTTAGCCCGTCCAAAGGGACTACATGTCACTGTAGATATAGACCTTGAAGATGTGCAAACAGTGATGGGAGATTATAAAAAGCTCTCCTTAAGAAAGGTGATGACCTCAGACCCTGCGAGAAAAATTGTGGTGAAAACGATCAAAAAGTTTGCCAGCGAGAGGAAGGGGATTGTTTTTTCCTGCGACATTGAGCATGCAGAGCTGCTCCAGGAGGATATAGAAAACGGAGGTTTTACATGCAAGGTTGTGCATTCTAATATCTCTTTGGACAGGCGAAAAAAAGCCCTTAAGGATTTTAGTGAGGGAAACGTGCAGTTTCTTATCAACCCCATGATCCTCACTGAAGGCTTTGATTGCCCAGTAGCAGATTGCATGATCAACGCAGCCCCAACCCAAAACAAACCTCTCTACATTCAAAAAGCAGGGCGCGTTTTAAGACTCCATCCAGAAAAGGACAATGCTCTTCTTATAGACTTTGGGTATGCTGGCGCAGAAAACCCTCTGCAGACAGCGCAGACACTCGGCAGCATCATAGAAGTGAAAAAAGTCGATGACAAACTTGAGCTGATGTCTGCCTCAGAACTCGAGGCCTATGAAAAAGAGCAGGAAGAGATCGCCGCACAAAAGAGAAAAGAAGGAGAAAACTTAAAGCTTGCGGTCACCCGAGAAGCGGAATACGACCCCCTAAAAACCCCTGAGAAAGAAGAACAAGAAGATAAAAATAAAAAAACATTTGAGGGAAGTCGGGGCCGAGGAAAAATAGATGAAGCGGACATGTATGAGCTCATTGAATTCTTAAAACAGCTCGATGTTCCAACCTTAAGAAGCTCTTCTTGGAGCAAAGATATCAGTAGAAAACAGATCAAGTTTTCAAAATCCTTATGCGTTCGTGTTGGCCTCAAAATGCCGCGATTGATCAGTGAAATCAGTTGCTTTCAAGGAAGCAAGTTAATCAAAGCACTACTAGAAAAAGACAAAGGACGATTAGAGGTTACGGAAAGGCAGATTGCAACTCTTCATAATATAGGAATCGATAGAGAAAAAGCGGCACGTTTAAGCTTTAAGGATGCAAGTCATATGATCTGGAGTCATCAAATGCAAAAATCTGAAGCCTGTAGACAATATAGTAGGACTTAGCAATCACTTTCTTCTTTTGCTAAATACCTTTTTTGGTTAATATAAAAATATCCTTTAGAGGGTTGAATGGGACTGAGAGATTTTTTTGGGAAACTCACCGCTCCTTATTCAATCTGGTTTCCAGACAAAAGTTTTTAACTGCCAAACTGACATTGCCATTATGGGTGGTGCCATGGGAGCTGGGAAGTCTTATGCCTTGATCCTAGAGGTGATGAAACATATTGGCGATCCTTACTTTAGATGTGGCATCTTTAGAAAAAGCCGAGCGAATATCCTCTGTCCCGGAGGGCTTTGGGAAGAACTATTAGAAGTCCTCTCCTATCGAGGCATTCCTATAAAAACAAACCGCCATGAACTGAAAATGACCTTTCCCTCAGGCGCGGTTGTTCAATTTGGTCATGCAAATCACCCCAACTTCAAGCAATACCTCAAGGGAACGCAGTATACCGCAATCTTTATTGATGAAGGCGACGAATTCGATGAAGAGATCTTTAAGTTTTTGATGGCGCGTCTGCGCTCTAAATCGAGCATCAAGACCTACATGAGAATTACGACCAATCCCTCTGAAGGGTGGATCAAAAAGATGATCAAAACATTCTTGAATGAGGAAGAGTACCCCATCACCACTGAGTGTGGCAAAACCAAATACCTCTATTTCATCAATAACGAGCCTGTCGTCAAAAACTCTAAAGACGATTTCATTAAAGACCATGGCCTGTCTAAAGAAGACATGCAATATATCCGCACCTTTACATTCATTGCAGGGCGCGTCGATGAAAATAAAAAGCTGCTCGATAACAACGCTGAATACATCGCCAATCTCAAAACCCTTCCCGATCATGAGAGAGACCGTTACCTTTATGGTTGGTGGGGTGAGCTGCCTAAAGATGGGATGTTTCAAGAGAAGGATTTTTCCTATTATACGGGCTTTCCAGAGAGAGCTGATCGTTATATTATTACCATTGACACTGCTCTAAAATGCTCGGCGCGTAATGACTACACCGTTGCCACCTCTTGGGCCTTTAAGAAAAACAAGCTCTATCTGATTGATATGCTTAGAGGAAAATGGCCTTACGCTTCAATGAAAGAGCGGGTAGAAGCCTTTATCACAGCTAACGATTATGTTGATGCCGTATACATTGAAGATATCCAAACAGGAGCGGTTCTTTTAGATGATCTTAGAAATACCATCAAAGACGTGCGCTTTAGATCCATCCACCGTCAAGTTAGAGAATCTAAGCTCAATAGAGCCCAAGGAGCACTCGCGAATCTTGGCCACGTAAAGGTCTTTTTGCCGATGGATAACGACAAAATACGCAAAATTTTTCTAAAAGAGCTCTGCTCCTTTTCTGGAGATATGTCTCATGCAAATGACGATATTGCGGACACTTTTTTTGATGCCATAAATATTTTAGGAAAAGCCGTTCGCAAAAGGCCAAAGGTCAAACAAGATTTTGCGCCTCTCTCTCAAACCATCGAAACGATTGGGAGCATGAGCCGTGTATACGCCTAAAGAGATTGAAGATTTTTGCTCGAACTGGCGAGGCTTTTACCTCGAGAACGATGATCGCGGTGAAAGTTGCGTCAACTATATCTTTGGTGAGCAATGGGATCCTTCGATCGTTCAAGATCGCGCGCTTAGAGGTGAAGAATCTCTGATGTTCAATATTGCTAGCAAACACCTCCTTCGGGTCAAAGGTGAAGCAGAAAAGCTCGACCTCTCACTGGTAATCAAAGGAGACAACCTCGATCCAAAACTCCTCCGCGAAGGACGCCATGTCTTGAATCGACTAGTGCTCTGCAACGACCATCTCAGTGCTTTTGAACGAGTTCTCAACCAAGTATACGATTATGGCTATGGAGCTCTTCTTGTGACGACTAAAAGAGCCTCCTACAAAGATCCCAGTGAAGAGCCTTTTCTATCTGTCATCAAAGATCCTCGGAAAGTCTTTTTCGATCCCGATTCTGAAGACGATTTTAAGACTGAGGGACGGTATTGCGGCATCAAATACACGATCCCCAAAAAGCAATTGCGCTCAAGGGATAGTCGGAAAGTTGAGAGAGGGAAGGACGATGAGACTTCTGATGTCATAGACTTTTGGTACCGAGAGCCCTTTGAGGAGACGTGGTTTCTTACGCAGAAAGGGGAATGGGTCCAAGACTACGAAGGGCAATATCTGATCAAAAAGAAAATCGCAAACGTCAAAGTCAAGTTCATGAGGATCGTTGATGGCGAGGCTGTAGAGGGCCCCATTGACTATTACACTGATACTAAACTGCCTCTTATTTACTGGAAGGGTTTGGAGGGGATACTTCGCTACGGAGGGACACGCAAGGTAAAAACCCTTCCTTTTGTTTACAATCTTGTCGATGCCCAAGCTTTTACTAACTACGTTGGGAGCGCCCTTGTTGGAAGGCTTAAAAAGCTTGGAGGAACGAAAGTTATCTTAACCGATCAGATGATCGAAGGAAAAG
>JBCDEZ010000059.1:0-5048 GCA_039179045.1 Chlamydiota bacterium | reverse complement strand
GGAGGCTACGATACGATTGGCTGTAGAAAAGCAATGGAGAAAAAAGGAGCAAGGGCGTTCATCCCTCCGAGGAAAAACGCTACATGGAGACCTGGAATGAACGAAAGAAATCAAGCTATAGGAGAGCGAACGGATCTTGGCCTAGATGAGGTGGGCATGAGTCTTTGGGAGAAACTGACGGGATACTCGCGAAGAGCTCTTCTAGAAACAGCATTCTCTAGGATGAAAGGACTCTATGGTCCCATGTTCTAATCAAGAAAACCAAGCGCTCAAAGAGTAGAAGGTTACTGAAAATGCCTGATGAATCAGATGATGAGAACTGAGAGCTAGAAAATCTTCAAGGATAGTCCCGGTTGGTCTGAAAATTTGATTTTTTCAACAAGACCTCAGGTTTTCTACAATCCGTTTTTGGGGTGCAATTGACAAGAGGTTGTATATTGATTTATATTTTGGTAATTATTTTACCTCTCCGATGTACGCTTATGAAAACACAAAAAATCTCCCTCTTCTTTCTTGTTCTTTTAGTAGTTTCTGCCATCGATAGCATCCGGAACCTCCCCTCTACAGCAATTTTTGGTTCGTCTCTTCCTTTTTTCTTCCTTTTTTCTTCTCTGATTTTTCTTTTTCCCGTAGCAGCAATCTCGGCGCAACTCTCCTCTTGGATTGAGGAGAAAGGGGGCGCATACCACTGGATTGCTGAGGCTTTTGGGGATCATGTGGGGATGTTTGGTATCTGGCTACAATGGATCAATACGATCGTATGGTATCCTACAATTCTCTCTTTTATGGCGGGTACACTCGCTTACCTCATTGATCCCTCCCTGGCAGAGAACAAGGCATATTTGATTGGGGTAATTTTGTTCACTTTTTGGGCATTGACAGCGATCAATCTTTTTGGAGTGCGTACTTCGACCACCGTCAATAGCGTCTGCGCTCTTATCGGAACGATTATTCCTATGATTTTTCTCATTGCGCTCGGGGCTTTTTGGTGGCTTTCGGGACGCCCCTCGCAGATTCATTTTTCTTACAGCGATCTTTGGCCTTCTTTTTCTTCTTTGGAGGATTGGATTTCGCTCACAGTCATTATGGCTTCTTTTCTGGGCATGGAGCTGGCGGGAGTCCATGCTAACGACATCGAAAATCCGCAGATCAACTTCCCCAAAGCAATGGCTTACGCCTCGTTTTTCCTTATTTTTACTCTCCTTTTCGGGTCTTTGTCTGTGGGGATGGTCGTTCCAGTGAGTGAGATCAATTTGGTTTCAGGAATCATGCAGGTGTTTTCCGATTTTTTCTCCTCGTTTTCTGTGCCTGGTTTTACCAAGCCTTTGGCTCTTTTGGTGCTGATCGGCAGCTTCGGTTCGGTAATCAATTGGCTGATCTCCCCAGCAAGGGGATTATGGGACGCTGCAGAATGTGGGTTTCTTCCCGCGAAGTTCGTCCGCCTCAACGCTCATGGTGTAGCGCAAAATATCCTCATTTTACAGGCGTGTGCTGTGAGTCTACTTTGCAGTGTTTTCTACCTTGTGCCTGGTGTCAACGCTTTTTACTGGTTTTTGACGGCGTTGAGTACCGATCTTTATATGGTGATGTATTTTCTGCTTTTTTGTAGCGCTCTTCGCCTCTATCCGCGCTACCATAGACGTAGGCGAGGCTTCCGCATTCCTGGGAAACGGTTGGGGATTGGAGTCGTATGTGCGCTCGGTACCTTCGCATGTCTCCTTACAATTCTCGTCAGCTTTTTTCCTCCTAGCCACATTGCCATCTCCCGCTCTTACTACGCGCTACTGATTTTCCTGGGAAATGTAGTGTTGGCATTGCCCGCTTTGGGATTTTCCTACTACCGCTACCGGTACGCAAAAGGGAAAAAAAGACGCTCCCTTTAGACGTTTTTCCAATCGGCAAGAGATGGGTTAGCCAAACGCAAAAGGCGCCTTCGCTCAAATCTTAGCGTTACTTTGCAGGTGAACCAAGAATCCCCCAATCTCTTGAAGAATGGTAGAGACGAAAGCGATTTGTGATCTGGTTCTTCAGTTGGTGTAAAATCTCTGACCTGCTTGAGGAAAAATTCTCCAAAAATCTCATCACTGCATGCCTGCATGCAGAAAATTTTTTCGTAATATTGATTGCATAAAAGCGGGAGATGAATTGAGTCGTGCCCGCGTATCCGACATTATATTGAGACTGAGTCGAGGTTTAGCTGATCTATGAACTGTCGCACAGTAAATTCGTGGCGCTCGACTAGTGTGGATTCTACGTGCCGTTTCAAGGCATCTGCTATCGCTTTTTCTGCCTTTTTATCTCTCACGAAAGAACCAGGTTTTAGAGGATACTCTGCATCAGTCCACTCTGCGTAGCTTCCAGTTATAATGCAGCGCGTGTTACGATCCACTTCGCTTCCTTTTTCCTGAATGAGTTTCACGAAGGCCTCTTGGAGATAGCCGGTGTGGGTTCCATTGATCATCCTTTTATAGATTTTGGGACCTTTGAGGGGTTGTTTTGTCCTCCAGGACCGGTATCGGTCTAAATGTGGGTTCTTAGTCCAAATTGTCTCCAATGTATCATTATTTATCGACCATTCCCGCATCTGTTCGATTGTATCATTGTATTCCTTTGTCTGTGTTGCCATACGATGTATGAGAGCTTGTTTCGAGTGGGAGACGGGATCTTGCACTGCTCGTTTTTCATCGTCTTTGTATTCCGGGGATCTTTCCTGTGAAAACTCTTTCGTCTTTTTGCTCTCTTTTTTCTGGTCTTGTAAATCCTTGCCTACTCGGAGTAAATACTCTGCTGCAAAAAACTCTTCCCAAGAAGCGAGCACCTTGTCAAGGGCGACTTGCAAACTCCGATCTTTCTCAAAGTCTTCCTTTTTTGGACAGTTGTCCTCTGTCCAAAGATTCTGATTGGAAAAGCTCTTCAAGGCTAAAACGGATTCTTTGTCGAAAAGAAAATCTGCACGAAAAACTGAGCTATTCTTCCCTAAGACAAAAGGGAAGCGTACAGGTTTTCCGCTCAGCTGGCACCGGAACAAGTAGAAAGGAAAAATACCGTAGAGTTCCATTGGAATATGGTCCATTTTTGTAACGTGGGCAAGCTCTTGTAATCTCTTGTTTCCGATTGATGAGGGTACAATTTCTATTGGAGAGAATTCCTCTTTTCCTACGTGAGCTTTGAGGTAACATCGCCAGATGTAAGCATCTTTAAATAGAGAAAGATCTTTCACCTGCATACTGCTGTAATAGCAGGACATGTACCACGCAGCATGTCTCTGGTGCTCTAAAAGGCTTTTTTCGATCGCCCCTTGTTGTTCCTGGGAAATGCGCAGACGGGAAGAGTGTAAGGGGATCTCTGAGCCGGGCCATGTGTTCTGCTTGGAGCAAATCTCTCGAATTTTGTACCAGTCGTAAAATAACTCTTCGAGTTCAGGGTGTTGCACAGGATATCGTATAGGATTACTACCAGAAAAGAGGAAAGCCGGGTCCTTTTTTAATGCATCGGGAATCGTACGCAGCGCCCTCAGATCGCCTCCTACTGTCCCAGGAGGGAAGAGGTGTTGTTGCCAGCAATGTTGCAAGAGTTTTGGGTAGGAGAGGCTGGTTACTGATCTTGAATCTTTCATGGATAGCCAAAATAATTCGGCAAACTGTTCTGGATTCCAGGGGCGTTCTCCCAATGAGGAGAGTGCAGCGCGCTTGATGCATTGCAGATGGTGTTCCAAGAGCTTGCTGAAATGGAATGATTTGATGAAGTGCGTGTCCCTTACAGGCGTATCAGCAGGCCACCATTCGGGTGGAGAGACCCTTCCAGAGAGGAGCGCATCCACACTTGTTTTGTCGAAGAGAGGAAAAGAAGACGCATCTAGCTCCTGAAGAATTTCTGGGGCACACTCATAAGGTATACGGATGGGCTTTTTTGTAATTGTACAGCGAAATTGGCGCAAAATAGGATCTTCTTTGAGGCTTTCTGGAATTTCAGAAGATTTGTCTACTTGCTGCAAGCTTGATAATTTCTTCCAATCTTCATAGGAAAGAATCGTTCTTGTTTTTAACCAAGAGGGAACCGGAACGTCTCGCAACGAAAGACCTTTTAAAAACAAGAAGGGAAAATGGAAAAAAAGCAAATAGATTAGGGGGGAAGCGCTCAGAAGAATGGGGGGGTAAAGATAGATGCATCTGATGAGAGTCGAGACCCCTGCCGCTGTGAGAAGGGGATACGATAGAATGAACCTATCGCAAAATTGGTTGCTGAAAGGGTAGTGTACTTGAGGCCATAGGTGCGCCAATCCTCTACGCACTGCTCGGATAGACAATCCGACTGTAACGAAAACAAGAGAAGCAATCGGAAGGTAGAGAAAGGTAGGTAGAGAAACAAGATTGCCTAGGGTCACCCGCAACAAACCAAACGTACTGGTCTGCCCGCAAGAGAATTGGAGTATAGCAAGCATGACCTGTGTGATATAAGCGTGATCGGCGGTTGCTGCAATCACCACCTGGATTGTTGGAGGAATCTGGGTGAGAAAGTAACGGTGCCAAGAGCGGGCACACTCTTGCAATTGTTCTAGGTTTTTTCTGATGCGATTGCAACAAGACGAGTCGGAGGAATGGTCAGAAACGGGTTCCAGATCCCAATCAATTTGGGAGGGTAAAGCAGCATAGTCGTAAAGTGCTGGTATAGAATAGCAGGTTCCTATTTTCACAGCATGAGAAAAAAAAGACATACAAACAAAGTAAAATAATAAAAACTATTATACTGATTTAGGTTTTTTTGTACATAAAATAAAAAGAAGAATAGAAAGTGCAAAGCTCTCGGTTTTTCCTTGATTTAACCTGCGTTTCAGATTTAATTGATTAAAAAAGAGTGGGATAGAAAAATTCTACACGCAATCTTTCCTCAATGCAGCCAATTCTTGAGGCCTTGTTGAAAAAATCAGATTTTCAGACCAACTAGGACTATCCTTGAAGGTTTTCTATCTCTCAGTTCTCATCATTTGATTCATCATCAGGCATTTTAAGTAACCTTCTACTCTTTGAGTACTTGGTTTTCTTGAGTAG
>JBCDEZ010000058.1:0-5382 GCA_039179045.1 Chlamydiota bacterium | reverse complement strand
GTTTCGTAATCGCCGCAGCCTTTCACATGAATCAGGCTGGTGTGGCCCCCCGACACTAATAAACATAGATAGGGCGGCTGTAGATCCGGCTGACTGAGGTAGGACGCATAGATATGCCCTTCGAGGTGATGCACCCCGAGGAAGGGTTTGTCGTGCAGCAATGCCAGGGTTTTGCCCGCCGTCAGCCCCACCATCAAGGCCCCGACGAGTCCCGGTGTACAGGTGGCGGCGACTTTTGCGACTAGTTGAAGAGCATAAGATCGATGCGGTTTTTCTCAACACCTCTATTATTCCTTGGTACCGCAAGTTTGATCGGGGGTTGCGCGCTGTTTTGGATAAAAAGGGGGTAGTATTTGCTACATTTGATGGCTGTTATCTCCGCTCTCCGCGGGATGTGTTGAAAGACGACGGTACTCCCTTTTCCGTTTTTACCCCTTTCAAGAAAAAAAGTTACCGAACCCCTGTGCGCGCTTGCTACGAAAAACCCTCTTCGCAGTCTTGGATTGCGACGCGAAAGAAAGAGCTGGAGGATCTCGATCTTTACCCTAAAGAGGATTGGGCAGATCGCTTATCCAAATTATGGGAATTTGGAGAAAAAGGGGCACAAAAAGCGCTGAAAAAGTTTTTAGAGTCGGGTCTTAACGGCTACAAAAAGGGGAGAGATTTTCCTGCAGAGAAATACACTTCCCGCCTCTCCCCGTATTTGGCCCACGGAGAGATTTCGCCTCACCGCATTTGGCACGCTGCAATCCGCGCTTCTGCACCAGAAAAAGACCGGGAACATTTTCTTAGCGAGCTCACCTGGCGCGAGTTTTCCTATTATCTCCTCTACCACTTTCCCGCTCTCCCCGAGAAAAATTTTCAAAAGAAGTTTGATTGCTTTCCTTGGATCTCTCATTCGAAAGAGCTTACCGCTTGGCAGGAAGGGAAAACGGGCTATCCCATTGTAGATGCAGGTATGCGGCAGCTTTGGCAAACGGGGTACATGCACAATCGCTTAAGGATGATGGTTGGTTCTTTTCTGGTGAAAAATCTCCGTATTCATTGGCATCGAGGGCGTGATTGGTTCTGGGACTGCCTTCTCGATGCCGATATTGCGAACAACAGCGCAGGCTGGCAATGGATTGCGGGATCGGGAGCAGACGCAGCCCCTTACTTCCGCATCTTTAGTCCGAAAAGGCAGCTCGAAGCTTTTGATCCTGCAGGGTTATACGTGCGCCGTTATTTGCCTGAACTCGGCCAACTTCCCACAAAATACCTGGCAGAGCCATGGCTGGCCCCAGAGCAGGTTTTGCGAGAATCTGGTATCGAGCTCGGGGTCGATTATCCCTATCCTATCGTATCGATCAAGGAGTCTCGGGAGGCTGCTCTGCTTGCTTTTCAAGAGATTAGTAAAAAAGGGAAAGTAGAGGGCTTTTAAGGTTTCTATAAGGTGACCTGGTAGGTGGCACCTATCTTTTGTAGTAAAGAGAGTAGCTTTGAAATCTTTTTTTCTGCTTCTCGATGATCGAAATGGCTCAAACGAAACGTATCGACATGCTTGGCATAAGAGCAACTTGCTTGTAAATCGGCGTGTGCGCAGAGCGCATCGCAAGAACCCATATGTACAGCGCGCAAAAACCAACTCGGGTTGGAAGCGCCGATAGGTTAAATAGCAAGATCTACCTGAAACTTTTGCCCAATTTTCCAGAAGCGATCTCCTTCAAGCCCGTATCTCCTGTGTGATGCAAAGTTCTTTTAGGATATTCGAGAAGTGTTGTGCTCGAAGAAAGTGGACTTGAACGGTTGCGCTTAAGATAATTGTCTTCGTAAATACCGTGCACTTCTTTCCCAGTTGCAATGTAGAGCATGCCGTCTCCTTTGAAGAGTATTTTTCTAAGTGTTCCCTAAAAACTTCTCACAAATAGGGATTTGAAAAAGTGCTCATTTACTCATTTTTCTTGAAAAATTGGGTTAAGCGAAGAATAGAGGTGAGAGCTATTTCTCCCAGATTACGCACTGTTTCATGTTGACGCGTATCTTTTTTCAAAAGAGGAGCGCAGTATTGCGAGCATAGGACGTTGCGTAGGACTGAGATTCAAGACGATCTTGTGTATTTGGGATTGGGTCTTCTTGAGCCGCAGGTGCATTTCTCTCAAACATTTCGAAAATCGGTTGCAAATTCGTTTTTTTTGGCTGGGTTCCCTTTGGCTGAGCGGTATTTTGTCTGATTCTTTCTATTTTTGCATATTTGCTAGAGAGCAATCGTATGCACAAGCAGATAAAGGCATGTGACTACACCAAGGGCCATGATCTTCCTCCATTTATTTGAGAATGCGGAAGGGATCGCGAACAATGCGTATTTGACGGATGGGTAGGTTTTTTTCTAGTTCGCTTTGAACAAAGAAAGGACGTTACAAGGAGAACAGGGGAAAAATCGCCGCATGATTTCTATCTACCAAGAAAAGAATCAGATTTCTTTAAATCCATCGCGGAGAAAGAATTAGATGACAAGAAGAGCTTTGTATTTCGAATACAAAGCTCTTTTTGGGACAACTACTAGTGTCCCTCGATCAGGCCAATTGAGGAAGAAAATGATCCTCCTAACCGATCTCTCAAATAGAAAGCGTACCATTTGATCGCATTTACAGAAAGATCACGCAAAGGTCGTCCCGCAACCTCCTCAGCCGTCTGCATTGCCCGTTCATACGAGTAGCCTTCAAACTCCATTTGGTAACATGCACAGGCCTCTCCCGTGCGATCTTTGCCAGCACGGCAGTGAAAGAGTAGAATCCTTGGCTCTGTCGTATTGCGTGTGAGATTGCGGTTTGCACTCTTCATTAGCTCAGATAGCTTATCAAAGACCTCGAAAAGATCGGATGCGAGCCAAGCGTCCCGTTCCAGTTTGGATTCTTTGCAAGGGTCTAGCAAAGAGCCGTAAAGCGTGTGTTTTTTCAGTTCTCCGAGATTTGGGTTTTCTTCAAAAAACTGTTTTTCCACCAAAAGATCTTTGCGATTTTGTATGCTGTTGAGAAATGTGTAACAAAGTAGAGTGAAGGGTTTGTCGGGATCAAAGCCCTTGTCTTGGAGTAAGTTTCCGAATTGATGCTTCAATTCGTCGTATTGGAATGTACCGTCCCTAACAGGATTGGAGCTTCGGATGAGGAAGTTCCTCCTGTTGTTTGATTGTGCTACGATTTTCAACACTTGAGGATTGACCGACAGGTGATCATCTTGGTCGGGTCTTTCCAAGAAGACATATTCGCTGCCTGCCGGCGTGTCTCTTCCGGGGCAGAAATAGGAAAGCCCTGCGTGCAAAAATGCAGCGGAAAATAGCGACAGAGTCGCCAAGCCGTAATAGTATTTTTTATACATAGGTTTCTCCGTTGGTTAGAAAAAATCGGAGCCAATTTAAGCTACAAAAAGATTTCTTACAACGCACATTCCGCAACTCCTCCACAAGAAGTGTAAGGAAATCTGATTTTTTCTTGGTAGATAGAAATGATGCAGCAATTTTTTCCCTGTTCTCCTTGTAATATCCCTTCCTTGTGCAAAGCGAGCGAGAAAAAAGCCCTACCCATCCGTCAAATGCGCATCATTCGCGATCCCTTCCGCATTCTCAAACAAATAGAGGAAGATCATCGCCGTGGTGTAGTCACATGCCTTTGTCTGCTTGGGTATGCTCTTTAAAGGGGCAAATGCGCAAACAACGAGTTTACAATGAATTGTCCAAATGTTTGAGGAGGTACATCCGTTACTCAAGAAGAACCCATCCCAAATACACGAAATCGTCTTGCCTCTCAATCCTACTCAATGTCCTATACTTGCAATGCTGGGTACCCCGTTTGAAACAATGTACGTGTTAACATGAAAGGGTGCGAAATCTAGGATATTTGTTCCGCTTAACCCAATTCTTCAATTGGATTGGGTATATTTTTCCATGAATCAAAGCAATCTGGGAGAAATTTTTTCCAAGGAACTTTATATGAGATCACCCTGTGGTTTTGGAAGACAATATTTGCAAGTTATCAGTGCATCATTTATGGTTTTGAAGTGTGTTTTTAGCTCGGATGGTGGAATGGTAGACACAAGGGACTTAAAATCCCTTGGCCTCGCGGCCGTGCGGGTTCGAGTCCCGCTCTGAGCAAACATTTATAATCAGCAACTTAAGCTCGAAATCTCCAGAAAAACCGGCGCTTTCATTTTTTCAAATGCTCCAATCCACAACTAAAAATGACCACAATTTTGCTCCCATTTGAGAGGTGTTTTTCTAAGGCAAGCAAAGAGGTATTTTCGTCTTCAATTCTTCAAGGATGTCCTGAGAATCTGGCAAGTCTACAATAAGTGGGCCTAGCCATTGGTTCCATGTTTTTGAAACGTAACCAATCATTTTCTCGTCAAAGAAATCTGTAGGCTCTTTAAACGAAACCTGTTTGTGAGAGCATTTTATTGGCAAATTTTCTTTGATAACTTCAAGGTCGATCCCTTTTTCAAACATGCCAAAAATTCGCCATAGGTCATAATAATCTCTAGCACGTGACCGGCTCCAATCTCTCTCATGCAGCTTCTTTGTGTGTTGTAAAATAGCACGGAGTTTTTCAAGAATAATCTCCTCTAAAGAGTAGAGGTTCATTTGCAAATCAATTAGCTCGCCATAAGGATGGATAAGGGGCTTTGAGATAGGTTCTAGAAGAACTGCTTCATTGCACGAGATTTCAATCATCGCTTTTGTAAGAGGTTGAGACTGCCATGGAAATTGCGCGCCCACAACAAAAGCCTGCTGCCCTTCTGGATGAGGCATTTTCTCCTCATACTTTTTCACATAAAGTCGAATTGGAGCAAACTCTCGCATTTGCATTTCTGCATGTTTGCACGCTTCGATGATGCTGTTGTCCAAATCCTCTGGAAGTGCTTTCCTTGTAGAAAAGTCGAGATCTTCAGAAAATCGATATTCTCCAAAATACCCCTATTTAAAGGCCGTTCCTCCTTTAAATATCAGACTCGATTTCAAAATAGGGTGCTCATAAATACCCACGAGAAGCCAGGAGAGAATGTAACCTTGTTGGACGACATCGAGCCTTAGAGAGGTTTGCTTAAAGACTTCTTCAAGCCGTTTATGCAGTGGTTTAAAAACCATCATACTCCCATGTTTTCTTGGATCATCCATTTTTTGTTAAAAGAGCCCTTTAGCGGTCCAGAAGGGCCTTGTTGAAAAAATCAGATTTTCAAACCAACTAGGACTATCCTTGAAAGTTTTCTAGTTCTCAGTTCTCATCATTTGATTCATCATCAGGCATTTTAAGTAACCTTCTACTCTTTGAGTACTTGGTTTTCTTGAGTAGAACATGGGACCATAGAGTCCTTTCATTCTGGAGAATGCTGTTTCTACAAGAGCTCTTCGCG
>JBCDEZ010000057.1:0-5566 GCA_039179045.1 Chlamydiota bacterium | reverse complement strand
TTTTAATATAATAGTTGAAGGTTTTTGAAATAAAAAGAGGAGGGAATTGTGAAACTTGATTCTTTATACACAAATAGATTCCAAAGTCCCGGATTTGTAATAGAGTTCGCGGTAAACGACTCAGAAGCAGATAAGCAAACTAAATTATGTCCGATGCATTTAAAAGTGCATGATGCTGATCATAAAACATGGTGGCGCTATCTAGGGAAGGTGACTATTTTTTCCTGGGTACCTGCCGTGCTTCTATGGATCCGTAGCTGGTCCATGGTTTGCTCTACTAAGATGCGAGACGATCGGCTCACTTCCCTAGCTGGACGATTGACTGAAAAATTTGAGAAAACATTCCGGGATTTAGATGACAATGTCTGCGCCAGGCTAGTAATGGGTGATGTAAAAAAATTAGCCAACGAACTGAAGCGTATTTTTGCACTCTACAAAGACGACGTGACAGAACAAGCTGCAAAAGACAAAATTCATCGGTCTATCGTAGCTGTGGAGCAAATGGTAGACGTAGAAATCCGCGCAAGAATTACAGGTTTCAACCAGACTATTTCTTTCACTCATGCATCAAGGAATGTGACGCATAGGCAGTAGGAAATCAAGAAAAAGTATAGATCCGCTCGGAAGGTCTTGCATGTGCTGATGTTACTCACCTAAGTTTCGGGTTTTGAATCATAGAGAACAGACCTTGCTGAGCGAGATGCTGCTTGATGGTTTTTTCGGCTAGTAATTTTATGTAGGGAGGTTTTCCATACTCCTATACGAGGATAGATCGCATCTACCATTTTTTGATTTCTTCTGGTGTGACCCTGTGTTTGTGAAGCGATCAATTACACAGATGGAGATCTTTTAGTAGTAATTTTTTTCTACCCTAGTCTTTTTGCATCCATTGCACTCGAAACTCAGGCTATTAGACGGCAGCTTAACTATGAATACAGGTTCTTGAAGAAGCTTACGGGCCAGTGTTAACTGGGTGGGTGTCGACTCGCTTTTTTGAGAATTAGGTAGTGCTTTCCCGAACGCATCCAAGAGTCTACATTTTGTGAAAAGTAGCTCGCCTCTTCGTAAGCTGCTTCGAAGTCGATCTCTATTTTCCAAACTTTTTTCAGTAGCTGGAAAAAAAGTAGGTTGTAGAGGAGATAGTCGCGTCCACTTTGCTCACTTCGAATCATTAGATCGTCCGAAGAGTCCTCGCGTTCTCCGTCGTAGGTGAGGTTGGTGCTTTCTATTTCGTAATATGGGGATAGCTCCTCGTCCATAAGGCTTTTTTGCAATGCGAAGGAGATATGTCGGTTCCCTTTTCCTATTTCTTTGTTTTTGCAATGCAGCTTTGCAATTGCCTCGTCTAAATAAGGGGTCTTGTAGGAGCACTCCCGCATGGGGTCATAAGAATCGATGATAAGAAGTCTTCCCTCTGGACGGAGATAGCGGTACGCATTTTCTAGAACGACCTCAGGGTTTTTCATATGCTGGAGGGTCATCCTAAGCACAATCAAGTCGAAGCCGTTCTCTAGGCTTTCGAAAAAATGCTCACCATCTTTTTCTGCGAAACGCAAGTGATTCGTGGAAAAATTTTCTCTTGCAGCACAAACGCTTTCACGGTGGATATCGATCCCTAGGAATTCTTTTTCCGGCGCCTTGGCATAGAGTCTGTGCAAGAAGTGTCCCTTTCCACTTCCTATTTCTAAGATGCGCTGTGCCTTTTCCCACCAAGATTTAGTGGAAAATAGGGCGAACTCCTGATCGAAGAATAAATGGACTTGGAGAGGCAAAAACTCTTTCCATAAAGCGTCATTCGATAGACGATCCAAAGCTTGTAAGCATTGGGTCTGATTTTCCACAATTCCGTTGCAATCAAACATAGAGTGGTCCTTTTTTTGTTCCTCTGCGGAAAGATTCCTTGTAAATAAGAAGATCGTGAAGAAAACTATGCACGGCTCCATCGTATTATCTCCTTAAAAAGAGTGGGGAGTGGTATCCAGAGATTTCTATTCGGATGAATGTGCTCGAATGCAAAAACATAGAAATTATTCTCTGCTGTTTAAGAATAGTTTTCAATCTTCTTCCTCGGCTAAATGCGGTGTCAAACCTTTGCAAAAAGCCTCTTCTTGAATTTCTTTTGGAAAACACCTAGCCTCTACTAGGAGGCTGTTAACAGAAATCATCCGGCCCCCATTTCGTACCCTTTTTGCAAGGGATGTAAGAAAATCTGATTTTTTCTTAAGAAGTTGAAATCGTGTGAAAATTCTTATGCTTTTCTGTTTTACATTGCATCTTTTTTCTACGAACGAGCTAGAAAAAGACACACTAACCACTCAAAAAATGCGCATCGAGTAGAAAGACGTATCCTTCGCGATCTCTTCCATATTATTACACGAACAGAGGTCTTGGTATGGTGGCATGCTTTGGCTTTTTGGCCATACGATTGCCTACCGGCAAATCTGCAAGAAATCATTTGATCATATCTCATACAAAACTCCGGGTATTTTTCTCCCAAATCTTCTACTCAAAATTCTCCGAAAAAGAGTGCTTCCAACCAGGTCTCATATCCTGTTCATGCATTACACATCCCCGTTGAGTGCAAAAAAGGGCCGTGGAAGGGTGCGTGCCGCCTTTTCCTTATCTTGGCTAGACAATTTTTTCTAGTTTGCTTATGCGGTATATGAGGGGTTTTCCTATGTGGCATGCGAAAAGCATTGAAGAGATTTCCTGGAAAAAAGAGGGCCTTCTTTTAGAAGAGGTCTCCTACTTGCAAAAACAATGCGGGCATAATGTGCTCAAGGAGAAACCTCAGAGGGGACTTTGGGCGATTTTTCTTGCACAATGCGCCAATCCGCTCCTTTTTGTGCTCTTGGCAGCAGCTCTTCTGAAAATAGCGCTCGGCTCTTATCTCGAAGGCGTTGTGATTTTCATTACGATCCTATTCATGGTTTTTGTGGGTTGGCTACAAGAGGCAAAAGCGGAGCGCTCGATGGAACTTCTCAAAAAGCTCTCCCCTCCCACTGCTCGCGTACGCCGGGAAAACAGAGCGCAGACAGTCGATGCTGCAGAGCTTGTGCCAGGTGATCTCATTTTCTTAGAAGCGGGAGTCAAAGTTCCAGCAGATATGCGTTTGGTAGAGGTGTATGATCTGCAGATCGATGAATCGTGCCTAACCGGAGAGGCTCTTGCTGTAAAAAAACAGATCGATGCTCTTTCTAAAGACACCTCGCTTGCGGAGCAGACGAATATGGCTTTTTCAGGAACAGTTGTTGTCCAAGGTAGGGGATTAGGTAGAGTTACGGCAATCGGGATGGAAACAGCGCTTGGAAAAGTTGCTGCTACCATGCAACGGATTCAACAAGGAGCCACTCCGCTACAAAAAAGCATCCGTAGATTGACACATGCAATGATGGCTATCGTGTGTGTCTGTTCTCTCATTTTTTCTGGGGTGGGAATCTTATTTGGTCTCTCCTGGGTAGAGATCGCGCTCCTTTCGATTTCCATGGCTGTCGCAGCCATTCCAGAGGGGCTTCCAGCAACTGTGACGGTAGTTCTTGCTGTCGGGGTCTTGCGTGTCGCGAAAAAACAGGGGTTGATTCGTAAACTGATTGCTGTCGAGACTCTTGGTTCTACGAATATTATTTGCACAGATAAAACAGGTACTTTGACCAAAAATGCAATGCTTTGGACCGACTTCTCGATCGGTCTGGAAAAGAGCTTGCCTGTAGATGTTGCGCTACCGCACACCTCTTTTGCTCACGAAAAATTGTGGGAGATCGCCTCTTTTTGCCATACTGTGGAGCGCTCTTCACAAAATGAACAGTGCAAGTATGTGGGAGACCCCACAGAGATCGCCCTGGTGGAAGTCCTAGATCAACTTTTCTCCTCGTGGCAAGAGGAACAACCAGCAAAAGAGCGTATTTTCGAGATCCCTTTCGATAGCAAAAAGCGGTACATGGCAGTCACCTACTCTCTAAAGGGGCGAGAGGAGGTGTTTTTGAAAGGGTCTCCTGAAACCGTTCTCTCCTTTTGTACCCACTATTTCGATCGTGAGCAAATCCGTCTCCTCGATGCAGAAAGCAAAAAGCAGATTCTCGCCCAAGAGCAGGCCCTAGGACAAAAAGGAAAAAGAGTCTTGGCAGGAGCTTGGAAAGCCGCCGCTCCTAGACATTGGACCGAAGAGGAGTGTACGCAACGGGCCGTATTTACTGGCCTCTATGGCCTTTGTGATCCGATTCGAGAAGGGGTCCATTCTGCTCTATCCGCTGCGGAAAAAGCGGGAGTACGTGTCTTGATGGTAACAGGAGACAGTGCCTTTACAGCTCAAGCCATTGGTCGGGAGCTAGGCTTGCAAGCAGACCGAGTAATTGAGGGAAAAGAAGTGTCTCATTTGACACCAGATGCGCTTGTCAAAAGGATAGAACAAACCGCGATCTGCGCGCGAATAGAGCCTTTGCACAAGCTCAAAATTGTCGATTCCCTACAAAGAGCGGGTTGTGTAGTTGCGATGACAGGCGATGGTGTCAACGATGCTTTGGCTCTGGAAAAAGCAGATATTGGCGTTGCCATGGGGAAAAACGGGACCGATATCGCAAAAGATGCAGCCGATATCATCCTCACAGACGACCATTTTGCGACAATCGTCTCTTGTATTGAAGAGGGACGCTCTATTTTTTTGCGGATGCGGTCTGCGACTGCCTTCCTCCTGATTACCTGTTTTGGAGAAATCGCCACGATTTTCCTGGTATTTTTCCTCTCTCAGCAAAGTCCGCTCGAAGCTCTGCAAATTCTTTGGATCAACCTCATCACAGGTTCCTTGATTGCCGTTCCAATTGGTGTGGAAAAAAAGCGGGGTGAGGAGTTAAACCATCCCCCTAGAGAGTCCCAGGTGGGCTTGATTTATCCAGGAATGATGTTCCGAGTGTTTGTGCTAGCAGCCATTTTGAGCGGGAGTGCATCGCTGATTTTTTTCGCTTATCGAGAAAATTTAACGCATGCACGCACCATGACCTTCGTCTCGATTGTACTGTTTGAATGGTTCTTGTCGTTGCACATGCGCTCAGATACGCAAACCCTCCGCTCCCTCGGTCTTCTTTCGCATCCTTTGTTGCTGGGAATGGGAACGGTAGCGCTTGCTCTTCTCGCTTTGATTCTGTATGTACCTGGTTTGCAGTGGAGTTTTCATACTGAGCCCCTCTCTATTAGGAATTGGTTCGTTTGTCTGCTTCCTGGAGCTTTGGTCATTTTATTTGAGTCGCTACGAAAAAGGTCTGTTCCCCACCTGTTTTCCTACGGAAAATGGCGCGCCAAGAACTGGTAGCTAGTACAAAAGCTTTACGCACTTTTGCAGGGCGATCACATATAAAAATTTGACTGAATAGGGGCCTTGTTGAAAAAATCAGATTTTCAGACCAACCAGGACTATCCTTGAAGATTTTCTAGCTCTCGGTTCTCAGCGTTTGATTCATCATCAGGCATTTTAAGTAACCTTCTACTCTTTGAGCGCTTGGTTTTCTTGAGTAGAACATGGGACCATAGAGTCCTTTCATCCTAGAGAATGCTGTTTCTACAATAGCTCTTCGCG
>JBCDEZ010000056.1:0-5927 GCA_039179045.1 Chlamydiota bacterium | reverse complement strand
TATATCTTTTCCAATCACATTTTCGCATCAGAAGCTCCTTAGATTCTTTATAGGTAAGGAGCCTCGCTTGTTTATGGGCTTTTTATCAAGGTTTTCCTAGAGATTTTTTCAACAACCCCTCCATGCCCACCCAATTGTCGATTCCTGCTAAGCAAGAACAAAGTATCACAAATAAAACCGACATTAGGGGATGCTTCTTATTGCGTGCGATTCTTGGATCTTCAATTCTTCCGCAAATTTTCTTCCATTCCTCTATTAGTGCCATTGTTTTCTCTCCTCATCAAACATTAGAGAAAAAATCATGGCCACTTGGACCTATTCAGTCAAATTTTTATATGCGATCGCCCTGGGCGTCTGGCAAGGTAAAAAATCGCATTTGGGGGCAGTATACGGATGCAATACTTGCTTTCGGTTGGCTTTATTTTTATGCCTCTACAGATAGAAGAAAGGTAAGTCATTTGTTGTCCTTATCGTGGATAAGGATTCCCGAAAGACCTTGCCGAAAAAAGAGAAGAATCTGCATGTTCAAAATCATGAAAGAGCATCACCACACCCGCGGCTTGCTGTTCGCGCTTTTGGCAGCTTTGAGTAGAGCGGTTATGGCAACGCTTGTAAAGCTGTGCAAAGATGAGTCAATTTTTACCCTCATTTTTTTTCGCAATATTGTGAGTTTGATTGTTCTTTTCCCGCTTTTTTTTCCAGGAGAGCTCTCTTTGAAAACCAGGCGACCGATCTTGCACGGGGTCCGCGCGCTCATGGGAATGGGGGCGATTTACTGCTATTTCTATTCTATCCAACACTTAGATCTGATTGAGGCGATTGTATTGAGCAATACAAGCCCTTTGTACATCCCCTTCGTGGCTTGGATCTGGCTCAGAACTCCAATTAGTTCGCGGCGCCTTTTTTCCATTTTTCTTGGGTTTGTAGGTGTGTTACTAGTCCTGCGACCCGGGTACGGGATTTTTCACACTCCGGCGAGCTTCGTAGGCCTGTTGGGAGCTGTTTGTTCCGCCATCTCCTTTGTCAGTGTAAAGCAGTTAACGCGCACAGAGAAAACCCCCCGGATTTTGTTTTATTATTTCTTGTACTGCGTTCCATGTTCATTTTTTCCCATGCTTTTTTCCTTGTCTCCGAGCCCTTCTTTATCTGGATGGATCTATATTTTTCTCATCGGAGCGGTTGGTCTCGGATATCAGGCGTCGATGACGCGCGCCTACCATTTTTTAGCGGCTACGAAAGTGGCCTCTCTTTTGTATGCCACCGTGATTTTCGGAGCCATCATCGACTGGGCCGTGTGGGGCAGTCAGCTTGATTTATTAGAAGCTCTTGGAGGGGCTTTGATCATTCTAGGGGGATTGTGGGCTCTTCTGGATCGGAAAAAACCGCTGCATTTGGGCAAGAAGCCGCCGCTTGCTTGAAAAAAAGCCCCCTCAAATAGGTTTTAAGCGCGTCGCATCCCGCACCTGTTTTTGCAGAAATCAATAGGGGGATTTCTTCAGGATAAGACTCCATGAAGTGTTCTGCAAGCTCTTTGCCTCCAGGAATATCGATTTTGTTGAGAAGAAGCAAATAGGGTTTTTCCAGAAGATGAGGATCGTATGATGAGAGCTCATCTCGAAGTAGAGAAAAATCTTCCACAGCTGTAGGAGAAAACAGATCGACTACAAAAAGTAAAGCCTGTGTCCTCTCAATATGACGCAAAAACGCAAGGCCTAGTCCCTTGTTTTTGTGGGCTCCTCGGATGATTCCAGGAATATCGGCAATGCACTTCTTGGTACCATCTTGTAGTTCTACAAAACCCAAATTGGGTTGCAAAGTGGTGAAAGGATAGGCTCCTGTCCGTGCTTTTGTCTGCGTGAGGGAGGAAATGAGAGTAGACTTGCCTGCGTTCGGCAGGCCCACTAGGCCGATATCAGCGATGAGCTTGAGCTCGAGCACGACTTCTTTTATCTCTCCTAAAGTGCCTGGGGTCGATTCTCGAGGCGTTTGGTTGGTAGGCGACTTGAAAGTCGAGTTTCCCTTGCCTCCTTTGCCTCCTTGACAAGCGACAAATTCCTGCGGAGAAACAAAGTCACAGAGAACTTCTCCAGTGTGAGCATCCTTGAGAAGAGTGCCTAAAGGAATATCGAGAAAGATATTGGATCCGGTTTTGCCCGTTTGATGATTGGATCCCCCTGGTTTTCCGTTAGGTGCTTTGATGGTGCGCAAATTCCGGAAGGCTTCCAAAGAAAAAGGATGAGGACTCGATCGGAATACAACAGAACCTCCATTCCCTCCGTTCCCCCCAAAAGGGCCCCCTTTAGGAAGGAATTTTTCTCTTCTGAACGCGACAGCACCATCTCCTCCCTTTCCTGCAATCAGATGGAGAAGGACTCGATCAACAAACATGACAATCTACTCAGGATCAGGAACAATCGAAACAAAAGTTTTGGTTTTCTTCGCGAAAGAGACGTGTCCCGCCTGCAGTGCAAATAGCGTGAAATCTTTTCCCATTCCTACATATTTTCCCGGATGCCACTTTGTGCCGGTTTGCCTGATCAGTATACTGCCCTCAGGCACAAACTGCCCATGGGTTGCCTTTACACCCAATCGCTTTGCATGGGAATCTTTCTTGTTCTTGACAGAACCTTGTCCTTTCTTATGAGCCATAATCGCTACCCTTATAACTGGATGTCTTCAATTTCTATTTCTTGGTACTGTTGGCGGTGTCCCACAGTTCTTTTCGAGTCCTTACGCCTGCGGTAACGGAAAGAAACAACCTTTGGGCCTTGGACAGGTCCTAAGATTTTTGCTGTTACCGTTGCGTTTGCGATCCCGGGGAGTCCTGTAATATAGGAATGTCCATCGTAGAGGAAAAGAACATCCTCCCCAGAGAATGTGATTGTTCCTTCGGACTGGTCCAGCAGATCGATAGAAATCCGATCCCCCTTTTTCACGCGGTACTGCTTCGAGCCCGACTGAATGATTGCGTACATGCTATCTCCTACCTAAATAAATGGGACGTTTTTTGTACTATAATAAGATAGACTTCTTGAATAGTCAATTGTTTGTTTTCTTACTAAAAACTTTTCTTTGCAAAAACAACCCGGTTGTGTAAGCGATTGCTGTCACGAGCGCAATGGTAGAGCCCGTGGGGAAATTGAGTTCATATGAAGCCACAATTCCCAAGGTGCTGCAGGCAAGGGCGCAGAGTGAAGAGACGAGCATCATCGCGAAAAAGGTTCTTGTAAAAAGGCTCGCTAGCATAGCAGGTAGACTCAAAAGTGCCATAACAAGAACAATCCCCATAACCTGGATTAGGAGGACGATAGAAATTCCGATCAGTACAAGAAGAAATAGATACCAAAATTCTGTGCGAAGACCTTTGAGGCGCGCTTGCCTCTCATCGAAGCAGATGACAAGAAAAGGGCGATAAAATGCGCTAATTGTGAAGAAAAGTGCAATATCGAGAGCAAAAAGAATCCATAAATCTGATTGCGTTGTCCAAAGCAAATTCCCAAATAAGAAGTTGAGAAGATCGGTGTTGTATCCAGGTGTAGCGGAAAGAAACAACACGCCTGTCGCCATGCCAATCGACCAAACGCTTGCGATCAAAGCATCTTGCCTCTCTTGAAATCTCAAAGAAACAAAGCCGATGATCAAAGAAGAGAGGATCGACCCTAGCAAGGCGCCTAAAAGAGGAGTTGCCCAGGAAAAAGCGTAGACTCGCTCTAGATAGACAAAAAAACCCATCATGCCCAAGACCGAGTGGGCGATGCTTCCACTCAGGAATACGACTCTTTTGGTTACAACATAAGAGCCAATCATGCCGCTTGCGAAAGAGGCCAGAATCGCAGCGAGAAAGGCATTGAACAAAAAAGCATTGGAAAAAATCACGAAGCACCCGAGTTGAGTGGAGCGTGGTGGTAGAGTCCGATGCCAAAATGCTTGCAAATATCTTGAGGCTTGAAAGAGCTCAAAGTTCGTTCGATGTAGAGCACCTGATCTACGTGATGGATTGCAATTTCCAGATCGTGCGTCACAAGTAAAATCGTCATTTTTCCTTTAAGCGAGTAGATCAGTTCGAGAAGCTTGGCGCGCGCATCGGGGTCCAAGTTTGAGGTGGGCTCGTCGAGAAGAAGGATCTCTGGATTGTCGAGCAGAGCTCTTCCGATCAGAACTTTTTGCATGAGACCTGTGGACAGATTGCCGAACGAGACATTGCGATAGGGCGTGAGTTCTAAATCGACTAAACACTGCTCTGCTTGCTTGAGGCAATCTTCAGGGAGCCTTCCCCAAAAACGGGATCTTGCGACGAAAGCGCTGAGTAGTACATCCCAAACTGTGATCGGAAATTGCCTATCGTAGCGGCCCCCTTGGGAGACAAAGCCTATTGCGTAAGGGCGCGTTGTTTCAACTTGCACTATTCCTTTTTCTGGAGTGAGGTCGCCTGTACAAAGGTCTAAAAATGTTGTTTTCCCTCCACCATTGGGTCCGATGATTCCGACGAGCCTTCCCTGGGCAATCCTTGTAGAAACGTTATGCAAAACAGGTCGAGTTTTGTGGGAAAAGCAGACCTGCTCAAAGCTGATTGTCATGGACTTTCGGGATCGTTTAAGATTTTCGCAAGCCGGAGGACGCTTTCGGGATAGTTTTTTGAGCAAGGGTCGACCATCTGCACAGGGATATCTAGGGATTTTGCGACAATCTTTGCACTTTTGGGGCTAAATTGTGGCTCAATCAAAGCGACCGCAACCCCCGCGCGCTCTGCTGCTTCTGCAGACGCCTGCATTCCTTTAGCAAGAGGCTCTTTGCCTTTTCTTTCTAAAGAAATTTGTTGTAGTCCATATTCCTCGCAGAAATAGGCGAAAGATGGATGGCTCGTGAGGAATGCACGAGAAGGAGCGTGCTCTAATAAAGCCCGAATCTTTGCATCAAGTTTTGTAAGACAGGTTTGCAATACAAAAGCATTCTCAGCAAATTGTCCATTTTTGTAGGTAGCCTCTAAAATGGTTTGCATGAATAAAGCCTGTTGCAGCGCTAGCTTCGGACTCATCCACGTGTGCACATCCACGAGGTGATTGTGGTTGTGCTCTCCATGACAACATACGTCTTCGGTGTACAAAAGAGGAACGGTTTCCCGTAAATCGTATACCTCCAAATCGGGATTCGCCTCTTTCAATACGGGAAGAATCTTTTCCTCAAAGGGATCTCCGATGCGAAACCAAATGTCCGCTTGTTGGTAACGTGCAAGGCTTCTCGCAGTCGGCTCGTAGGTATGCACATCAACACCCTCTGGCACAATTGTTTCTACGCGGGCTTCTTTCCCCACAATTTCCTGCGCTAGCCAGGCGTAAGGGGGTATGCTGACTAAAATCACGGGTTTATCCGTACTCTCACTCGGTTGGCAGGAGGTAAAAAAAGAACAAAGGAAAAAATAGAATAAAAGCATGAGAAAATTCTATCATAGAAAGGGGATTCCTTGAAAGAGCATCAAGTCAGGGTGTATTCGTGCAGGTACTTGTTTTTTTCGACTGTTTTTCGTAGGGTTTCTTCTGATTTTTAGGAGGGATTATGGCTAAGACGCTTTTTTTATTTCGCAACGATTTGCGACTGGATGACAATCCAGCATATCTTGCTGCTTGTGATCAGGGAGAAGTGCTACCCGTCTACATTTTAGATGATCTAGCACCTCAAAAATTTGCTATGGGATCTGCTAGCCGGCTTTGGCTCTACCATTCTCTTCAAAGCCTGCAAAAAAGTTTAGAGGGGCATCTTGTTTTAGAAAAGGGCGCTCCTGAAACAATTCTTTTGCGACTAGTTGAAGAGCATAAGATCGATGCGGTTTTTCTCAACACCTCTATTATTCCTTGGTACCGCAAGTTTGATCGGGGGTTGCGCGCTGTTTTGGATAAAAAGGGGGTAGTATTTGCTACATTTGATGGCTG
>JBCDEZ010000055.1:0-6023 GCA_039179045.1 Chlamydiota bacterium | reverse complement strand
TAGCTAGAAAATGGGCCTTGAATATTCTTCGCGCAGTACAGGGCAAGAAAAGTCTAAAACGGACTCAAAACTATTTTTATATGAACGGAAACAACCTAGAAGAAGTTTTTTGCAAGGAAATTTAAATGCGATCCCCCTGGTGGATTTGGCCAAAGTTGTTGTCTTTCTTCTTGAGTTTCTCTATCCTGGAGTGAGCCTATAAAGCTCTTTTCTGAACTCAGGCCTTATGCCGGCAAAACCATACGAAAAACAGACCCTGTTTTGGCTCTTGATGACACACCTCATGCAAGAGCCTCTTTTCGTCATGTATGGCTTTATCTCTTTGATCTTGCGTAAACATTTCGCGATGAGTGCTTGGGTTGTAGCGCTTTTTTTGAGCATCAAACCGGTCCTGTCGATTTTTTCGTTTTATTGGTCTTCTTACTTGACCGTTCGCCCGCATGCTTTGAGGAAAAACTTTTTTGTGGCAAAGGTGCTCGCAAGGCTTCTTTTCCTACTCCTTCCCTGCTTTCCGTATCCAGGGTTCTTGCTTCTTTGCTCTGTAAGTTACATGCTCTTTTACCAAGCTGCAAAACCTGCTTGGATGGAAATATTGCGTTCCAATGCGCAAGAGAGCAATACTAGGACTGCGTTTGGTTGGGCCCTGACACTCAGTTACGTTGCGGGGATGGTGCTTGCAGTTTTCTGTGGCGCTATTTTAGATGCTTTTTCCGAATGTTGGTCTTATCTTTTTTTTGGGAGCGCTCTGCTCGGTCTGGTCAATGTTTATTTTTTAACGAACCTTCCCATCAAAGCGCAGTATCCCAATGTAAAAAGTCTCCGTTGGTGTTGGCAAGAACAGCTTCTTCGTCCTTGGCTATTCACAAAACAGTTGATGCAAAGCAGAAAAGATTTCGCCAAGTTTCAGTGGGGGTACATGCTGTGCGGGGCTGGATTGATGTCTATTCAACCCGCTTTGCAGCTACTTATGGCCGATGTTTTGCAAGTCTCTTACCTGTCATTTGGGCTTGCCTATACTTCTTGGAAGGGAATCTGCATCGCTCTTTCTTCACCCATTTGGTCGTATCTTTTGGAGAGGTTTTCTCTTTTTAGCCTCTCTTATTGGGTTTTTTTTCTCGCGGGATTGCTTCCCTTTTTTCTCCTTTTTTCTCCTCAAGATTTGCGTTTTTTGTATCTCGCTTATATCTTCTATGGACTTGCTCAGGGAGGAAGTCAACTGATTTGGAACCTTTCAGGACCCCATTTTTCGCAGACAGAAAATAGTGCCCCTTACACTGCCGTCAACGTAATGATGGTGGGAATTCGGGGGATTTTCGCACCTTTTTTAGGGGCTGCGATCACACATTTCACAGGTCCTTTCCCTACACTTGCTTTTGGTGCTTTCCTTTGTGCTCTTGGAGCTGTTTATATCTTTCCACGGAAGCAAGAGACACAGTCTACGTATCGAGATCACTCTTCTAACCCTTTAGAAAACGAATAAAATACATTTTTTGTTAATCGGAAAATTTGTATACAAAAATTGAAAAGGGGAGGATAGCTCTTGGAGCGGATGATCTGTTGTGCAATTTCCTTAGTCAGTTGGATGGTTTTACTGCTACCCACATTTCTTGGGGGGGATGAGCGAGTAGAAACAGCAATTTTTTTGAGCCGTTCGGATCATATTCCTCCAAAAGATGTGGAAGAGGTATCCGATCTGTATTTTGAGGGATACATCCAAGCGCTTATCGACATGCACTACCATGAATTTCGTGTGCATGTTGTGGTAAAAGAGCACAAAGCTTACCTATTCAATCTACCGAAAAATGAGCTGACTAAAAGTAGTATCATTTCCTTTGTTTGCGATATTCCTGGTGTGATTTCTGTCGAAGAGGTGTATCCGGGCGAGTATGCTGAGGAAAACATAGAACAAGAACAGGCACGTTGGCTGCGAAGAGGCGGTGTCTGGTTTCCGCAGACCACGCAATTGTTTTTGCCATTGGTCGCAAATCCGCGCCAAGTGGTCAATGCGATCGGTTACCGCCAAGGAGATAGTGTGATTGGTCAGCATGTGATCCCCATTTCTCTGGGAGATGATTTTGCCCTATACCGCTGGCTCGATGTTTTTTGGGGAGGTGATTTGCAGATCAGCATCGAATCGGGCATTTGGTCTGTCTTCGATTTAGATCCTCACCCCAACCCGAACGGAGGACCGGCTCTGGTCAATACCGACTTTTATGTGGCCATACCGCTGACAGCTGCTGTAAATGAGTGGGCCTTCCGATTCCGGATATACCATCTCTCTTCCCATCTCGGGGATGAGTACATGGTCAACCATCCTGAAGTGATGCGCCTCAATCCCACATTCGAGGCGATCGATTTTTTCGTCTCTTACCAAGCACTTAGCTCTTTGCGTCTTTACATCGGATCGGGAGCTCTTTTTGATACAGATACAAGTTTTCCCATGAAGCCTTTTTATCTCGAGTATGGTGGTGAATACCGCTTCTGGGGGAGAAAGTTCTACCATCAGGGGCTATTCGGAGCCTTTTTTCTCGCAGCGCACTTCAGAACGTATCAGTACCTCAATTACGACTTTGATGGAACATGCAAGTTGGGTTACGAATTTAGCCAGCTCAAAGGGATTGGACGCAAGCTGCGTGCCTTCGCAACGTACCACAATGGATTTTCCGTAGAGGGACAGTTCATGAAAGAGAGAACCTCTTATTTTGAATACCAGTTTTCATATGGATTTTGAGATAGTTCGTGACGGGAAAATTGATCAAGTAGTAAGCTGAGTCGTTTTGGAAGAGTAACGGATATGCTATGCGCCCGCAGTCTTTGGGGATTCACGATGGGTCTTTTCACGCAGATGAGGTGACAGCTGCTGCCTTGCTGGTTCTTTTTCACCAGATTAAGATCGACCAGATCTACCGGACAAGAGACCCAGAAGTTCTTGTCACTTGCGAGTTTGTTTGTGATGTTGGTGGCATATATGATGCGGCAAGCAAGCGTTTTGATCATCACCAAGTAAGTTACCGAGGATCCCTTTCGAGTGCGGGCATGGTTCTTCGCTACCTGCGCGATCAGGAGATCTTGGATCACGCTTTGTACGACTATTTCAATCGCTCCTTGATTCTCGGAGTCGACGCACACGACAACGGGTTGGCGAAGGTGGAAATCGGGTTTTGCTCTTTTTCTCAGGTGATCTCCAATTTCGTTCCTGTCGAGCATACAGCTCCTAAAAGTGCTATGGATGCGGCTTTTTTCGAAGCTCTTCAATTCGTATTGCAACACCTCGAGCGCTTGCTCAGGCGCTACGATTATACCGTTGCTTGCCGACAAAAAGTAGAAAAGGCGATGACAAACAATACCGAATTTCTCGAATTTGATGAACCCTTGCCGTGGATGGAGAATTTTTTTGTTCTGGGAGGAGAAAAGCATCCTGCTCTTTTCGTAGTGATGCCGACCGGAGAGCATTGGAAACTGCGTGGCATCCCACCCAATCTCAAGGATCGGATGAAAACCCGTAGACCCTTGCCGTTGGAGTGGGCGGGTCTGCATGACCGGGAACTTGTAGAAGCTTCTGGAATTCCTGGTGCTATTTTTTGTCACAAGGGGAGATTCATCTCGATCTGGAAAACCAAAGAAGATGTCTATGCCGCCATGCACAAAGTGTTACAAGACTTATCGCAATTGTAAAAAAGCATTTTATTTACAAACAGCTTGTGATTTTATACGCTGCAAATAAGATCGCTATTTGCTGGATCTATGAGATTTTTCCTTCTATTTTTTTTCTCGGTGCACACGCTTTGGCCCTCTTCTGCAGACTATCTTCGCAAGATTCATGCTCACTGGATGATCGAAGATTGCAAAGCAGCTACAATCGTAGCCAAAGAAGCTTTTGACTTATTCCCTGAAAATAAAGAGATCCATGAGACGTACATCATTTGCCTGGCCAAGAGTCACGCCATTGACGATGCGATCGCATCGTATGCCCTTCTTGAAGAAGAGTCTCCCCCCGTTTTGGAAGAGATCGCCTGGGGCATTTTAGAAAAAGGACAGACCTCTTCTCAGTATGCAATCCGACTGCAGGCTTTGCATGCGGCCTATTTTGCGCAAGATCGCAGGTCTGTGAAGAGCCTATTGCATACCATGGAAGATGAAAATGCGATCTTGCGCTCGATTGCAATCCAACTTGCAAGTCGCTACCGAGATGAATCGCTCAAGCGTGCTGTGCAAGGGTTGCTCTACCAAGAGCAAAATTGGCTTGTCCGCTCCGAGCTGATCCAAGCAGCAGGCAAGATGCAGCTCAAAAGAGTGAGCCCCTATCTCGAAAATCTGCTTGATAGTGAGCGAGCCACTTTTGAGGAAAAAGAACTTGCCATGCGCGCTTTGGTCTCCATGTACGAAGATATGGACGGAGAAAAAATTGCGCGATTCGCAAATAGCCCAAAAGCATTGATCCGTCAACTTGCCTGCAAAGTCGCACAACGGTTGGAAAAAGAGGAGGTGCGCGATGCGATTTTACCCCTCTTGACCGACGAGCGCTCGGAGGTGCGCATTGCTGCCTTGCAGGCTTTGACTTGGGTGTTTGCAAAGGCCATGTCTAATGAAGAGCGTAGCTGCGCTCTTGCAAAACCTTTACAAGATCTTGACCCTGCAGTTGCCATCACTGCGGCTTGGGCAGCCACCCTTATGGGGCAAAAAAAGGGGCTTGAGCGCTTAGAAGAGGCTCTTATCTCCTCATCGCAAAACAAGAGGCGTCTTGCCAGCGGTGCGATTGCAGCGCTTGGAGACCGGGCGAGCACTCTGGCTGAAAAATATCTAGCCTCTTCTTTCGATCCTTATGTGCGCGTACACCTCGCACTCGCTTTACTCGGGCAAAGGCGCGCCTCTTTGCAGGTACGCGATACCCTCTACGAGTTTTTGATGGAGAAGACAACTCTCTTGCAATATGGTCCCTACAAGGGAACGCCCTTTACTTTGTTTCAACCCTCTGATGTACCCTACGTACCTCAAATTCCGAATTACCCTTTAGTCATCGACGAGTGCGCACAGCTGCAGCTGCTCTCCTTTCTTGCGATCTTGCAAGATTCTCGCGCTCCTTTTGCGATGCAGAAGTTTTTGTGTAAAAGCAGTTGGGGGATTAGTGCTATGGCGTCGAGTCTCCTTTTGCAAGAGGGAAATGAAGAGTCGTTGGATCTCATCCGGATGCTACTCGATCAAGACAACGTGACAGTCCGGTTGCAGGCAGCCATTGTGCTCGCGTACCTTGGAAAAGAGCAGCAAGGAATTGATGTACTGCAAAGCTCCTATCAAGATGCCAACCGGCACAACAAGCAGAAAATCCTCGAAGCCCTCTCGCAGATTGCAACTCGTAAAGATGCCTCTTTTTTTCTACACGCCTTAGAAGAGCCTTTGGAGAGTTTGCGTATTCTAGCTGCCTCAGGCCTCATCCAATGTCTCAAGCGTTGATTCTTTCGAAATAGGAAAAAGACGCACCTCTCTTCGTTTGTTTCCTCAAGCCCCCTCTTTGGATTTTCTGCAAATACGACCGCGAGCTCCGGTTTGCTGACTTAACCTCCAGTATCGACTCACCTATCATGCATGGGAAGGATTCTCCAAATCCTTGACTTCCTTGTCATGCAGAAAGACATCATGCTGCCTAGTGATTCGCTGATCTGTAAGAGAGCTCCAGAGTTGAGAGGCCCGAGCTATCAAAGCGAAAACCGCAAGGAATCGTCCTTGATGCTACAGAGATCAACGTTGCGGGTGAAGGCGAACGGAAAGTCAAAATCCACGGAAAAGCAAAACGCAGAAAGTGGAGGAAAGTACAGATTGCAGTTGACGCGAAGACTCAGGAGATCATGGGTCTAGACATCACCGATGGTCATACTGCGGACTGTTCCATAGGAGCAAAACTCATCAATTGCTGTCCTAAGGGAGCCTAAGGAGTATTGGGCAGAGGGAGGCTACGATACGATTGGCTGTAGAAAAGCGATTGAGGAGCAAAGGCGTTCATCCGAAAAACGCTACATGGAGACCTG
>JBCDEZ010000054.1:0-7571 GCA_039179045.1 Chlamydiota bacterium | reverse complement strand
TTTTTAAATTGCATTATTTTTTATGAAAAATAATTTTTAAAAATCTATGATTCGGTCGAGCTATATACGTTTTTTGATGTCCGAAAATATTTTCCCGAACTCTTTTATGTGCTGAAGAACGTGTCTCGAAAAGTGTAGCGTAGTTTGGGGCGTATGATACCGCGAAGAGCGCAATAAAGCTTTGAGAGAGGTGCTAGATCCCGGCATTTCGGATCAAGAGCTTGCTTGCATAGAGTCTTTTGTGCCTCTGTTGTTAGTTTACTCTCTACATACGCTCGCGCCTTATTAGCTAGGAGTCTAGTTTTCAGAGGAGAGATTTGCAAGAGATCTTTCTCAATTGCCTCAAAGTAGCATTTCTCCCGGAAGTCGATTTCCCTATTGCGGAAAAGAGCAGCAAACGAAACAGGGAAAGTATTCGATTCTCTCGAAGTATGTGGTAGCCACCCGCGTTCCAGTATAGATCTTTCTAATACCGCCTCTTCACCCTCATGGGTAGGTTGCATACACGCTTCGAGCAAGTCTTGCCTTTGCTTCAAAAGACGAGTGTCTACATGCTCGTGAATCTCGTCAAACATGGAAGAGCTCTTTCTCTCTCCACTGCTCCCAGATCGGCTATATATATTGTATCGGGGATTGCTCTCCCAATCATGCAGATAGTCTTCTTCTTTGGAACCGAGGAGTGATTCGAGCTGTTCTCGGGTAAGAGTGACTGCTGGCTTATAGGAGGTAAAAATATCGTGTAAAGAACAACTAGGAGTCCCCTCTTTTGTAGTACACGCCCAGCGCAATCCCCAGTCGATTTGAACGGGGGATCCTTTCGTAAGCAAGATTGCAAGTCCTAAGGGAAACCAGAGCCCTTTATGAAGGTACAAATAAGAAGCCAATGCAGGGAAAATACAATATTTTTGAAGTAGGTCTCGTAGCTTTTCAGGGAGACAACCGTATTCGTCTATCTTCGAGAGAAGTAGAGTAACGGCAAATCCCCCAGCATAGTAGAGGTCCCCATGTATTCCCAAAAAAACCACAGAAATCAGGCGAATTGCCTGTAGAGCCGTGCGCGCTAAAGCAATCCAATCGCTACATAGCGCCTGCATGATAGGAGCGCCCTTTGTTGGTTGCGAGAAAACAGGAATGCTCAATCCTGCAAAATAGAGGAAAAAAACAGAATAGGTGTTCCATCCTGCCAAAGCAGTGATGCCGGTTACGCAAGCCACTCTTGCGATCAATAAGGAGGTAGGATACCAGTCCAAGAAATGCAAGGAAATCGCGGAAAAACGCTCTTTAAAAGAAACAGGGTTACTAAAGTAATTGGATGCAACTTGCCATGATTGGGATAAATTGCAAGCGGTAGAAGCCCCTAAAACGGCCGATGTGAAGTGCATATGATATCCGTTTATACAAACTGATCTCAAGTATTATAATATAGAAAAGTATAAAATGCTATTTTCATGAGAAAAACTTTGCGATATTGCATGGTTTTTTGTAGTTTTGTTCAGCTCTTGTAGAATTTTTAGAGAAGTAAAATCTTCAAAAATTCCAAGTTTTTGCTGATAAAAAAATTCTTATATGAATGTCCAGTCAAAATGAGTTGAGTATAAAAGCGACCAATACTGCTGAAAAGATCGTTCAGACGCATCGTTTTAGCGAGAAGAAATCTTATGGCACAAAAATAAGCCGGGAAGCTACTTCTTGGAAATGATTCCAATCTATCTCAATCGCTTTGAAAAAGCAATAAAGAAATGTCTCTTCCTCAAGAGTAGAAAGCTTACCTCGCAAGCGCTGATTCAAGAGTGCCTCTTCCCGGTATTGCCTCCCTTCCGCTAAAAAGATACCCGTTTTTACCTCCGTATAGTCCGAATGGGAATCCAATTAAAAGACATTAGAAACTTAGGAATGAGAAAGTATTGTGCAAGTAAGTATTACGAAAAACTTTTTGCATACAACCATCAGGTGATAAATTCTTTGGAGAGTTTACTCTAGCTCAATCTAGAGATTTTACTTCCCTGTGCCAAGGTTAGTTTGATTTGTCACTAACTGGGGAAAAGAAAAGTAGATGCTAAGCTTCTTTAGGACCATCTGAAAGATCCCAGAAATCCCGATATCGCGTAATGTTCGCTTTTCCTTAGGACGGAGAATGCCCCGAAGAGCGCAGTGGATTCTGCAATAGCATGTAAATGCCACGTTGTTTACACGGGTAATCAACCTGGGATGTTTCTTGAAAAGATCTTGTTTCACCTGACTTTGAATCTTATAAGCAAGAAGAGGACGATTCGAACTACTAGCACTAGTATACACAGCTGACGGAAAGCTTCCACAGTAACCGCGCACGTAATGTTTTTCTATCAGTTCCTCTAAAGCGATCCGTATGCTTGGTATGAACTTCTTGTAGATCGAATCGCAGGAAGTACCAGCCGTTTCTTCAGCAGTTTCAGGGAGCCATCCCCGATTGAGAGTCTTCTTCACAAGAGATTTAACGGATTTTTCAGTGTTTTTAGGTAGGACGGATTTTTCAGTGTTTTCAGGTAGGAATGAAAAAATCTTCTTGAAAAGAGGCTCTATAAGGTTCCAAAGATCCTCTGCACACTCTTTTCTGTAATCGAACAGTACTCGATCCATTAAGCTATCCAAATCAGTTATTTCCCCATCTCCAATTTTCTGCTGGTTGTAGCCAGGGTGCATTTCCCAAGATTCCAAGAAAGTATTCGTGTCCGAACTAATAAGGGAGGAGAAATTATCTTCTGTGATTGTGGAGCGATTAGTGTAGGGGTCCTTTAGCACCCAAATGGGATAATTGGGCGAATATTTACTCGTAGTAAACAACCAGCGGATCGTCTGATTCAAGTCATCGGCTATGTTGTCCGAACATTGCGATTGCAAAAAGAGTAGAGGGAAGAGATGCCATAGACCCTTCTCGTAGAAGAACCAGACCCGCATGCAGGGAGTGATGTATTTGTGAAAAATAGGAGTCAGAAATTGAGGAAAGATGTCCCATTTCTCAAGCTTTGATAGAGCGAAAAGAAGGCAAAAACCTCCTACATAGGAGAAGTCTTCATGAATAGACAAGACGGCAAGAGAGGCGAATACCACTACCTTGGTACAAGTTTGTATGTAGGATAAAAAAGCAGAAGAGCAATTATGCGTAAAATCACTGTTCAGAAGAACATACGAAGAATTTTTTCCATAATTTTTGAGCAAGATCGCCGTAAGAATCATGCTCGACGTGAGAAAAAAGATCGAGTAGGTTTGTAGACTGGTTAATGCCGCTATACCAGCTATCCATCCCACTCTAGTGAGGAATATCCTTGCGAGCTTTTCTTGTAAAGAAAGACAAAGAAAAAGCGTGGGGGTGTCTATGTTGCAGCTGGAGGCTGGAGAGTTCTCCCAAGATTTCGAGCACAAAGAACCTGCTGAGGCGCCAAAGAAAAATGGATATATCTGCATGTAAAAACTTTCTATAGACCTGTGTATTTTAGCAATCTCGTGGTCAAAAAGCAACCGATAATTTTGTGCAAACAGGGGCATTGCAATTACATTTCCTTGCAAAACATTTTTCCAAGATTGTTTCCATTCAGGCAAAAATAGGTTTGCTTCTGTGAAGAGACACCATGCACCAGCCTTGCTTTCTCAAAAGATCCGATCTCAACCAGTTTGTAGTGATTTAAATTTGATTTTTTAGGTTTGCGCATGACGCAACTCATTAGGCCTATAGAAGAAATGTCAGTAGTTCTTCTAGTGAAGTGGGTGTAGAATGGGGTGCGCTTTCTGCATTTCTTATTTTCCAATACTTAAAAAATAAAATCTCTTATAGATAGTCTATAAAAGAGTCACCTCGCAATACACAATTGCGCAGCAATTTCTGAAAGCTTACTCCCCTTTCTTTATGAACCTAACTTTTTTTTCACACTTTCTAAAGAGGGAAAATGCTCTGCTAAAAGACTGTACAAAGGAGTGACCATTTTTTCTAAAAACATTTCTCTAGAATAGAGCTGATTTCCTGGAAAGCAAGAGTAATCAAGAGAAACTCCCCCCTCTTGTGCCATCTGATGCGCCTTTTCGAGGTAGAGTTCTTTTTTGAGCCGCAGCGACCACGTCTCCCTCAACTCTTTTCCTCGGACAAACTGACTAAGATCAGCGCACTTGATCAAGAGAATGCCGTAGACAAGGATGGGATCTTGAGCAGGGCTTTTGCAGAGGGAGAGAAATTCGCTGTGCCGTTGCATATCCGTAGCAATCACCCACTTTTCGATATAGCTCTCGAGTTGAGCATGCCGCTTTTCGGATAAAATCGGGGTTTGCGGATCGCGCCAGAGAGCTTTAGCAACATCGAAATGATACTTTTCTAAAGTAGAAGTATCTCCATATTTCTCATAGAGTTCTGTAAAAAGGTGTTTTTGATACCCAGCGCTTTTTCCCGGATGGGCGATGTCGTGGTTGAGAGCTGCCAAAAATAGAGCAAACCGCTGCTCTTCATTGAAATAGCGACGCAAAGCCCCTTGCCAATCCAATAGGTAGAAGAAATGGAGTACTTCTACAGCGTGCTGGTAGTTGTGGTAGGGATGCTCTTCGTAATTGACTCGCACCGATTTGATGTAGATAAGAAATACCGCACAATCGATCTGCATGCAATGCAAAAATCCGCGTGCTTCAAACATGTGGTAAACAAAAGAGTCTAGCTCCTGTGGTGAGTATGCGAACACACTGAAATACCAGCTCTCTAAGCTTTGATAATTCCTATCCAAAACTGCGTCATAAAATTTTGCGAATAGACCTATTTCCAGGCATACAGCAATTCGAGTTTTACCACCAGGCTGAGTGGGTCGAAATAGTTATTCAGCTGGGAGAAATCGAAGAAGCCGTTCCCATGTCTCGTTTTACTGGGTAGCAAAAGCAAGAAAAACCGCGGCAGCTGAAGCAACATTTAAAGAATGCAGCTTGCCGCGCATCGGAATGTAGAGCTCTTGATCGACTTTTTTCAGAAGACTTGGATGAATTCCACTCCCCTCAGCACCCAAAATAAGAACCCATTTGGAAGAGTAAGAAAACCTAGCTGCATCAAGTGCATGTTCGGTAAGCGAAGCGGCCAGAACCTGGTAACCTGCCTTTTGCAAGGCAGCAACAGAATTTGCCAATGAAGACGATCCTACGAGGCGCAAGTGCTCAGAGGCGCCAGAACTGACTTTGCTAACGCTCGGGGTAATTGAGGGCCCTTGTTTGTTCGAGAAGATCACAGCATCTACGCCAAAACATTCGGCCGATCGGAAAATGGCTCCCACGTTGTGGGGATCTTGGATCCGATCCAAAAGCAAGAGACGAGACTCTTGTTTTCGCTGCTCTTTCTCTAAGAAAGAGGGAAATAAGGAGATCTCCCGTTTTTTGATCCGAGCGACAAATCCTTGATGGGAAGAAGATCCGCAAAGAGATTCCAACAGGTGCTTAGAACATCTTCTTAAGGGGATGTTTTTTTCTTCTAATCTACGACACAGGGTTTTTTTACGGGGATTTTGCTTCATTGAGTCTTGCACGAATACCTCCAAGAGCCGTTTGGGATAATATTTGAAGAGCTCTTCGATGCAATGCAGCCCCATCACAACATCTTGCGAAGGTGTTTTCATAGGTTCCCCAGGTGGATTCAAGAATGTCCTTTCCCGAGATTTTCTCCCGCCCCCCTTCTATTTGTCAAGTAGAGGCCTTCTTATTTGGGGAAAGATATTCCACTAGAAGTCCCATCAGGATACTGTCTGTTGCTAAAGGATGTATACCCATCTTGAATGAAGATTTGCGTAGGCAAAAAGCGAGATTTTTGTACGAGACTTGTGATGACTTATTTGACTCTAGAAGAAAAAGAAGCTTTGAAGAAGCAACATAAAAAAGGGCGAGACGGCCGTATTCCGGATGGGATTAAATCTGTAATTCTTCGAGATAAAGGTTGGAGTTTTCTTCAAATTGCTGATGCGCTTTTGCTCTAGAGAGGAGACAATCCGGTTACATATTCGGTAGTACGAAGCATCGAAAAAGCTTCCTACTGAAAATGGAGGTTCTCACAGCAAATTGCGTGAAGACCAAAGCGCTCTTTTGTGCGAACATCTTGAAGAGAATACCCAGCTCTGTTTGGAGTGAAGTATACCCACCTTGACTGAAGAATTGCGTAAGGAAATTCTCCAGAAGCAAAAAGGGGGAGTTTTGGAAGAGTTTATCCCCACCGAGCCCAGAGCTTTTCCACCGACTAAAGAAACGAATCACAAATAGCTCCCATCTATATTTTTCAGCTTAACCCAATTCTTCAAATGAATTGGGTATATCTCACGTCTTTTAGTCCCCTGCTGAGTTAGGAATATGGTTCGATAGGAGGTCTGTTTTTCATTCCGTACCGCATTTCAGGCGACAATAGACGAAAAAACTTCGAGCAGTAGATTTCTTTCGAGTTTTCAGAAACACCAGGGAAAATTGTTGAGAGTGTTTTTACTTTTCCACGAACAATAATTCTGATTTCTTCATAGGAAGTTATCTTCTTTTTCTGAAGGAAAATAATCCCATCTTTTTCTTCTCGCGTTTTTATCTCATTTTCCCAACTTTCCAGATCACGGGCTGCCTGCCGCAAGTCTTTGTCACTTAGACAAGTGTAAATAGAGGAAAAAAAAAGAGGAGGTGCCAACAGAGCAATAGAGGCTGCTGCAAGACCTAGAGGAACAGAAACGGGAGTTAGTGCAAAACAGATGAGAGCTACCACGCAAACATGCAGGCCAACGACGAGCATAGCATTCCCGAATAAATCCTCTGCCATATAGTTGAGATGCTCGCGAACTTGAGTAAACAGGTCTGTTTCTGTGCCCATATCCAATCGAATTATAAACTGGCGATTGTTAAGTATAATGCTCTCATCTATAATGAAAGTCTGCATGTAAAAGTTCGTGAGTGTTGTCAATGCTTTCGCCTTAGCCATGAGCATCAGAGCTTGGTTACATTGATAACGAAAACCTTCCTCAAGGTGGCTTGCAATCTTGCTTGCAGTCTTCCTTGCAATCTCGATTTCCCCATTTTTTATTGCCTGCGGGTTCTTTAGTGATTGGAATGTTATCGCCGCATTCATGAGCTTCACAGATTGGTCACATTCTTCACGAAGACTTACCTGACCTTCGGCTTTGGCTGTAATCTCGATTGCCTCCTGCTCCTCTACTGCTTTCCGTATCTTACCGAATACTTCGTCGGATGAAACAAAATAAGCCTGGTAATTATCATAAGTAATAATCAGTCTTTCCTTTGAAGAAAAACCAGCAATCATCAAAAACCTCTATATAAATTCAATTCGAAATAAGTGTATTTTATTTTTTCATTTAATTTCCACATTTTTCAGGCGTTGTTGAAACAATCTCTAGGAAAACCTTGATAAAAAGCCCATAAACAAGCGAGGCTCCTTATCTATAAAAAATCCAAGGAGCTTCTGATGCGAAAATATGATTGGAAAAGAGTTAACCAAGAATTGGTAAAAAGAGGGAGTCTCGCTTTTTTTATAGATAAAGCCTGCTTATCTCAGCCAGCGAAGCGAAAGGAAAATGCGAGGTAGGCCCAAGCTC
>JBCDEZ010000053.1:0-7599 GCA_039179045.1 Chlamydiota bacterium | reverse complement strand
CTACTCAAGAAAACCAAGTACTCAAAGAGTAGAAGGTTACTTAAAATGCCTGATGATGAATCAAATGATGAGAACTGAGAGCTAGAAAACTTTCAAGGATAGTCCTAGTTGGTCTGAAAATCTGATTTTTTCAACAAGGCCTAGGGAAATGTAAATGCGATCTCCCTATTGCGGCACGGGCTGGCTGTTTACAAAAAATCCAATTTATTGCAAGATATTTGGCATGATTTTTTATGAAAATTTTAACTTATTCCGATTCGTAGAGAAAAGAGTGCAGGCCTCTTGTATGATCCTTTTGTATCATGCGTCTTTGGGACGTCCTCCTTCTTGGATTGCCTTCGGGTGCGCTTGGGAGTGCGTTGCATCTGCGATTTGCGAACTTACAACTTATTTTTTTCAAACAGAAAACTTTTACTGGTGTCAATGCTTACCTCTGATCGAATTGGCTTTGGCTGTTGGGGTAACCAATTTCCTGTTCCAAGTAGCGGTCCCCCTTCTTTCTGCAAGTTATTTTTCCACAAGACTATCCTTCTTACATTTGATCTTCATCAATCTAGCTATGGAGTGGTTAGGGTATATAGATCCCCCCGCTGAAGAGCGAATGTGCAATACCATGATCGTAGTTTAGCGTTTTCCACTGCCCGTGCTATCGGGAAATCCAGGTAGGGGGCCTTTGCAAATAGCTGTTCCAATAAGATCGTAATCGGAAATAGACGTGGTCTGTACGTTATAGACAGTATGCAGGCTTTCTACAACCTCAAAGTCATTGAGAATAACGACTCCATCTACCTCGGGAGTTTGCCCTGGATCGCGCCCCTGGAAAAGATAGGACGATTCTGAATGATATCCCTCTAAGAATACAGAGAGCGTTTTTCCCACAAATCGCTGATTTTTCTTGTATAGATTAGCAAGCTGGGCTTGCATGAGCCTCTCGTACCGTTCTTGCTCGATTTCCTCGGAAAGTTGCCCTCGAAAGTGCGAAGAAGAGCTCTCTTCTCTAGAATAGGTAAATGCACCTAATATGGTCGAGATACCCCTCCTCTTCGAAACGCAAAAGCTCGGCAAACTCTTTCCTTGTTTCCCCCGGAAATCCAACCATCAAGCTTGTGCGGATCACAACTTCGGGCAGCGCTTTGCGCAGGTGCTCGATGGTCTGCAAGATATCTTTTTTGCTTCTTTTTCGGTACATTCTACGCAAAAGCCGATCGGAAATATGCTGGATGGGCATGTCAAGATAGGGGCAAATCCTAGGGTCACTTTTCACCAAAGCGATCAGATCGGCGTCGATCTCATCGGGATAAAGCTACAAAAAACGGAGCCAAAAAGAATCGAGGCCATCCGAGCATCCTTCTCACTAATTGGTGCAATGCCTACCGCTCTTTGCGATCTTTTCCGTAGTCGCCCAAGTCTTGTGCGATCAAAATGATCTCTTCTACACCGCTTTGCAAAAGGCTTTGGAACTCATGCAAAACGCGTGTTTCCTCTTTGCTTCGTAAAGGGACTTTGATGTGGGGAATCGTACAAAAGAACACCCTTTTTGCACCCCTCTGCGATTTTTATATACGCATAGTGAGGAGGTGTAATCCGAAATGCAGGAATTTCCCCCGCAGCTAGGATAGGATCGCCCTGAGGAAATAACACTTCCCCGTCCGCTGCGGACAGCCTCTACGATATGTTCCACGTCCCTTGCGCCCAAAAGATCGTGGGTATCCGAAAAAGTGCTGCGGATCAGATCTCCCTCTTTTTGCACCACGCACCCTGTAACCATCACCTTTGCTTTCACTTTTTTCCGCTGGAAGATCTCCTCTACCGTGTCGAGCGCTTCTTGCCTAGCAGAGGCGAGGAAGCCACATATGTTGACTACGAGATAATCTGCAAGCTCTTCTTCCCCCTCGATCTCGTATCCGTGTCGCAACAGCTTCGCGATCATCTCTTCACTGTCCACAAGATTTCTGGCACAGCCAAGAGATGTGAAATGGAATTTATTGCGTCTTATTCTCATGATAATCTACACTTTGTGAGATAGAATTCGGTAATAATCTAATGGTAAGATTTTTCCTAAACAAGGCCTTTCTTTATCTTTTTTCTTCTTTTGTCGTGATCACCATCACCTTTTGTTTTCTCCATCTTATCCCTGGCGATCCCTTCACAAGAGAAATGACCTTACCTGCAGAAATGGTCCAATCTTTGCGTCACCACTACGGTCTCGATCGACCGTTTTTCGTCCAGTACTTGGCTTACTTAGGCAATATGTTCTCTTTCGATTTTGGCCCTTCTCTTTCTTATGAGGGCAGAACCGTGTTTTCTTTGATTCAAGAGGCTCTTCCCCTCTCGTTTTTCATGGGTATTTTGAGTAGCATCATCGCACTGAGCCTTGGCACCTCTTTAGGAGTCTTTTTTGCAAAAAGTGGCAAAAGTAGAAGAAAGATCGCTCTTTTCAGTACACTGGGACTTTGCATTCCTTCGTTTGTATTGGCTCCTTTTTTGCAATACCTGTTTTCCCTAAAATACTCCCTTTTCCCCACAGGCCGTTTGGAACACTGGAGCGGGATTGTACTGCCTTTATGCACCCTCTCTTTTGTCCCCACATTTCAGATAGCGAAAATTGTTCACTTTAGCATTCGTAGCATCTTGCAAGAAGACTACGTCAAAACGGCAAGAGCAAAGGGTCTCTCAGAAAAGAGTATTTGGCGTGATCACATCCGGAGAAATGCGATGATACCTGTTATTGATTACTTCGTTCCCCTCACCTCTTATCTTTTGATGGGAAGCTTTGTTGTGGAAAGAACCTTTGCTCTTCCTGGATTGGGCCAGTTGATGGTCTCTAGCATCGAGTCGCGTGATTACGGCTGCGTGATGGGACTTGTTGTAGTCTACTGCCTGGTCTTATTTTGCGTTGAGTGGTGTGCAAGCACCTGCAAAGCCTACATAGATCCCAGGATCCAAGCATGAGAAAAGAACGTAAGTATTTTGTAGGTGTCCTAATGACTACCTTTTTACTTTGCCTCTTCGCCGCAAAAAAGAGTATTCCCCCTATCAGCCTATCTGAAATGCATCTTCCTCCCTCTTTCTCTCATCCTTTTGGGACAGATGCTCTCGGCAGAGACCTTTTTATTCTTTGCGTGAAGGGACTTGGCACCTCTATTTTCATCGGTCTTATGGCAGCGCTCTTCGATCTATTCATTGGGATTCCCTATGGCTGTCTTGCGGGATACATCCAAGGTAGGACGGGAACTGCGATGATGCGCCTAGTGGATATTTTGTACGTCATTCCCATGGTCTTGCAAGTGCTGCTTTTCATCAGCATATTCGGCTCAGGTCTTTTACCTGTAATCCTCTCTTTTTCTTTCAGCAGCTGGACGGCCATGTCGCGCGTTGTGTTCAGTCAGGTAAAAATCTTGTCGCAAAAGCCTTTTGTGCTTTACGCAGCGTGGCTCGGAGCCTCTTATCCCCACCTATTTTTCACGCATCTATTGAAGAACCTGTGGCCTTTTATCCTACCTGTTCTCATGTACACAGTTCCCAAGGCGATCTTCATCGAAGCATTCTTGAGCTTTTTAGGCTTGGGCATCTCCCCTCCCCACAGCTCTTTGGGCACCTTGATTGCCGAAGGAATGTCCCGGATGGAATTTTTTCCCTGGCAACTGTACTTTCCTTCAGGACTTTTGCTCATCTCCCTTTTCTCCTTCCAGCAATGCAGCCATTTACTGAAACAGGATCGCTCTCAATGAAGCCTCTTTTGCAATTCGAAAATGTCTCTTTGTCATTCCGCGAACGCTCTCTACTTACTCCCTTTTCCTTCACCCTCTACGAGGGGGAAAAAATTGGGATTGTGGGGCCCTCAGGTGCTGGGAAAAGTCAGCTATTGCAGGGAATTTTGGGTTTTGCAAAAGCGCAAATTGAGGGGCAGATTTGGTACAAGGGCAAAGATCTAACACAAGAGCCGCACAACCGATTGGAAAATATACGGGGTGCAGAAATCGGCCTCATCTTACAAAATCCTTTCGCGCAGTTCAATCCCACAAGAAAGGTGGGCGAGCAGATCTTCGAGGTTGCCTCACGCCAGTATGGAGAAGAGCGCCTGGCCGCTCAAGAGACAACGACGCTCTTGGTTGAGTTGGAAGTGGAAGATCCTGAGAGGCTTTTGGATGCATTTCCCCACGAACTGAGTGGAGGTATGTTGCAAAAGGCGCTCATTGTCATGTTTGTGCTTCTTCGTCCCGCTCTACTTTTGAGCGATGAGCCAACTACGGCACTCGATCCTTTGAGCATCCAGTCTCTTCTCAAGGCCTTTGCAAAACGCCCGAACATCGCTCATATCCTCGTCACACATAACCAAAGGGTGGCAGATACCTTTTGCGACAAGATTTTCTTCATCAAAGAGGGGGTTTTATGCTCCTAAAATTTGATCAAGTGACAAAGATATTCCCACAAAAAAAGGGGAAAGCCAAGGTTGCACTCCAAGGAGTGAGTTTCTCTTTAAAAGAAGGAGAGACCCTTGCAATCGTGGGTAAATCGGGGTCGGGCAAATCGACCATTGCCAGTCTTTTGATGCAGCGCTTTTTGCCCGATGCAGGCCAGATTCTGGTGCAAGGAGAAGACCTCCATAGTTCCAGTTCTGCACGCCTATTTCGTAGAGAGATGCAAATGGTCTTTCAAGATCCCACAGGCGCTCTCAACCCGCACCTCTCCATTCAGGCAATCCTTGAAGAACCAAGAAAGATCCTGGGGCTACCCCGAGATCTTCCCTATCTCCATGAGCTACTCGACTTGGTACACATCCCCAAAAGTTACCTCCAAAAACGGCCGAGGGAATGTAGTGGAGGAGAGTTGCAAAGGATCGCGGTAATTCGTAGCCTCAGCGTACAACCAAAGGTCTTGATTTGCGATGAGGTACTCGCATCACTCGACGAACCGAAAAAAGAACAACTTGTTTTGCTTTTGCAGTCCCTTTTGCAAAAGCATGGTCTAAGTTGCATTTTTATCACACACAACCTCTTGTGGGCCAAGGCTATCGCTACGAGAACAGCGGTTTTGCTGGAAGGCAAAATGCTCGAGATCCAAGAAACTAAGGAGCTTTTTGCAGCCCCCCAACACCCTTACACGCGAAAATTGCTCTCTGTGGGTACACATTTTTGAGTCTCCTCTACTACAAGCCTCGCGCTGCGAAAAAGAACCGCACTTTCTTGAGAAATGGTCTCTTCCATGATCCCCGTTCGCATCGTATTCCCTTCTCCGGCTTGTTTTCCTTACCTGAAAAAGCGCAACCAGAAAAAAGTAGACTTGTTCTAGAAAACATTTATAATGAGTGGGGATTTTATTTTTGAGGTATTTGTATGGCAACTCCTGCATCTGGGCCTGCTACTGATTCTTCGCTGCGTGAATACAACGGGGCTCTCGCTTCCTTGAATTCTGAACTGCTATTGGGAAAAACATCTCTGGTTACTGCGTGTATTCTTTCTGTAGTGACGGTTGTCTGGGGGCAGCTGACTCTTTGGCCTACCCTGATTGCGCACGGTATAACAGCGGGTTTGTGTGCAAAAGAGGAGTGGGGAAAATATTCTCTGATCCGAAGAATTGTGCAGGATGAGAATCCATCGGAAAACCAGAAACAGATGCTGCAATCGCTCCACCTTCCCATTGGTCTAATTGCATCACTCAGAGGTACTACGCAGGATTTCCCCGGACTAAAGAAGGGCAAGAATTGTGGCAAACCAGAAGAAGAAAAGAAAGGCATAGTGTCAGGTCAGCAAAGGGGGTCTAGTTCCACCAATAATACTGATGCAGTAAAGTCCCCGCTCACTCAGGCAACGGATGTGCCCGCAGCACAGCAACCCGTACCAAGAGAAAATGGCAGTGGATCTGAAGAAGTTGGGTATCAGCAACTTCTGCAATTGATTCTCAATATTTCTTCTTTTTTCAAGGAGAAATTAACCAGGATCATAGATGACTGCAGGGAATTAGGAGAAAAGTTTGAGTCTGGGGAGGAGCGACATCAAGCTCTTCGATTTTGCATCGCTGAATTTTCAGCGAAGATGCGAAGTCACTGGACCGTGCAACTCATCACCACTGGCTGCTTAGTCTTTCCATTTCCTTGGCTCGGTCTGGCATGTGCGATAGCCACAGCAGTGCAATACACGTTTTTTTCTCTTGTCTTGAAGAGGGTCGCAGATGACCTCCCAGCGATCCTAACGAAAGATCAGGATTTTTTCCCAAGGTATCGCTACTACCAGTCTTTGCAGCCTCCCGAGGCAGGGGAGCACACGGAACAGGCCTCGAGGAAAGAGACCAAAGGAGTTGATAAGAAGCAACCTATGGATGGCTCGATGCAAGTTCCCGAGAGAAAAGAGAAAAAGGACAGCGGTCTCTCAGGAACTGATCCGAAGCAACCTGTGGATGGATGGCCAGAAATAATGTCAGGTCCCGGGAACGAAGATTTTGTCCTCCCCTAGTCCAGAGATTTTGCACCAACTGAAGAAACGAATTACGAATCGATTTCATCTCTATTCTTCTGTCTAACCCAATTCTTCAATTGGATTGGGTATATCTATTGATTTTACACCTTACCTCTTTATCGAAGAGTAGCGCTTGTTGTCAGAAAATCTCTACAAAAGCCTGGCTTACCTTCTGTTGAAGAGCGCTTTTCCTAGCCTCTGTATTGCGATTGCGCTTCACATCCTTTTCAAAAGCAATTTGTGCAACCCACCATCTTTTTTACTGCGTGTCAAAAAAAAAGAGTTTGGATAGACTAGGCACTTATGTGGAAAACTTTCGGTAAGCTAGATGAAACAAATCTTCTTGTGCGTTTTTTTTCTCGGGGTATGTTCCTCTTGCGCTCACGATTCTCCTGAAGAATTCACGCGTTATTACGAAGATGGGAGAGCAAAACCAAATATCGTGATCGCTCCGATCATTGACACTTCTTCTGTAACGAACGTTCCTTGGAGCCTTCCGGAGGAATTTTTGGAGACCATTCTAGCGAAGATCGCCCTCAAATCTACTCTCTATGTAAGTCAAGATACAGAGGTAGGAGAGGAGCTTCTTTTAGAGAACCCCTTCGGATCTGATCTGTCTTGGGTACGAGAAGAGTATGCTCCTCACGAATTTGTTGTTTTCCTCGAAATCGCGCAGCACGAAATTGTCAAACAAAAGCCTGCAAGACTCCACAGTCCGTCGAACCTCAACATGTCTGTCCGGATGCGAATTGTCGACATCCGCGGCCCCAAACCGCTGGTCGTCTTGCAAGAATTGATCAAAGATTCTTTCTATATCAATAAGAATGTCCTTGATATCAACTACCGCGAGGTGACCTGGGGATCGGAAAGCTATGAAAGAACGCCTATGCGTAGCGCTCACAAACGCATTGCAAAAGAGATTGCATCTCGCTTGAACGAGTACATCCTTTTGGCAAAGAGTCGTTTTCATGGCTAACCTCTCTTCGCCCATCATTACCTTGCCTCTGTTTTTGCTCGCACTAACTTTGAGCTATTTTGTCTATCGATGACTGCAGCGAGGGCTGGGATTGCGATAGGCGCTGCCATGGCAAACAAATAGAGAAACACTAATTTTGTCAAATTCTGTCCTTTATGCCGCCATGAT
>JBCDEZ010000052.1:0-7730 GCA_039179045.1 Chlamydiota bacterium | reverse complement strand
TCCCCAACTGATTCCCATTGCTGATCGAAATAGTTCCGGCGTTGAACGCGAGAAGATCAAACGTGTTGTTCTCTCCCAGAATCAATGTGCCTGTACCATTTTTTCCAAGAATTGAGGAACCAGAAATGACTCCCCCAATAGTGGCCGACGCACTACCATCTACAAGAATCGCAGCATTCCCTGCCAAAGTGATTGGGCGGCTCGAAGAAAATCCATCGAGAGGCTGGAAGGTCGTACCCCCTTGCATCGTAATCGTCTCCGTTCCTCCAAAATTCGCTGCTGCCAAGGTCCCTGCTTGTAGATTGATCGGTCCTGTAAATCCTAAGCTATTCGTGAACGAGGCTATGCCTCCTCCCGTTTTGACCAAATTCCCTGATCCAAGCAGTAGCCCCGAATGGGTAAACGTCGTGCCATTTGCAACTGAAATCGTGCCTGCGTCAGTCCCATTATTCATTCTCAGGGTTTTATCGCGCTCAAGCGTCTGCGTAGTTACAAGAGTGGCTGCACCATTGAATACAACCTCTCCACTCCCCAACTGATTCCCGTTGCTGATCGAAATAATTCCTTCGTTGAACGCAAGAAGATTGAACGTATTGTTCCCTCCCAGAATCAATGTACCCGTACCATTTTTTCCAAGAATTGAGGAACCAGAAATTGCATCTACAAGGGTTGCGGATGCACCACCATTTACAAGAATAGAAGAATTTCCCGCCAAATTGATGGGTGCATCAATCGTATGGTTCCCTTGAAGGACATCGATTGTCCCATTCAAAGTAAGTACATTCATACCCACTTCTTCCAGGGTATACGAAAATGCGTTATCGAAAGAAAGAGTGTTGAGGGTAAAAGTGCCATCAATACCGACAGTACGCGCGGCTGTAATAGCAGAGCCAAAATTCGCTGCAGGATCGACACCTGTGCCTGGTGCTACTCCCGAGTCCCAATTGGCACCCACAGACCAATTCCCATTCCCATTCAAAATCCAGGTTGCGGCATCTAGTATAGAAAATTGCGATACAATTATGCCCAGCCACACCAGTGTTCTTTTCATGAATCCCGCTTACTTCCCGTTGTCTTCTTTCGACGCAGCGTAACAAATTCCTGATTTCTTGCATGTGCAAAATATACCCCCAAAAAAGATCGGTTGTATACTCTGCAATCTCTAATGGAATGAAAAGGGACTAATTTGGAAGGAGAATAGAAGCCTTGGGGAAAAGTGGGACAAAACACTCTTTTTCGTGGAAGGAAAAGGAGGATTAGTAGTCGAAGCTCATTTTCAGAACGACTTGGTTCGTATAATAGTCTTTACCGAATTCCCCTTTGTATAGAACGTTGCAAGCAAGGATTTCTCCAATATATCCGATCTCAAATTCTGGGGAGATAAACGACATGCTCTTGTCGAAAGTATCGACAACAAGCTCTTGGCTTAGATCCTCATAGTCGAGGAATTTACTCGTATGCTTTCCATCTTGTAGGGGCCTTTTGTAAACCCAACTTGCACCTGTAAATACGTTCCATTCTCCGCATCGCATATCAAAGACATGCCGAAACCTACCACCGAGCTCAGATCGTAGGTAGTGATCATCCCGTTCCAATACATGGAGATCTAAAGATCCCGCTCCCTTCTCATCAAAATCCACTTGGTGCAAGTAGTGGTAGGCACAAGAACCAAAAAGCTCGAAAAAGTGAAGATCGTGCCAGACAAATCCAAAGTGGGAACTGAGGTGTCCGCCGGTATGGTCTTCCGTCGCTGTCCGATCAACAGAAGCGTAGCGAATACGCCGCTTACTGTCGTAGAGATTCACTCCTCCAAACGTTGCAAGATCAAAGAGCCATCCTCTGCAAGCGAAGCCACTGCGCACACCAAAAAGGAGCTGATGGATATCAACATTACCTGCGTTTTGCCGCCATGCGAGATAGGAGTAATTGTAGCCCAAATATGCTCCCATAAGGACCTGATTTTCAATAAGAGCGCTGTCGTATCCAAGAACTATGCCGCCTGAAGTATCCCGATACCCACGCAATTGATCGATTTCATCGACGTGGACAAAAAAACCGAAAGGAGCAATCCAGAAATAGTTTGTGCAGTATTCCAAAGAGCACTGTGCGCAAGGGTCTTGATAGAGCTGAGTATGCAAAAGCTGCTTGCGCAAAATACCCGATACCACCGAACTCGTATCAAAATTCATCAGAGGAATTGCTCCATAAAGCCCCGAGTGCGTCTGATTGAGTGCATCCCTCAAATGTTTATCATCCAACGTGTCTGCAATCATCATCAGATCGAGGAGGTCATCTCTTCGACTTAGGTTCAAGGAATCGATATAATTACGGACCCTTGGAGGATTGCCTTCACCCAGATCGCGGTTATTCAAGATCAAGGTCGTATCGATCACGAATCTAGCTATAGTGCTCCCTTCTTCTAAAGTGAGGGTTATAGGAATGCTTGTCACCAATTCCTGCGCGGTCCACAGTTGGTCGATGCCTCCCGCTGCTGTGAAAATGTCGTAACTTGTCCCCGCTGGAATCGTACCTGTTGGCTCCAAGACTCGAAGAATAGCTCCATCGGCAATAGAAGCGGTTCCGGTAACGGTGATCCTGTCACTTTCGACACCTTGAATCTCTAACTCGTAGACCGACCCAGGAGCTTGGGCGTAATTGCCTGTCACGTTGATGGTTCCAATCGATTCGCCTGGAGAGATCTTACCCGCGCTCAAATCCACACTTGCGTAGGTGCCATTTCCCGCAATCATCCCCCCATCGACAGTCACAGGACCGAAAGCTCCATGTCCCGTAAGGATTCCTTCTGTCAATACCGTTATGTTCGCATTGGCTAAGGAAACGCCTTCGAAAACGCGTAAGACCCCTTGCTCTACGCTTACCTGCCCATCGTATGTGATACCAGAATTGCTGAGATTGAGAGTGCCTGCTCCCGATTTGAATAAATTCCCAGAAGAACCTGTGCATGTACCTCCAAAATCAAGGGTATTGGCGCCATTTACTAGAAGAGCCGCGTTCCCATTTAGGACAAAGTCCCGGTCTAAAGAAGTCAGCCCATCGAGCGCAGCGAAGATCGTGAAATCTTCCATTGTAATGGAGCCTTCGCCACTGAGCAGGCTGGCTGCTCCCAAAGCTCCTTCTTGTATCAGGAGGTTGCCCGTATAGGTATTCTTACTATTGGTAAGAAAGAGCGCTCCTCGCCCCTGTTTGACAAGATCGCCTGCCCCAACAATATCTCCCATTTGAGTAAAGATGGTATCGCTTGCAACATCGATCGTTCCAATATTTGCCCCATTGTCCATAGCAAAGGTGAAGTTGCCTGTCAGATCTTGTGTGGTCGCCAGAGTGGATGTGCCTTTGAAAGCAATTGTTCCGCCTCTCATTTGCTGCCCATCACTAATCGAGATGGTGCCCTCATTGAGTTCGAGAGTCCCAAGAGAATTGTTCCCTCCCAGCCGCAAAGTGCCCGTTCCCTCTTTCTTGAACCCTGTAGTACTCGAGATATCTCCCAACAAGAGAGCAAAGTCTGCCCCGTCTACAAGAATCGTCGGATGATCCTGTAAGGTGAAAGGTCGGCCGGAGGAAAAAGCGCCCAAAGGCTGAAATACCGTACCACCATTCAAGATGATAGTACCCCCCTCCCCCAAGCTCGCGGCCTGAAGTACCCCTTCCTGCAGATTGATAGAGCCCGAATGAGTATTCTCATTTCCAGAGAAAACAGCAACCCCTTCCCCCCTTTTGATAAGAGACCCCAATCCTGCAACAATGCCCGTTTGCCTGAACATAACTCCTTCAGCTATATTGAGGACTCCATCGCCAATGTTCAGCACAGGCACATGGATGAAATCTTCTTGAACGAAAAATGTGCCTCCGTTACTGATGCTAAAATCTCCAGTTCCGAGCTGAGCGTTATTCGTGAGAGTGAGAGTCCCCTCTTTAATAATGGTTGCGCCATAAGCATTGCTCGCACCTGATAAAGTAAGGAGACCTGGGCCATCTTTCGAGAGATTGCCCGTTCCCGTAATGGATCCTGCAATAACAGGGCTATCTGCCTGCCCGGCAAAGAGTGTTGCGATGCCCTCTAAAATCAGGGGACGCGTAGAGGAAAATGCACCCAAAGGTTGGAAGACAGCTCCATCTTGGATTGTAATCGTATCCGAGCCTCCCAAGCTAGCGACAGCAAAAGTACCCTCTCGCAACTCAACAGACCCTGTGTAGCTATTGCCATTTAGAGAAAACAAGAGAATTCCCTCACCCGTTTTTACCATACCTGACGCACTGTCGGTTGCTCTATTGATCACGATTGTAGATCCATCAGCTACATCAAAATTTAAACCTCCTGTAAAACTGATTGGTGTATTGATCGCATGCGTTCCTCGTAAGGAGGCAACCGTACCGCTATTGAAACTCAATACATTCGAGTCGATTTGGTTGATACTGTAGGCAAACCCACTATCAAAAGACATTGTACGAAGATTGAAAGCTCCATTCACACCGATGTTCGTACTTTGAGTAATGAGCGAACCGAATTCTGCAACAAGATCCAATCCCTCACCTGGCACAACGGCAGGATGCCAGCTACCAGCAATGCTCCAGTCACCATCCCCATTTTGATTCCAAGCTGCAGATTGTAGAACAGAGAAATGCAACAACATCCCGTAGAACCATCCTATTTTTTTTCTCATTGGATTTGCCCCCAAAACCAATACTGCGCTATAAAACTGGTTGTATAATACCTGTTTTTCAATGGCCAGGCTTTTCCTTACGATATATACCCAGCTTGACTGAAGATTTGTGTAAGGAAATTCTCCAGAAACAAAAAGATAGTTTATCCGCGCCCAGTCCAAAGCTTTTCCACAAACTGAAGAAACGAATCACAAATAGCTCTCATCTCTATTTTTCCGCTTAACCCAATTCTTCAAATGAAATGGGTATATACTCATATTGAACGAGAAATTGCCTAAAGAAAACCCCATGGGCAAAAAGGTAAGCTTTTTGCTGTAGCAATTTAAATTATGAATTTTTTATTCAGTCGATGCTCCGAAAAATAGACGATTGCACCAAGAAATGGCACTCTTTTCATCCTCTAAAAAAAGAAACAGACTCCCTTCTTGCATCTGAAATTCAGGTTTAATTAGTTGAAAAAGAATAGGATAAGAAAAACTTACCACCAAAAGAGCTCTGCCTGATGTAAAACGGTCATTTCACAAATCAAGAGTCTCCCCAGAAGAGTCAACATATGGTAGATGTACTATGCTCCAGTAAAGGTATTGGAAATGGATAGCCTGGATACATCTACCGGCTTAAAAAACCACCATTCCATGTCTTGCCTAAAGACAACCAATTTTTGCTGATGGAAAACCCTACGATGAACACAAAATACTCCCTGTACTGTACTTCCAAATTCTGCAGCAATCTCTCAAAGACACGCATATAGACGCTTGTGCACAAAAGCTCCCTATCTTTCAGTGTAGAGCAAGGGAGGTACCCTATTCTTCTTCACTGACGTGCGTAGCACAATCCCAAAAGCTTCCACCACTTTTCTCGATCACCTGTGTTAGGGAGATACTTTAGTCGGCCCTGAAAAAAGCTTTTTTTCAGGGCCGACTAAAGGGAACCTGTATCCCTCACGGGCTAGCGTGTGGCCTCGGACGAGAGCGCCTCTTGCTGCCTTTGGAGATAAATGATGTCCTTGAGCACATTCATGGCTTCTTCTACCTGGAGCTCTTCTAATCCAAAATTGCGTACCCAATCGATTACAATACCGCTTTGGCCGGATAATTTCTTCCGGATCTTGTCCTGGTTCTGCAAAAATGCGCGGTAAATAGGGTTTTTACGAATCCGAGCTTGACTATTCTTCCGAAGATGGGGAAGCATATCGGTGTACATTGTTGTCTTCTTCTGAATATACGGCAGGTAGTGTTGGCTGAGCCAAGGGTGCATCCTTGGATCGACATCAGCCACAGAATCTTCATAGGCAGGCGGCACAGAGTCGGGAGACAAAGAGTGTTGTAAATACTCTTCTCCTATACTGAAAGGAGCAAAACCTGTCGGAATATGAATATCTGCAATCACACCGCGCATTTGCGTTGTTTTCCCTGATACAGTGTAGTATCTGCCCACAGTGACTTTAAAGTAGATATCGGGGTTGTCGCTTGTAATCGTTTGGTGTTGGATCGAGCCCTTACCAAAAGTGCGCACGTCTCCCACCACGAGCGCCAAGCCGTAGTCTTGCAGTGACTGCGCTACAATTTCTGCGGCAGAAGCGGAAATTTTTGACGTCAATACCAGCAAAGGCCCCCCATACGTCTTTCTCGGATCGATGCTGCGCAAGTAGTGAATCTCGTCTTGCCCATACTTAGAAATTACCACCACACCACTCGACATGAAAAGGCTTGCCACTTTTACAGCTTGCGTTAAGAATCCCCCACCATTTTCCCGCAAATCCAAAATAAGCCCTTGCAATTCCCCCTCTGAACGGAGGTAGGCGATCGCTTTTTGGAGATCATTTGCACTATTCACTCCTTGACCGTTGTCGTAAAACGAGCGGAGAGTGATGCATCCGATGATCCCGGAACCGAAAGGAGCGTACCGAACAGAAATTCTCTCTTGATCCATTACAATGGGGGCTTTTTTGAGGCGGACATAGAAAACATCACTGACAGATTCAGCCTCTTGCCTTTGCACTCCCAGATGAATTTGAGGAGAAGCGCGCTTTTTCATCAGATCCGACACCCGCGCAAAAGAGAGTCCCCGTGTGGAGAATCCATCAATCTCTACAATCCGGTCATTCACTGCCAAAATCCCCTGCTGCTCTGCGGGCGATCCGGGTATGATGCGCACGATAAACGCTCCATCGATGCTGTTACCTATTACGATACCAAATCCCTCAAACTGCTGTTCCAAGTGGAATCGCAGCTCAAGAGCTTCTTGCTTGCTAAAGTACGAAGAGTGTGCATCCAAGCTTTTTGCAAAAGCTTTCAAAATTCGTACAGAGAGCATATGCTCTTGCTCTTTTGTGTCCAGCATCTCTCCTGAGGGATGTAAGCCGAGGTAGGGAAACTCTTTTTCCCGTATCTGTAGTAAAAAAAGCTCTACTAATTGCCGCTTTCTTTCAGGGGAATCCATCTTCGTATGCCGCACATGCGCTCCGTAGAACTGCGCGAGCTTCAAGCGCATGCGATGGAACAGCTCGTCCTCCGTACGCGCATATTCCCCCCGCTTGCCCGCAGTGCGCTCAGCAGGAGAGATTGTCAAAACGGCCACGAATAGCCCCTCTCGCAGCCTGTCCGCACGCGCAATCGAACGGGCAATCAAAGCATCGAGTTCGTAGAATGCCGAAAAATTGCCCTTCTCCATCTCTAAGGCAATTGCTTGCGCTTTTTTTTCTGTAATGGAAAGGTAAGGGGCGCACTCTCCCTCGAGCAGATAGCACCTATCGGGATCGAATTGCTCTAAATAAAGGGCAAAACATCTCTGCACAATTTCCGCATCCAAACCCTTTTTTTCCACATGATAGCGGAAGAATTTGGACATGATTTGAGGAATTTCTCCTATTTTGAGAGCGGTTTTTTCCCCATAAAGTGGCTGCCCTAAAAAAGCAGGCAGGCCTATGAAAAAGAGAAAAAAGCAGAATTTATGCATAGCGCTCCCCGATAAAAATGGAGGGAAAGCAAAAAACAACAAGTTTTATATCACAAAAAAAATTGCAAGTATTCTACTTTGTATTTTAC
>JBCDEZ010000051.1:0-7802 GCA_039179045.1 Chlamydiota bacterium | reverse complement strand
CTCCCTCTTTTTACCAATTGTCGGTTATATCTTTTCCAATCACATTTTCGCATCAGAAGCTCCTTAGATTTTTTATAGATAAGGAGCCTCGCTTGTTTATGGGCTTTTTATCAAGGTTTTCCTAGAGATTTTTTCAACAACCCCCATCAGAAGCTCCTTAGATTGTTTTGTTCACAGCGAAGAAGCTTCGTCTTTTTATGGGCTTTTTATCAAGTTTTCCCTAGAGATTTTTTCAACAAGGCCGCAGGGATTTGCCGTATTTTTTCGGTCAGTATGACAGGGCTTCTTCAATTTGTTCATGGTATTATTGCAGAACTTCCAGAGCATCTTAATGCTGCTATAACCGGTAAAGAAGAAGACTTTGAGGTTGCTATTGTTGAACTGGATGAGTAGTGGAGTTTTGTTGGAAATAAAAAAACCAACAATGGCTATAGCTAGTGTTTCATTCCGCGACAAGGCAAGTGCTTGCAATGCACGTCGACGGAATCGTGAGTCTGTAGAACTGTTGCTTAAGAAAATTCCCGAAGACCTAAAAAAGCCATCTTTTACACAGATAAGTTCAATGCGTACTACGAAGTTCTTCCTTGGAAACAACATCAACCCGTTGGAAAAGGGACTGGTAAGACAAGCTATATGGAGCGTGTTAATCACACCCTTAGACAGCGATGTCCAAGGCTAGTTAAGAAAAACTCTTTCTTTTTCTAAAAAATTTGCAAATCGCGTGGGAATAATAAAGCATCTGATCTGTGACTACAATCGCCGGCGAGCATTGCCTATTTAGCACTGCCCATCCACACCGCTTACAACTTGCAAACATCCAATCTAGGAAAAAGGACCCAAGGAATAGATCTTTTACATTCGACAGAAAAATTTTTCTGCTAGTTTTCTATAGATTTCCCATAACTACTTCCTTGAGAAAAACTATGTGCATTTCGTAGAATCTTGCCGTTTTGTTTAGAAAGCACTTGTCACAGCTCAAAGCACCTGTTCATAATAGAAGTGAGAGAGTATCAAAAGACGGCTGTATGGGTTTTTTCCACAAAATGTACATTCCATAAACATAGGACTCGGTAATTTATGAAAAAAAAACAGTCTCCATCCCTCGGAATCTTTTTCTGGGTTTTCTCAACTCTTTTGTTCTTGCCAGGCCCTTGCCTCTTCGCCAAGACATCTGTGTCGAATGCGCAGATCGCTCGCCTAGCGCAAGAGTTAGGCAATAATCCAACACGGCCTCTAGTCGAATCGCTGGAAAGTGACTGGCTAAGAGATCCCAAACTAGAAAGATTCGACATCCTTCCCCTACCTGAAGAGACGCGGGCTATCATCTTGAACTGGGCAAAGAACAACGGATGTTATTACGCTATTGAACCGCAAAGGGAATATTATGATACGGTTTTGATTTTCGGCGCGCGCTCATCGGTTATGGCAATGCGATTGCGCTTTTTAGAAAAGCTTTTTCTACAAGGATTGCGTACGAAAAAACTGGTATGGCTTACAGGGAAGCGTCCTTTGCGAGAAACAGAAAAACGGACAACTCCCGGCTGTACAACTGAAGAACAGGCGGCGAGGTACCTTTGGGACACTCATCTATTTTCCGAAGAACTACGGTCTATTCCCATCAAGTTTATTGTGGCAGACATGCAATGGGAAAACGATTCATGGAAGCGGCCTTCAACAAGAGATACTGTAAATGCTTGGAAAAACCAAACCGATCCAGGCAGTTGCCTTTTTATTTCCAATCAACCTTTTTGCGCCTACCAAGAAGCGACTGTTGCCAATCTTTTGGAAGAGTACTCCTTTGAAGTAGTAGGTCCGAAATTTCATTCCCACTACTACCAGGCTCCTGGCGCTGTTATTCTCGATACTCTAGCAAGGCTGCTCCACGAAAGATCTCTTTGCAACGCGCAGGCAGCGGCATGCGTGTACTGATTATTGGAGCGAAAGGGGAAATAGCAAAAGCCGTTGTCCCACTTTTGACTGAACAAGGAGTTGAGGTCGTAACTGCAAGCCGCTCTAGTGGAGATGTTTTTGTGGATGCAACCAACCCCCATTCCGTAGAGGAAATGTTCAGAAAAATTCCCCCTATTGAAGGTGTCATCTGCGCTTTTGGCGCTTCGGTTCCGATCAAAAATGTCGATGAGATTACAGTCGAGGATCTAGAAAAAGGCGCTCAGCAAAAGCTTTTTAGCCAAATAGGCATTGCAACCACCGCTCTACGACATATGGACAAGGGCTCGATCATCTTAACAGGTGGCATTGTTGGTCAAAAAGTGCTCATCGAAGGAGGATCGATCTTGTCTTTTGTGAATGGAGCTCTCGCCGCATTTGTGCGTGCATGGGATACGAAAAAAAACGTACGCATCAACTTGGTGAGTCCTACACTGCTGACCAGTTCAGAAAAAGAGTACGGCACGTACTTCCCTGGAATAGAACCCGTGACAGCAACCCGTGCTGCAAAAGGATACATACAGGCGCTGCTGGGGCCTTATAAAGGGGAAAATATTGAAATACATGGTTAAAAGAACGGTAGCGTCTCGCGGAGGGCTACATGCAGAAAATAAAAAGAGGACCCATGGGGTCCTCTCTTTGATAAGCCCTAATACCTACCTGAAGGAGGCTTATTGCAGCGCAGCAATGGCCACATCGAGCTTAGCAAGACGCAGCTGCATTTCCTCTTTTGAAATAAGCACTTCTTCTACACTTTCCAAAGAAACCTCGAGCTCCTTTAGCTGGGTACTGAAGTCTTCATGCATGTTTTTCATATCCTGTAAAGGAGTTACTCCCTCTTCGTTCTCCTCTTTCATGGAAGCGAGATCAAGATTTTCTCGGTCTGCAAATACAGCATCTACGAAAGCAACAGGAGCATCAGCATATACGAGACGAACCAAAAGAGTGTGAATAGGCAAAAGAGACTCCCCTTCTGCAGTTACGAGCTCTCCTAGATCGATCTCCGTTTCTTGCAATGCTTTTCGGAAAGCATCCAAGTTTTGGCTTTCATACTGTTCTTTCAAAGCTTCGAGTAGACTCACCACATCGCTTGCGGACTCTTCATCAATCATCTCGAGCATCAAAAGCTCTTCATTTTCTTCATCCTCAGAATCTTCTTGATAAGACGCTCCAGAAAAGGATTGTTCCTCTTCAATTTCGGGAACAAACAAATTTTCGCTGCTTTGCAGCTCTTGTACTTGACCATCCACATCTAAAAGCACAAGCGTTTTAGGAGTAGGCCCATCTTCTGATAACTCCACTCCTACCGCTACTGTTTCGCAGGAGACAACAGCAATCTCAGGGGGGTTAGCTTCTAGCGCAGAATCGAGTATCGGTGTGCCTGTTGATAAAAAGAACATATGTATCTCCGTTGTAAATCATTTCAAAACGCAACAAGTAAAGCAAAAAAGCTGCTTCGTTGCAAAAGAAAAACTTTCTCTGCCTCAAATTTCTAGACGACAGAACTGCGCTTATACCTACTCCTCACTCTCTGGCAAGAGCCTTCGCACACGATGCCGTGCAAAGAATCTCGGTTGCATCTTAAAAAAGAGATACCGTGCGCGTTTATTCTGTATTCTCACAATTCTTATTCTAAGCCCATCTTGCCTGAAGGATTGTGTAAGGAAATTCTTCGTAGAAAAAAATGGGATCTTTGAAGACTTTATTCTCTTTTCGTCTAAAGATTTTTCAGGAACTGAAGAAACAGATCACAAATAGCTCCCCCTCTGTGTTTCTTCTGCCTAATTCAATTCTTCCATTGAAATAGGCGTCTATTGAAAGCGGCGACTCCTCTATCGATGAGCTAGGGGATCTTTAGTGCAATTTCGATGCCACTTTGGCGGAGCGAGTGTCCCAAAATCTCGAGAAAATCGCTATTCCAAAGGAGAAGTAATCGAAGAGTAAGGGAGCAAAAATTTTGACCATCTAGGCATTGTCGCTATTGTCTAGATAGGTTTACAACGGAAAGAAACAGGAAAAACGGTACTCAGCCAAACGGGAAAGTCGACACAAAAACCGAGTTTGCAATGGATTTTCCAGCTATTTGAAGGAGTGCATCTTTTGCTTAAGAAGAATGCATCTCAAATATACGAAAGTGTATTGAATCTTAATCCTACTCAACACGATATACTTACCGTATTAGGATCTCCTTTTGAAAAAATATACGATCGATATAGAGGGTGCGGAATGTGGGTTACAGGCGCCGATTCTGCATCCTAAAAACCATGCTCTAGCCTCTGGGCTCTTCTTTTCGCCCCAATTGTCGCTCGGGGAGGGCCAATCTCCGACAGATTCCTGCTCTTTTTATTCGGATAAAGACTTCTTAACGCCTCCCCCTTTTTCTAGGCAAAATGTCTTGAAACAGGTGCGCGATATCCGCAAGAAAGAGCCCTCCTAAGCCACAAGCTAGGTAGGCTTTGTTTGCGTAGCATAGTATCCAAAAGGATCGGTGCAGCTTACCTGTGTGATCGACCAAGTAGAGAGCGAGCGAGGAAATCAGGCCGAGACAAAGTACGCGAGAGAGCGTTCCAAGAAAAAAGTGGTGGGAAAGCCCTCGGTGTTTGAAGAGCCAAGGATACCAACGAAGGGGAGCTGTCAACAACCCACGAAGAGAAAAAAGCTTCACTTGGTGCACAAGATCTAGATCAGGATTGAGGAAAAACGTACCCCATACAAACGCAGCTCCAAAACAGAGAAGATGGGACAAAGAGTCTGTGATGTAGAGATAAAAAAGAGCGGAGCAAAGGGGTAGAGCAACCGTAAGATTGAACCGAGTGTGGGTAGCATAGTTTGACATCTTGAGACCCCATAAGCGAGAGGACCGGGCATAGAGAAAAACCCCCTGCTCCGGTCTACAAATAACTTGTTTCAATGAGCAAGCGTCTTCTGTCCCTCTTAATAGTTGACCCCTAAACGCATCACAACTTCATTTGCATAGCGATCGTGATGCAATTCTCCCTTGTAAAAAGCGCCGTAGATCAGCATATCGCCTGTCCGCTCAATACCGAATTCGGGAGAAAGCGCCCAGAGATTTTGATCGAAAGTGCGCACAACAAGCAAAGGATTTTCTGTCCGAAAATCGGAAAACTTCGAGCGGTAATTGCCATTTTGCAGAGGATACTTGCGCACATAACTCAATCCAGAAAACAGGCGCCATGAGATATACGAGGCATCGAAAAAGAGATTGAATCTCCCCCCTGCTTCTCCCCGAACGTAGTGGTCATCACGCGCAAACACGCGCAAATCTAAAGAGTGTGCGCCTTCCTCATCATACGCCTGCTGGTGCAGATAGTCGTAAGCAACGGAACCGAAAACTTCGAAAAAATGGAAGGCATTCCAAAGAAGATCGATTTGGGAGGTGAAAAATCCCCCTAGGTGGTCAGATTTCGCAGTGCGCTCGATAGAAGGAAAGGTAATATGACGTTTGGTATCGTAAAAGTTGACTCCCCCTAAGGCAGAGACATTGCAAAGCAGATCCCATCCTGCAAACCCTCCTCTTATACCCCAAAGTAGCTGTTGGATTGTGGCCTTACCTGCCGATTGCTTCCACTGCAAATTGGTATAATCATATCCTACAAACGTGCCAAATAAGACATGCTTTTCAAGAATCGAGACATCGTAGCCTGCCAATACTCCTCCCGCTGCCGTTTCATATCCGCGCAATTCGTCAATCTCCTTTGTATTTGAGAAAAAGCCGAAGGGAGCCGTCCAAAAATAGTGAGGCAAGTTTTCCATCATCAAATCAGAACATGCATGCATGTTGAGACCTGTTGTGATCAATTGTCTTTGTAAGGTAGTGCCCACAAGCGCCATCATATCCATATTGAAGAGGGGAAAAGCGCCAAAAGGAGCTGGATGCATCTGATTGAGGGCATCTCTTAGTTGCTGATCATTGAGCTTTTCTGCGAGAAGCATAACCTGAAGCAAATCTTCATCGTTGTTGAGATCAAATTCATCGATATAGTCCCGAACACGCTCAGGATTGCCTTCTCCGACGTCTCGCCCGGCTAAAATAAACGTAGCATCGATGCGCAGCCTTGCAATAGTTCCTCCTTCTTCTAACACCACAGTGAAGGGAGCTCCTGAAACCAGATCTTGTACGTCCCATACTTGGTTGATACCGCCAGAGGCAAGCAAAATATCGTAAGTTGTCCCCTTAGGCAAGGTTCCCATCGGCTCGAGCACCCGCAAAACCGCTCCATTTTCAATCGTAGCAGTTCCTCCCACAATGATCTGGTCGCTTGCAAAATTCTCGATCTCCACTTCATAAACGGCTCCAGCAGCTTGCAGGTAGTCCCCTATTACGTTGATGGTGCCGATCGAGTTGCCAGGAGCGACCAACCCCGAATTTACGATAACGCTTGTATGCGTGGCCTCTCCTCTGAGATCTCCTCCATTGATCGTTGTGGGACCGATAAGGCCTCCTCCTGTGACTGTTCCTCCTGGGAGCACGGTTACCGAAGCGCTTTGTAAAGAACCGCCCGTTGTTACCTCTACCGCCCCCTCGTTGACAAAGATAGTGCCCGTATAGCCAATCTCTGCATTTCTAAAAGCAAACGTGCCTGTTCCCTCTTTTGTTAGGTCGTCCATTCCTGTGAAAGTACCTGTTGCAAGAAAGCGATCCGCTCCTTCAACGAGTAGCTCACAAGGCCCGTTGATGAGGAAGTCCCGATCTGATGTAGTGAAAGAACCCAGAGCTTGGAAGGTCGTATCCATTCCTAAAGCAATGGTTCCGCCATTACCCAAGCTTCCGGCCATGAAGGTTCCTCTTTGCACATCGATATTGCCTGCGTAGGAGTTTTGTCCTGCGGAAAAAGAGAGCGTTCCCATCCCTACTTTTGTCAGCAACCCGTCTCCTAGCACTAGTCCTGATTGGGTAAACGTCGTGCCATTTGCCACTTCGATCGTTCCCAAGTTGGTCCCATTATTCATCCTAAGAGTGAGAACATGCTCAAGAGTCTGTGTTGTCAAAAGAGTGGCCGCATCATTGAATACCACCTCTCCATTCCCCAACTGATTCCCGTTGCTGATCGAAAGAGTTCCTGCGTTGAACGCAAGAAGATTGAACGTATTGTTCCCTCCTAGAATCAATGTACCCGTACCATTTTTCCCAAGAATTGAGGAACCAGAAATTACTCCCGCAAGAGTGGCCGATGCGCCACTATCTACAACAATAGCAGCATTCCCTGCCAAAGTGATCGGGCGGCTCGAAGAAAATCCATCGAGAGGCTGGAAGGTCGTACCCTCTTGCATCGTAATCGTTTCTGTTCCTCCAAGACCCGTCGATGACAAGGTCCCTGCTTGCAGATTGATCGGTCCTGTAAACCCTAAGCTATTCGTGAACGAGGCTATGCCTCCTCCCGTTTTGACCAAATTGCCAGCTCCAAGCAGTAGCCCCGAATGCGTAAACGTCGTGCCATTTGCCACTTCGATCGTGCCTGCGGCAGTCCCATTATCCATCCTAAGAGTATTACCGCGCTCAAGCGTCTGCGTAGTCACAAGAGTGGCTTCACCATTGAATACCAACTCTCCATTCCCCAACTGATTCCCGTTGCTGATCGAAATAGTTCCGGCGTTGAACGCAAGAAGATTGAACGTATTGTTCTCTTCCAGAATCAACGTGCCTGTACCATTTTTCCCAAGAATTGAGGAACCAGAAATCGCTCCTGCAAGAGTGGCCGATGCACTACCGTCTACAAGAATAGCAGCATTCCCTACCAAAGTGATCGGGCGGCTCGAAGAAAATCCATCGAGAGGCTGGAAGATCGCGCCCTCTTGCATCGTAATCGTCTCCGTTCCTCCAAGACCCGTCGATG
>JBCDEZ010000050.1:0-8140 GCA_039179045.1 Chlamydiota bacterium | reverse complement strand
TACCCGCAAGGTGTGGGCAACAGAGTGTCTAGGAGATCTTACGCAGCAACATCAATGGCCTGGTTTACGTTCTGCAATTTTGCTTGAATCTACTCGAGAAATCAAAGGAAAGAAAACCAGAGAAAGACGGCTTTACATTTCTTCTCTACCTCCGGATGCAGAGCGGGCTTACAGGTGCATCCGGTCTCACTGGGGTATAGAAAACCAATTGCATTGGGTATTAGATACCACCTTCAATGAAGACAGATCACAGATTTCCAAAGACCACTCTCCTGAGAACATGTCTCTAGCTAGAAAATGGGCATTAAATATTCTTCGCGCAGTACAGGGCAAGAAAAGTCTAAAACGGATTCAAAACTATTTTTGTATGAACGGAAACAACCTAGAAGAAGTTTTTTGCAAGGAAATGTAAATGCGATCCCCCTGCCGTTTTTTCTACTTATCCTTGTAAAATCCTCCCTACTTACGCACACTTGATAGAAAAAGGTTTCCCTATGAAAGAGCAGCGTATACCTCCCGCAAAGGTGATCATCCTATGATCAAAGGAATCGGAGTGGACATCATCGCCGTAGACAGAATCCGAAACACTATCGGACGGTATGGGGAGCATTTTTTGCGGAGGGTCTTCACAAAACGAGAACGCGCCTACGCAAACAAGCACCGAGACCCTTCTTTGCGCTTGGCAGTGCGCTTTGCAGCGAAAGAGGCAGTAGCCAAAGCGCTAGGAGAGGGGATTGGGAAACATCTCGGCTGGCACGATATAGAGATCCTACGCTCACATCAAGGTGGGCCGCGCGCCCTTCTCTCGCAAAAAGCAGCCGCATATTTTGATGACCCGAGAATACATCTCTCTTTAAGCCATGAAAAACAGTACGCAGTTGCTTACGCTGTCGTGGAAAGGACGCAAAAAAGGAGAAAAAGGCTCTGGCCTTGGCAAAAAAAGGGATAGAAATTTTTCAGAAAATGCTCGTGCAGGCACTTTAGAAGTGTCCTTTCGGTAGGGGCGTGTATGTTTTGATTTTGGCACTCCAAATCGGTCAAAAAGCACGCAATATCCCCATTTTCGGTACATCCAATGAACGGATAGCTTTGAAAAAAGATCGCGCTCAAAAAGAGAAAGGCAAAAGATACGAAACGGTCCAAAAGTTTACCCCTTCTGGATAGGCGCCTGCAAGGAGCCTTCTTTTGTACTGCACGCGAATAGTCCCAGCGACACCAAGCTGATAGCCATAGCGTAATCCCAAATCAAGGAATTTGTAGCGGATCCGCCCATAGCCAAAAAATTTTAGGGGATCGACTTTGGTTCTTTTCCCGTAGCCGTGTCCTCCATCCAAAAAAAGCGCTCCCTTATGTAGATCCTGATAATTCCCCTCAAATGCGGCAGAAGCAGATAGCCAGGGAGAGCCACTTGTAGCAAAGCCAAGTGAAGTGTAGCCCCAAAACCGGTAACGGAAGTAGCGGTTCGGATCGAATTCCCTCCCGAAAGAGAGGTGAAGCAAAAACTCTCCGAATCCATGGTAGGGACAGCTCACATCTTTAAGAGAGCGTCTTGAGGTGATCCGAGCCGATAAGCCCGTAGCCAGGCTCAAGAGATCGCCGATCATATCATCGAGCCAGAGATATCTTCCCTGGACCGCTATCGATTGGAAGCTCCATGACTGGCGGGTCGTATCGACAAACTCCACATCACCGTCGATGCTCCATTGAGGAGAGGGGGAGCTCTCCAAAGAAGTGGCTAAGCGGTGGTCCCGCGAGGAGGCAGGAGAAGTGGAACGGTCGATGCTCGAATAGTCGCTATAGGTATAGCCCGTAAGGAGATGAAATTCGTAGACGTCGCTGAACCAAGGGGCCTTTTCCAGGGAAAAAAGCGAGAGGGGAAACGCAATGACCCACAAGAAAAGTGGGGGGATTTGTAGCAGTCTATTCATAAAGAACGGTCAGATAGATACCTTTCCGCATCGAGGGCTGCCATACAGCCCGATCCTGCGGCGGTTACCGCTTGACGGTAGCGGTCATCTTGCACATCTCCCGCTGCAAAAACCCCTTCAATGCTTGTCTTGCTCGTCCCCTTTTCCACAACGATATAGCCAGACGAGGAGAGTTCGAGCTGACCATCCAAAAATTTTGTATTCGGAGAGTGCCCGATTGCGAAGAAGACCCCCCCAGCTTCTCTTTTCTCGATTTTTTCAGTTTTGCAATTCTTGATTGAGACCGACTGGACCACCTGATCTCCCTCTACCCGTTCGAGCACCGAGTCCCAAAGAATCTCAAGCTTTGGATGTTCTACAGCTTTCTTGGCCATGATCTTTGAGGCCCTCAGCTCGTCTCTTCGATGAACGATATAGACTTTTTTCGCATACTTAGTCAAAAATATCGCCTCTTCCACAGCGCTGTCTCCTCCACCGATCACGTAGACGTCTCGGTCTCGGAATATGGGAGCGGCTCCATCACAAATAGCGCAAGAGGAGACACCCTTCTGCCAGAATTCTCCATCTCGGGTTCCAGGGATATCGAGACGCTTTGCATACGCTCCGGTCGCGATGATCACAGCGTCTGCTTCTACTTCCCGCTTTTTCCCACGCAACAAAAAAGGGGCCTTTCCCAGATCCACAGAGAGAATATCTTCTTGGAGGCATGTGGTCCCGAAGCGCTCTGCTTGCTTTTTGAAAGCTTGCATCATGTCAGGTCCCAAGATCCCTTCGGGAAAGCCTGGATAGTTTTCTACATCGGTTGTTGTCATCAGCTGCCCCCCTTCAAGGCCGGAGAAGAAACCAGAAAACAGAACAGGCTCTAAGTTGGCGCGCGCAGCGTAAACAGCAGCTGTGTAGCCTGCAGGACCCGAACCAATAATAACAACTTTTCTCTTCTCCATACGAATCTTTTCTCCATCTTTGAAAACCTAGTCTACCCAACAACCTGCAAAAATTCCACTAGAAAGCACGCTCCAAATGCCTTAAAATGGGCGGAAGATAATGGCTGATCTCTTGTAAACGGGCTTATGAAAAATACGTTAAGAAAAATTTTCGGTATCTACCCCGGTGAGGGTCTTGCGACGTTGCGTTTCGTGCAGTTCGCAATTTTCTGGGCTTTTTCCACCTCATCTTTCGAAACTCTCGTAGACGGCCTCTTTCTAAGATACGCGGGAGCCTCTAGTCTTCCCCTCGCCTATTTCATCAGCGCAGCTGCGCTCATCTTCTCCTCCTCGATTATCCTCTACTTGCTGCGCAGCCGCAGCCCCTACTGGATCCTTTGCCGGGCTCTTGTCGTATTTCTCGCTTTTTCAGCGGGCATCCTTTGCCTGCTAGCTTGCTACGAAATGTCAGAGTTGCCTCTCGGATTTTGGTATGGGATGAAGATCTACTCCCGGATTTTTTTCTCGGTTTTTCTAGCACTTGCCTGGACCTTCATCGACCAGTACCACGACTTGCAAGATGCAAAAAGAGTCTATTCCCTCTATAGCGCTGCTTATTTCATCGGGCTGGTTCTCTCGGGTGGGTGCATCAGCCTTTTCCTCAGCTACCTTGGAACAAAGAGTTTTTTCCTGATTAGCGCAGCCTCGACTCTCCTCGCTCTTCGAGAGGCCAAAAACATCACGCAAAAAACGCCCGCAGTTCACGACGACACTATAGAAGGGATTTTCTCAGGAGACCGGGAGTCCCTCTCTTCGATGATCCGCAAGCTGCTCCAATCCCCCTACACAATCTCCCTCCTCGCATTGAGCCTTCTGCACGAGTTTACCCTCACCACCACCGAGTTCAACTACATGGAAACGTTTGACCGCGCCTTTCAAGAAAGAGCTCTTCAAAGCAACTTTACCGCGAACAATGTCTCAGAGTTCTTAGGGAAATGCAGAGCCTGGATCTCCTTTGGCAACGTGTTCGTAGGTGGGCTGCTCTACCGTCCCTTTGTGAAGCGGATGGGACTCACAAACATTGTCGTTCTCCCTCCTATGTTCTTCTTTCTTGTCTACATGTTCTGGGTCTTTCGAGACACCGTACCCGTTGCGATTTTGGGACTGATTGCAACCGATGGCATCGCATTTACTTTAGAGGACAACAGCTTCAACCTCCTCACCAAGGCGGTTCCTGTCAAACTCAAATCGAAGGTGCGGATCGTCAATGACTCTTTTTTCGAGCCCATCGGTATGATGATCTCAGCAATTATGCTCTTTTTCCTGCCCTCCTACCAGAGCCGCGCTTTTGGTCTACTCCTTTCGTTTGGTCTGATCTTGGTGACTCTGTTTCTTCGAGCTCTTTACTCCAAAGCTCTTTTTGCAAATCTAAAAGAGCAGGTCCTACGCTTTGAGAAAACTCTTGCCACCTGGACCGCTTCTTGGTCGCGTAGAGAAAAAAGATACGCCAAAGAGGCCATTTGCAAAAAACTCGCCTCCGAGCAAGAGGAGGAAAAGCTGCTTGCTATGAGCACGCTGCTTGCTTTCGAAGATCGAAGTACCATTCCCCTGATCGTAGAAGAAATGGAGCGGTTCAGTCCCAAGGGGAAGGTGAGCTTGCTCGCCCTTCTTGACCGCTCTTTTTGCCATGCAGAGCAACCCATTTTAGAAAGGGTGTCTACCTGGTCTGATAGCTATTCCCCCTGGGAGTTCCAACAAAAGTCCCATTTTTATCTAGCAAAGCGAGGGCGGTTTTCGATAGAAAACGCCTTAGGGCATCTCGGAGGCAAATCTCCCCTTTGGATCCGTGCCTCTGCGATCTTGACCTTGCAAAAGGGGAGCAAAGATGCTTCTTCTTTCGACCTCTCCTGTCGGGAGCTCGATCGGATGCTGGGGCATTCGGACATGCAAGAAGTACTCATAGGTCTTCAGCTCTTGAAAGAGCTTCCCTCTATCGATTCGGCGCAAAAGGCGTGCGCCCTTTTGCGCCACCCGAGCCTAGAGGTGCGTAGAGAGGCTGCAAGCGCGCTTTCTACGATCAGCAATCCCTCGCTCTACCTCTTTGCAAAAAGCATCCTGACCCTCCTACAAGAAGAAACCGACTCGGAGCTGCGCATACACTGTTTGAGAGCCCTTGGGAAATTCTCCGACGCCTCTACAGTGGAAAAAATCCTTCTAAAAACAGTGCACTTCCGTCCTGTAGAAAGACGTCTTACCGAGAAGATCATCGCAGAGATGGGACCCAAAAATATTCCCACGCTTCTTGGTGTCCTCAAAGATGTACGCATTCCCGACAGGCCGCGGATTTTAGCCAGTAAGATCTTGATGAGACTTTCCCCTATCCACCTGCAGGCTCACCTCGAGGAGATCTTGCATGTGGAAAAAGAGCGAGCTTACTTCTACTTCTACTACGGCAATACCGCCGAAAAAGCCTACCCAGATATTCCCCTAAAAGATCTCACGCAGACTCTTTTGACAAGCTTCCAATCGGTTATTGACTTCATGATCCATCTCTTAGGAGCTGTGGGTCAGGTGGAAGATCCAGAACTTCTCGTAATCTCCTTACACAGCTCGAATGCCAAAGTACACAGCAGCGCTGTAGAAGCTCTTGAAATGAGCTGTGATGCACATGTCTTTTCCTGGATCCTTCCCCTGATCGAAGAGGTGCCTTGGGAAGAGAAACACGCCGCTTACAAAAAGTACGCTACAAAGGATATCGACTTGGAGCTTCCCGATATTTTGCATAAGCTCGAGCAGTCCCCCTCCGCTTTCGATCGGATTGTAGCAGCTAGGCTCCAAGCGAGCATCAAACCAGTGCACTGGAAGCAAGAGCGCTTCGGAAGAGCAACCCCTTACACACCCACCTACAAAGATGAGCTAAAAGAACATGAAACAACTCAATCTTATTGAAACCGCATTTTTCTTAAAAAAAGTGGATATCTTCTCCGATCTCGACCTCGATTTTCTCCTATCAATTGCCGATAAGGTCCACCAAGATGAGTACGACAAAGGGGAAACCGTATTTACGAAAGGGCAGGTAGGGAACTCATTGTATTTGATTGCAAAAGGGAGCGTACTCTCCACAAAGAAAACACCTCAAGAGACATTGCAGACTGGAGACTTTTTCGGGGATGAAGCTCTTTTCAATGAGCAGCCGCGAAGTTATACAGCTACCTGTTCGAGTGATGCTATTCTCTTGATTTTATCCCGCTCCAACTTGATGAGCATCATCTCCGAATGCCCTAACGTTGCTGTGAGGCTCCTCAAACACTATACCGAAATCCTGCACGCTTGATCGCAAGCTGCAGGTTTTGAAAAGAACGGTCTACATAATTTTTTTCTTTTGAGCTATCTCTAGCAAGTAGAGGCCTTGTTGAAAAAATCAGATTTTTTCAACAAGGCCTACAAGATGCAGTAAAACACAGGATACGGATTCAATGACGTAGGAATAGAATGAAGCTACTGCCAAGAGCATAAGAAGCGTCAAAGATAGCTCCCACGATGATGTACCTATCTTCAATGAAGAGTTGTAAGGAAATTCTCCAGAAGCAAAAAGGTGGAGTTTTGGGAGAGTTTATCCTCAGCAGAACTTTTCCACGAACTGAAGAAACGAATCGCAAATAGCTCCCATCTCTATTCTTCTATCTAACCCAATTCTTCAATCGGATCGGGTATAACAGTTCCGTTCCTCAGCTGAAATAGGTATATTCCAGCATCCCTCTACAATGAAGCCTAAAAACTCCTGACAAACTTCTAGATCTTTCTCTTTCAATTCTTTGGGTAGGCACTCTTTAAAACACGCTTTGAGCACAGTTTCAAACGGAAAGTATGGATGTTCCGACGATAAGCCGTTTCTCTGCTCTTTTGCTTTATTGAAGTTCCGCTCTAGTTCCCGAACGTAGTACTCAACCAAGCAAAGTTCCTGAACAATATTTGTGAGTATGGAGGTTTTGCTGTACATTAGCTGAAAACGTATTATAGAAATAGAAGCAAAATTCGGTATCACAATCGAAGAAGGAATAGATGCAGGGCGCTTTAAAGCACGTGAAGCAATCCTCTTGCATTGCCGGATCATGTAATCTCTTTTAGTGAACAATATACGCGCCATTTTCTGGGCATTACGTATAGACGCCCTAGCCTTTTGTACAAATTTCCCCCCATAAGTTCGTATAAAATCGTAGTGTTCTTTACGAGTAAAAGGCGCATTTGCCCCTTCGACCTGATCCTCTGCTTGCATAACTGCGGAAAGGAACACGTGGATGTATTCTTTTGCGGTTGGCTCTTTGAATAAGTGGAGAGATATGTTCTCAAAGGTGGGTGAGAGATCGCGATTTTTCTCAAAAAAAGCAGGAATTATGTAACCCCCGATCTCACGAGACAAGGCTATGCGCGCTTGCAATTCTTCTTCAGTGTAACACATATACCTTACTTCCGTTAAAAATATCCTACACGGCATGGATAGTCCTCCCTCTACGTAAATTGGATCGGGAGAGAATCGCGAGTAAAAAATTCCTAGACCGGTGCTTCGGTCACGCCTGGAACTATTTTTTCTACAAAGATCGCGGAATAAACACTTCAAAGCATGTTTTTCGTACCTCTTTACACCGTAATCTCCAGATCGAATGCACAAAACGGGCGACTCAGGGTTTTCAGAAATCATGTAAATGGGCGACTTAGGGTTCTGAGGAATCGCGTATCTGACGGGACTAGAGCTGTCTGGATCTTGGGTAGAGACAAGAACCACCTCTGAAAGTAAAATTTTTCGCAAACCAGCCTTGAGCAACTCATTTTTACGTTCTAGTGTACCTATAGGTGCACACGCTAAGCGAGACAGCCACTGTTCTGGAGTATAAGAAAAAAGATCAATTTCACAAAGTAACAGATCATTACGACTAATTTCCTCTGCAAACTGCCTAGAACAAAATTTCTCAATTCCCTTGTGAAGAGCATCTGCAGCTATTGGACCTTTTCCTTGCTTTATCGCTTGATTGAGGTAAAACAGGGCACTGTGTAAATCATCAGGACCTATGGCCTGAATCTCTCTCGTAGAAGAATAGCAGGAGAGAAGTGCTCCGGATGCAGAAAAAGGAAATGTGAGAATGCCTACGACGACTAGGGTAATCTTGCCAAAGAATCCCTCTCCAGCTATCTCATACCAGTTTCTTAGCGGTGTGAGCAGTATATCGGATGACCACTCCGACCAATCCGAATAGATGGGTAGAGTTCGAGATGTAAGAATATCCATAGAAG
>JBCDEZ010000049.1:0-8388 GCA_039179045.1 Chlamydiota bacterium | reverse complement strand
GTAAGTATATGGTGTTGAGTAGGATTAAGATTCAATACAATTTCGTGTATTTGAGATGCATTCTTCTTAAGCAGAAGATGCACTCCTTTAAATAGCTGGAAAATCCATTGTAAACTCGGTTTTTGTATCGGCTTTCCCGTTTGGCTGGGTACCGTTTTTCCTGTTTCTTTCCGTTGTAAACCTATCTATACGATAGCGACCATGCCTAGACGGTCAAAATTTTTGCTCTTGTACTCTTCCATCACTTCTCTTTTGCAATAAAGAGATGGAGGTTACAACAGCGAGGGGCAAAAATATCTACATAAATTCATTTTCTTCAAAAAAAATCAAGATTTCCTCACCTATCCTTGCGGAGGGGGTGCGGAATGTGGGATCAATGATCGCAGATAAGAGGAATCAAGAGAGGTTGGATGTCTTTTTTTCTCTTTATCCACAATCAGCGACTGAGTGCAAGTAGAGTGTTGCAAGGTGGGCTATTCGTTTGGATCTATGATTTACGAGCCTGGTGCTATCTGAGCAAAGTTGCGTATGGGTTACGCGCTTTTTTGCAAAACTCGACTTTTCTCTCCTGGAAATTTTTTCGTTTTATTTTCCATTGGTTTATGATCATAAGTATGGCTACTCAGTAATATTTTCTTTTATGGGCAAACGCTTTTTTCTTCTTCTCCTTTTTTTTGGTTTGCTCAGTACAGCGATTTTTTGGAGAGCGACATTCACCCGTGTAAGCGATTACCTGTTGCGTAGAGCCTTACAAGAACGTTGGGGAATTAGCCTTACGGCACAAAAAAGCAAGTATGCCTCAGGTGCCTTTACCTTTTACGGAGTGCGAGCGGAGCGGGTGGATAAAGACCGTTCTTACTATTGTGAGATCGATAGCTTAGAAGTGCGCCCTCTTTGGGGCCCAGAGGGACTTCGTTGCGCGCTTTCTTTGCATTCTCCCGATCTTTTGGTAGTGCAAAAAGAACAGACCAGTTGTTTCGATTTGACATGCCCTTTTCCGCAAATGCTTCAGGTAGAGATGGACCGAGGAAAAGTCACGCTCCACGATGCAAGAACGCAGAAAACCCTTTCGGCTGAGATTTTTTCAGAGCCTCATTCTCATTGGAGCTACCAGATTGTATCGGAAAAATCGGCAGCCTCTTGCCATTTCACAAGGGATGAACGAGATCTAGTCGTCTCCTTGCACATGCAAGACGTGGACATGTCTGAGATTTCTGAGCTGGGTCGCTTCTTCCCACAAGGCACGACCTTTTTTCGGCACACCTCGGGACGCGCTTCTGGTCTTTTCCAGGCAGCAATACGGCAGGGTCATCCCATCGAGTATTTTTTAGAGGCAACAGTCAACGGCGCGTTTTTAGAAGGCAACGGCTACCATCTCACAGCAGATAGACTTTTTGTATCCTGCCGCTACCCCGGGCAAGACCCATCTACCCGTAGCGTGTTAGGAGAGTGGCTTTTTTCAGAGTGGCAAAATACATTCCTTTCCGCACAAGTTTTAGGAGGGGCGCTTTTTTTAGGAGAAGAGCCGCATCTTGCAGGGATCGATGCCAAGTGTTCTTTCCATCCCGATATCGGTCCCAAACTATTTCTATCCGCTTGGGATCGAGCAGGGCACAAACTCGAAGGGGACCTCCGTGGGTATTTCCACAGCAAGCGTGCCAACTGGCTCGACATGAGTTTGGAAGTAGAGGGTAATCGATTAGGGTGCAAGGCCTTTGAGCAGGATTCGGGATCGATTGCTTTGCACTTTTTTTGTGGAGAAATTCAGAGTGCAAAACTTACAGCGTTGCAAGAATTGGCAGGATTTTTCTACGCAGGCGATCGCGCTCTTGCCCTTTTGGAGGGAACATTGAGCGCTGATGCGAGCCTCTTGTACGAACAAGGGATGTACACGAGCCTCGAGATAGGTGAGATCGCAGTAGAGGATGCCTCTTTGCACCTGCTTGCAAAACAGGGAGCTCTGCGAGCAGAGCAGTGTTTTTTGCAGGGGAGCTACGATTTGCATGGCTATTCCTCTTTGTCCTTGCAGTTAGCCGTAGCGGGAGGCGAAGCGCTTTTCGCAGGGGTTGCTTTTGAAGAGCTCACTACGACGATCGTGATCGATCAAGGGTACATCGTCCCCTCGCGCAGTTGCTTTGTGATGGCAGATTTGATGCATCACGTGGAGATTTCAGGGCCTATAGAGGAGTTTTCTTTAACGAGTCTTGTCAAGGGCAGTACAGGTCTTTTTTTCGACCGTTATGGCCCTGGGCGAGGCGCATTTGATTTTCCCTTCAGCGCAAGCATTTCCCTCAAAAGAAAACAAGATGAGGCTTTGATCTTTGGAAGCACACAAATTGGAGACGAGGAGATCTCGTTTGGTCTTGATCTTGGCCTCAAAGCACCTCATCTGTTCGCAGTACACCACGCATGGATGCGTGCAAAGGAGATCGATATCGAGAAGTATAGCGCTTTTCTCCCAGCGTGCACTCTTTTCGGTATTACAGATTTGTCCATGCAGTACCAAAAAAAACGGGCCCATTTTGCCCTGCAAGGTTCCGGTTATGCAATTGAGACAAACGGCACTATTTTCTCTTTGAAGAATACGCACAATCTCTCTTTTAGTTACGATTTTGCCGAGTCTAGCTGGGATTTTGATGCTTTGATGCAAGACGCGCATCTTACGATACCCCATATGGGCCTCACATTCACCCAGCTCGAAGGGCCTTTGTCGATGCGTCGCAATTTTCTCAAAGCTTCCCACGTGCGTTGTGTACACGAAGAGCTACTTCTATCGGGAGATGTCTGTTTGGATTTTCGCGATCGAGCAAAGCTAGATATCCACTGTCGAGCGTTGGAAGGCCCCTTCCGCTCGTTGCATACCCTACTTGATAAGAAAATAGGCTCTTGCCTTCTTCGCTTAGATGGTGCAATAACAGCTGTAGGCGATGGCTGCTATTTTTCTACAGACTTTGAAGAAGATTTTACCTGGGGATGCCACCTTGCATTAGAAAGAGGAGAAGCGCTTTTGGGGCAAAGAGCGCGCCTAAAAAATATTTCTGCAGAGCTCCATTATACCTCTGAGAGTCTACTGCCTGCCGAGGCTAGCTGTTCTGCGCTCCTCGATCTACAAGGGCAAGAGTATGCCATCTGTTTGCCTTACATCCAAAGAACGGGTGAAGGCGCGTACGTTTTTGATCTGCACGTAGAAGAAGAGTATTGGGATGTTTTGCGCGCTGCGGGTTCAGTGCGTCCCTCTCTTGCGGGAGGATGGGCCTTGGAGTTTTGTCCTCGCAGGACGCAAATCCTAGGGCAAAAGGTGCAAATCGAGGAATGCCTCTTTGCAGACACTTTCCATCTAGAGCATCTCCAGCTCGCTGCTTCTTTTTCCGTCGAATCGATTGCGCAAAGAATGCCTGTGGTACTTTCTTTTTTGGGCATGCACGATTTTGCTCTTGTTGAGCAGCAAAATTCATTAGGGGGGCGCTTAGATGTCGCTTACTTATTCGATGAGAGAGGCGCTCTTTTTGATGTCTATGGTGAAGAGCTTTATTGGAGAGAATACCACGTTCCTAGCTTCTCTTTTCGCGCGCAGAGCCAAGAAGACGGTTGGGATGCTGAAGCGCGCTTTGGGCGTTACTTTGCAGAATTTTCCCACTCTAAAGAGAGCCATACTCCTCAGTTCTCTCTTTACCAAGACGAGACGAGGGTCGCCCAGCTCGCTATTTCCCCCAAAGGAATGGGTAAATTTTTGATGCAAGTCAAGCGTTTGGAATTTGACGTAGATCAGCTGCAATCCCTCGTTCTCCCGCGAGGAGAGGTTGCGGGTAGAGTATACGCTTCCGGGTACGCCTCAGTTGAGCTGCCGACCAAAGAGCGGCCGTGGCTGTTTGATCTCGATCTCGATATTGAGCCAGAGACACTTTACTACCAAAACTCTTGGGCTTGCACCAACAGCTCTCTTCTCCATCTCTCCTATTCCCTATCCCAAGGCCTTCTTGTTACAGGGCTTGACTTCAGTGCAGTGAGCCCTAGTTGGGATCGAGATGATCTCCGCTTTCAGGTAGGAGCTCTCGCTTATAGAGGAGGAGAGTACTTGTTAGAAGATGTTGCCTTTTACTTACCTCAAGAGGTAGCGGTTTCCTTGCTAGACCCCCTTCTGCCCTCTTCTTTTGTCGGTTGGTTGCAAGAAGAGATGTCGCTTGCACGCGATATTCGCATCTCTGCAGACATCCGCATCGAGGAAGAAGGAGAGCGTTTTTCTTGCACAATGGCAGAGCTATCCTTGCCTTTAGCAGACGCAACATACCGCTTCGAAGAGGTAGCTTTCTCCTGTACGAACAAAGAAGTTTCCTGGGAGTGCTACGCGCCTCTTGCCGATTCGTATTGCCGCTTGCAAGGGGAAATGCAACGGCAAGATCGGGGTAAGGGGCAAATTGTTTTCGAAGAGAGAGAGCTCGAAGATCTCCCTTTGCGGATCATCTGGCAAAGAGATCCAAATGGAGCGATCTATTGTCAGAGCATTCAAGGAGCTTTCTGCGGAATCGATGCCTCGTTTCACCCCTCAGAAATGCCAGGCACCTTGTCGGGTACCTTGAAAGTGGATTTTTCTAAAGCCCACCACCTATTTGCAGATCCGATCAGCACGCTTTTGTCTACCTATGATGTGGGCAGAGGATATGAACTGTGTGGGCAACTTACTTTGGACCTACAAAACTTTGACTACGCCTTTCAAGGTATCTGCCTAGGTAAGCAGTTTGAGGCGATGGGGTACTCTTTTAAAACCTTACTCTCCCAAATTGATTGTTCTTCGCGTGCGATCCATCTGCAAGAGCTCAAGATCAGCGATTCTTCTGGAATCTTGAAAATTCCCCAGCTTATTTGCGCCTACGAAGAAGACGACTGGCACCTTTCTATTCCACGCATCGCTATGAACGAGATCCGGCCCTCTTTGCTACAGGAAATTGGTAAGCCTCTTGGTCCTATCCAGCCGCTGGTTGTGCGCGATATGCGCATCCACGACTTTGCTCTCAATTTCTCCGATCCGAGAGCGTGCAAAGCTTCGGGAGAGCTTTGCTTCATCAATTCTTTCAAAAGAGGTCATAGTGTATTTGACTTCCCAGCAGATATTTTGGGAAGAATTTTCGGGTTAGATCTCGAGCTTTTGATCCCTGTAAAAGGGGACGTTACTTTTGCTATTCAAGATGGAAAAGTCATCCTCACGGAATTGAGCAACAGTTTCTCCGAAGGGGAGCGCTCGCAATTTTTTCTAGCTGAGAAAAGGGGAGAGCTTCCCTTTATGGATTTGTCTGGTGAGCTGAGCATTCACATCAAGATGAAGCAGTTTGTACTTTTCAAATTTACCGAAAATTTCATCCTCTCCATTACTGGGAATCTACATGATCCCCAGGTGGGTTTGAAGAGGAAAAGTAGCTTTTTTTCCTCTTGAGTCCGATGCTATTTCTTGAGCGGTGTATCCATTGTGATTGTCCAAGTACTACTTTATTTTGTTCTTCTTGCCAAACCTACATCGAATATTTGCATCCGCAAAGAGCAGATGCGGGAGATTTGCAAAAAAGCACATTGTTCTCTTCTTGGAGTCCTCTTGTTACTCTTTACAAAGAGATGGAGAGAGGACGCTTGCACTACTACCTCTCTGGGTTCGTTGCCCTCTTGCAAGCGCAACTCATTGCGTTGTGTTGGCCCATCGAATACCTTTTCGTGCCGAGCTCCTTATTAGAGCTCTTACGAGGAGCGCTCCTTCCTAAGATCGGGGTGGCCCTAGCGCGCACTCAGCGATGGCGCTTTCTTTCCAAGGTAAGGTTTAGGAAAAAGACGCAAAAAGAGAGCAACACACTGATCCTTTGTAAAGGAAAAGAGGGTGCAAGTGAGGCGAAAAAAGATAGGCCTAATTGCTATCTTCTACAGATTTTTGATCAGGATGAGGCGACACTCCCAATTGGCGCTCGGCCATAGCGATTTGCCTACGGAGCACGTCATTTCCTCCGATCGCTTTTTTGACAGTATTCCAAGCGTGAAGAAGAGTAGAATGGGTTTTGCCAAACTCCTCGGCGATTTTGCTCAAAGAGCCTGCGATGTATTCTCTTGCAAGGTACATGGCAGCTTGGCGTGCCTTAGCAATGGGCTTGAGGCGGGAGGAACTCCGAATATCTTGCGTTTTGACCTCAAAAATGGAGCTGACACATTGCAAGATCTGCGCCACTGTAATCCGCTTTTGGGGATGCTCTTGAAAAAGGTGAGAGAGCACTTTTTCTACCATATCTACCGTGACGTCAAACTCAAGAAGTTTTGAATAGGCGGAGAGGCGGTTTACAGCACCCTCAATTTGCCGCACATTTTGGTAGATGTGTTCAGCAATGTAAAAGGCTACCTCATAGGTGAGGTGCAATCCCTTTTTTTCTGCTTTGTATTGCGTGATAGCGACTCGTGTCTCCAAATCGGGAACCATCACGTTCGTGACCAGTCCACATTCCATTCTAGCGATCATCCGTTCGGAGAGCTGTAGTTGCGAGGGGGGTTTATCAGAGGTGATCACAATCTGTTTATTCTGGTGCATCAAGATCTCAAAAGTGTTGCAAAACTCCTCTTCGAAATTGAGGCGATCTTGCAAGAATTGAATGTCATCTAAAAGAAACAAATCGAGAGAGCGATAGTGCTTCTTCATTTGGTCTACAGATTTTTTGCGTAGGTGGTCGACAAAGTCGTTGATGAATGCCTCAGTTGTGATCGAGCCTACCCTAAGTTTTCTATGTCGCTTTGTTGCATAGTGGCCGATCCCATGCAAAAGGTGCGTCTTGCCGAGGCCCACGCCTCCATGAATCACAAGAGGGTTGTACGACTTACCAGGTCTATTGGCAACTCCCATAGCAGCAGACTTCACAAATTGGTTGCTGGGGCCTTCGATGTAATTTTCAAACGTATAGAGCTGATTGAGGCTAGAAATTGAGGCAGGTGAAGGGCGCTTTTTCGAAGGGATAGAACGTTTTTCTGGTTCGCGAATTACAAAACGAAGAGCTAGATCTCCCGACTTTTTGAGAGGCAAAAAACGGAGTAGATCTTGTTTGAAGTTCTCTAGCAAATATTCCTGCACGAAAATGTTGGGTACGCCGAGTACAACCTCTTCTTCAGCTTCAAGAAGCACAATGGGTGCTAGCCAATTGTTGAATTCCATAAGATCCGATTTCCCCTTGGCAAAGGAGAGGAATTCTACCCAGGAATTGTTGGGTTGTTTTTTGTATTCAGCCGTCATATTTTCCGATTGGAAGCGATAATGTACCCAAACCTTAACACGAAAATTTTATACCCCGCAAGCAAATAATCGGAGGGAAAATCAGAAATACGTAACCTAAAAAGAGGGAGGATTATGGGGAAAAAATGGGGGGAATTTCTCCGAAAAATAGAAGCAATGGTAGGCCCTTTCCTGTGGGATTGGAAAAGAATTTGAAGATGAGGTGCGCCGCTCTTTTCTCTATTTCTCTTGCAAAGAAGAGCTCTTTGCAAATGCGCACTTTTCGGTAGAGATCATGAAAAATGTTCTGATTTTTGGGCAGTTTGTGATGGGGCGCACTGAGAAAAGCCACACCAGAGAGGTATGTCTCATGCGCGTGCCCTGCAGAACAGGGGAGGGGCTTATCCTTGGAATGATTTTAACGCAGCCTCTATCGTAGCTTGATGATTCAGCTCTGTTTCTTCAAGTAGGTTGAGATCTGTTTTTATTCCTTCGGAGAAGAGGTCTTGGGTTTCTGGTTTGCAGTTGAGGAAGATCTCTCTGAGCGTCTTTTTTATTCCTCTTATGAAGATCGTAATTTCGTACTCTTCTCCTGTAAGATAGGAAGTTTTATGGAGAAAGGCAGATGTACCTTCACCTACGCTTTTCAGGCATTTTTTCCATGTGTTAAAATCGTTTTTCGCGCGTTCGTACTCTTGATCCAATAAGAGCCAACAAAAACTATCGTGAAATAGAATACAAACGGCTACGCAGATAACCGCCGAAACAAGAGCTGGAGCGATGGGCACAGATGCTATGGCAGAGACTGCGAGCGGCGCGCTGGATATAGCGACATAGAGAGCAACAACAAGGGGCAGGCTTCTTTTAGACTCCTCGTCCTTTTGCGTTGCTATTCGAAAGACGCTATTTTCCATGGTTTCTAGAAAAAGAGGGGAGGAAAATTCTTGCAGAGGAACGCTTGGTATCAACATACTTGACGATGTCAGTAGGTCAGTGCCATTCTTACTACTCTTGCTTTCGTAAACAGGGAAAAAGTCAAAGCCGGTGATGCTCCGAAGCACAGATAGTCCCACATGGTTGTGCTTTTGGATTACAGATTGCACCTCTCGGGAAAAACGGGTTATTGGTTGGGTTTCCTCAAGGTGTTTTTTTACGTAGGT
>JBCDEZ010000048.1:0-8820 GCA_039179045.1 Chlamydiota bacterium | reverse complement strand
GTCGTTTTCATGGCTACCCTCTCTTCGCCCATCATTACCTTGCCTCTGTTTTTGCTCGCACTAACTTTGAGCTATTTTGTCTATCGACTCCCCAAGCAATCTATCCCCTATCCTTTCGTTTCTTGGAGCTCCCTTTGCCTCCCTTTTCTGGTCTACCTCTCTTTTCCCTGGTTCTTAATTGTAGGAGGAGGCCCTTACTTCGAAAAAATACGCAGAAACTTCGATCCTTTTTTGTTCACTTCCTTGACCAATTTCGCTTACCTTGCAGGAGTTTTGCTTTTTTTGGGTTTTTTCCTATTTTTCCAGAAAGCCCCTTTGGGAAGGGAGATTTGGAAATGGGGAAACAAACCGTACCTATCGGATCTGCTTTTCGGATTGAGTACTTGGCCCCTTGCCTTTTTGACCATGAGTCTTTGGACTGAAAGCATAGAGTCACTCATGCTCTATGTTTTTCCGAATTACGTATTTGAACAGCAAGTGGCTGTCCTCTACTTGGAACATGCGCGGGAAAACTCATTTGCCTTTTTGCTCGCATGCATTTTGACCATTGTTCTAGCGCCTTTTGTGGAGGAACTGCTTTTTCGGGGCATTTTGCAAAATTTTTGCAAAAGGTATCTGAGTTGTTATAGCGCTCTTGGAGTGACTGCGCTTTTTTTTGCGAGCTTTCACTACTCTTTCGCACAAGGACTCTCTAACCTGTCAATTGTGACTTCCCTTTTCATATTCGCTCTTTTTTTAGGCACCATTTACGAAAAACGGGGATCTCTTCTCTCCTCGATCGCGCTACACGCGCTTTTCAATGCCGTCAGCGTGATCTACCTCACCTTCTTCCAGGAGGCATCTTGAAAAAACGTTCTTCGATGCGTGTGGAGAGCTACGGCATCTCCGATATTGGTCTGGTAAGGGAAAACAATGAAGATGTGTGGCTTTCGATGCCGCGCTACCGCTTTTTTGCTCTTGCCGATGGGATGGGGGGGCAAAATGGAGGCGAGATTGCTGCCAAAGAGGCGATTGGAGAGCTGAGCGAATCGATCAAGTACCGGGTGCACCCACAAAAAAAAGCCAAACTTCCCACAAGAGATTTGATCTATCATCTCCGCTCTGCAATCGACCAGGCGAATATGCGCGTTTTTTCTTTAGGCAATGAAAAAAAGTTTCTTAAAGGCATGGGAACCACGCTGTGCTGCTTGTATCTCTACGAAGACTCGGTGATCTACGCGCACGTGGGTGATAGCCGTATTTACCGTTATCGGGATCGCGAATTGAAGCAGCTCACACAAGATCACTGCCTGCGCTACGACCTCAAGCACCCGAAAAAACATATCATTACAAGAGCGATCGGCACCTCTACGAAAGTGGAGCCTGAAATCGCTTCAGTCACGGCCAAGAAAGGAGATGTATTTTTCATGTGCACGGATGGGCTAAGCGATTTTGTCTCTCTTGCGGATATCGAAACTCTTTTACAACGCAAGCGCTCTTTGAAGTATACGGCGAAATGCATGATCGACGCCGCAAAAAAACGGGGCAGTGGGGACAATATCACTACGCTATTTGTAAAAATACGATGAACCAGTCCGCCTACCTCGATAACAACGCAACCACTGTAGTAGCCCCCGAGGTTTGGGAAGCGATGCAAGTGTGCAAAGAGATTCCTCTCAATCCCTCCTCGATTCATAGGTATGGGCAAAAGGCGCGCGCTTTGCTTGAAGAGGCCCGCGCTTGCGTCGCAGGGATTCTCGAAGTGCTCCCTCAAGATCTTGTGTTCACATCCTCTGCCACCGAGTCGATCAATACGCTCATCAAAGGGGCGCGCGCCTCTGAGATCATTACAACAAAAGCGGAGCACTCTTGCATTCATGAAACTGCGCTCGCACTTGCAAAACAGGGCACCAAACTCACTTCTATACCTCTTCTAAGCTCAGGAGCTCTCTGCCTTGCCTCATTAGAAACGGCGTTAGAAAAAGCAGAGAAAAGCGTTCTCATAGTTTTGGGCAGTGTCAACGCAGAAACAGGGGTTCTCCTTCCCGTCGAACAGGTAGCGCGCCTTTGTAAAGAGCGCGGAGCTCCTCTTCTCATCGATGCGGTTGCACAAGCAGGGCGCAAACAGCTGATCGTGCATCCAGGTGTCTCTGCTCTTTGCTTGAGCGGTCATAAGTTCCACGGACCCAAGGGTGTCGGCTGCTTCTACGCGCATCCCAGCTTCCCCTACTCCCCTCTACTCCTCGGAGGCCAACAAGAGGGGCGCAAACGAGCAGGAACGGAAAATGTAGAAGGAGCCCTTGGCCTTGCAACGGCGTTATCCCTTGCGACGCGCTTCTTACTAGAGAATGAGACGAAGATGCGTTCTTTGCGTGACTCGTTCGAAAAGAGCCTCGCTGCTTGTGGCGTCCCTTTCTACATCAATGGAAGCGCTCCTCGGATTTGCAATGTGAGCAATCTCGCGTTCGGTGTGGATGGCGAGGCTCTTCTTATCTCTTTGGATGCCGAGTACAAAATCGCAGCCTCCCGAGGCTCTGCCTGCGGGTCGGGCAGCATTACCCCCTCTCGGGTACTGCAAGAGATGGGCTTGTCCCGAGAGCGCATCTCCTCATCCATCCGCTTTAGCTTTGGTCGCTATAACACACTGCAAGAGGTAGACTACGCAAGCAGATGCATCGCAAAAGCGTGCAAGCGGCTCAAAGATGTAGGGTTTTGACCCGAACATACTTTACTCGAAAGACGCTTGCTTCTACCACTTCAATCAAAAGAGAGTCGAGCTCCAATACCTCCCCTTTTGAGGGGTAGTAGCCAAGTATTTGGATGATGTAATCGCTCAAAGAATCCCTCTCACTTTCGGGCAGGTGCAGGTGAAAAAGACGGTTGAAGCTGCGCATCGAGATTTCTCCTGATACGGTTTGCTCAAAATAGGTGTTTTTCTTTCTACCCGCTTTGCCAAAGAGCGGGGCCCTCTTGCCAAAAATCTTATCGATGAGCGCATCTAGAGTAACAAGTCCTACGGGCCGTCCCGAGGTGCCGAGCACAACGGCCACACTTTGGCTATTTCTCCGAAATTGTGCGAGGATCTCGAGCACAAAATCTGTTTTCACAATAAACCAAGGAGATTTCGCGTGGTCAATTACCTTCTCTTCGTCACGCGCTTTGAGTAGGTCCCGTACGTAAGCGATGCCTACAATATTCGAGAGGTCTTGGTGGTAGATGAGAATAAAAGGGCGGTATTGCCCTCGTAAGGCTTTTCTTGCCTCGTAGACTTTGCTCTGCGAAGAGATCGCCGCAAAAGAAGAAAGAGCATAGAGCACCTTTTCTGCCTGGAGATGCTTCATGGTAAAAAATTTGCCGATGATCTCATCAAATGCGCTTTTGTGACTCTCTTCGAAGGCTCTTTGCAGCTCTTCTCGCGACAGAAAAAGAGAAAGATCTTGCTGCTTTCCAAAAATCTGGTTCAGATAGCGGTTCGCACGATCAATCAGCAAAATAATGGGAGTGAGTAGTTTGGAGAAGAGCATCACAACGGGTATATACAAAAAAGCAACATGCTCAGGGTGCCTTCTTGCTGCGAACATGGGGGTCAGTTCCGCAAAAATCAAGACAAGTAACACCTGCGTGAAGGGTGCAAAATCGGGATTCCAACCGAGCGCTGTATAGAGTAGGCGAGAGATCTCTGAGCCGCATTGCAAAAGAGTGTTGACCAAGATAAGCGTGGTGCCAAATAAGCGTGAGGGGCGCGCAATCAAGTGCTGCAGCCAAAGAGCTCTTCTCTGCTTTTGACTTGCGTAATAGGCCAAACGCACCTTGTTAAAAGAGACCGCTGCCATTTCAAACATCGAAAAAAAGCCTTGTGCGAATATACACAAAAGCAGGAGCGTTAGAAGAGGAAGGGGTCCCATCACTTTTCTCTTTGTCCTACAGTTCTTTTGCGCACGTAGACCTGTCGCACTCGGTTAGGCTCGGCGGAGACAACTGAGAAGAGAAATTGATCGGTCACATACTTATCACCCGTTTTGGGGATATCTCCCATCTGCTCGATCAACCATCCTCCTAAAGTGACTGCATCTCCCGAGAGGAGCCTCTCTCCGAAAATCCCCTCGAAATCGAGGAGCTCAAGCTTGCCGCTTGCGATGATCACATCTTTGCCTGAGCGTCGGTATTTCCGGTCTTTGTGATCTCTCCGGTCAATGATCTCTCCGATCACTGACTCGATGAGGTCTTCTTGCGTGACTAAGCCTGTGACAAAACCATACTCATCGACTGCAAGAGCAAAGCTCTCTTGCCGAGCGCGCATCTCTTCCAAAAGAGAAGAGGCAGAACTCGACTCAGGCACATAAAAGGGTTTTTTCAGTACTGTTTTTACATCATGCGCTGTTTTGATCTGCTTGGTGTAAAAAAAAAAGCGACGCACAGAAATGATTCCCATTACACAGTCCAACCCCCCATCGCAAACGGGAAGGCGAGAGCACTGCTCTTGAACCATCAAATCGAGAAGACGCTCAACTGGCTCTTGTACATCGTAGAACAAGATGTCTTCTCTGGGGCGCAGATGTTCTTTCACAGTAGAGTTTTGCAGGTCCAAAAAACCCTTGATTAGATCGACTTCTTGCTGTTGCATGACTCCTTTGTTCTTCGACTGGTGCAAAATATGTTCTAGCTCTTTTGGTGACATTGCCTTTTCCCTTTCGAAAAAAAAGAAAAATACGCGGGATAAAAAACTGGTGATCCAGGTAAGGATTCTGCGGATCGGAGAAAAAAACCATCTTGCAAAAGCGATGTACGGACTCACAAAAAGAGCGAACCTTTCATTTTGTGCAATGGCCAACGACTTCGGCAAAATCTCCCCTAAAAACAGAGTAAGAAAGAGGGGCACGCCAATCTTGAACCAGGCGCTCGAGACCTGTCCAAAAAGGCTAGAGACAACGTTCTGGATCAAAATATTGGCACACACATTGAGCATCATGATCGTCACAAGAAGATCGGTAGGATGGTGCAAAAGAGTAGCAACCAGCTGCTTTTGGTATTTGGAACTATGTCGGTACTTCCGAATAGTGAACGAGGGGAGAGAGAAAAGCGCAGTCTCAGAGCAGGAAAGAAACGCGGAAAAACCAAGGAGGAGCAGGAGCAATATGATTGAAAAAATCAGCAATATCAAGAGCCTTTTTTCTGAAGTTCCTGCAACCCTGTTGTAGCAGGCATCTCTCGCCCATAAAGAACTTGGGGAAAGAGGAGAATCTGCATCCCAAAAGAGAACAAATCTTGTCTTTTCCCCTGGAAAAGATAAATGAGGTCCGCACTTTTCAACGCAGGGGAACCACACTGTTTTTCTTTGTTTATTGCTCTTTCCTAGATATTTTTCTAGGAAAATCGTATCCGATCAAGAGACCATGGGAAGAGTGATTCCTTTTTGGCCCATGTACTTGCCCCCTCGATCTTTGTAAGAAGTAGCACACACCTCTTCTGCTTCGAAGAAAAGAACTTGAGCCAATCCCTCCCCCGCGTAAATCTTTGCGGGAAGTGATGTCGTATTTGAAATCTCCAGGGTTACGTGCCCTTCCCATTCGGGTTCAAAGGGGGTAACATTCACAATGATACCACAGCGTGCATAGGTCGATTTACCCAGGCAAATCGCTAAAATGTTTCGAGGAATCCGGAAGTACTCTACTGACCTTGCTAGAGCAAACGAGTTAGGAGGAATGATTACGCTCCCATCTTCTTTGCTTGCCTCAACGCGCACAAGCGCTTCTTGACTAAAGCATTTCGGATCGATCACTGCATTCCGAGCATTGCTGAATACCTCAAATGGCTCACGGGCCACGCGCAAATCATACCCGTAACTCGAAAGGCCATAGCTCACCTTGTCGTGCGTTAAGAGTTCCTCTACAAACGGATCGATCATCTTTTCTTGTTCTACAAGCTGTGCGATCCTCTTATCGGGAATTAATGCCATACTCTTTCTCCTTCAAGTTACTTAGTCAACAAGTTTATATAGCGCCCGAATTGCTTTTCCTGCTAGAGTTTTCTATGAAAGCAGGTAGGTTCGACTTTTGGATCCCCACTCTCCCCACATCACATCAACTATGCAAGAAAAAAGGGTTCCCTCGCAGTCTCCTCTGCGTCCTTTGTATCTGGAATATTTCACAGGCCAAGAGAAAATCATCGAGCGTTTATCCATTTTGATTCAAGCCGCAAAAAAAAGGAAGGATCCTCTTGGACACACCCTGTTTTCTGGTCCCCCTGGACTAGGCAAAACAACGCTCGCGCAAATTCTTGCAAGGGAAATGGGCGCAAATATTGTGATCACATCGGGTCCTGTATTGGAAAAACCAGGAGATCTCGCAGGGATTTTGACCAAGATGCAAGAGGGGGATGTTTTGTTCATCGACGAGATTCATCGCCTTTCTCGGAATATCGAGGAATACCTATACCCTGCTATGGAAGATTTTACCATCGATCTTTTGATTGATTCAGGCCCCAATGCACGCTCGGTTCCCCTCTCGATCCCCCCCTTTACTCTGATTGGAGCCACGACCAAAGCGGGCCTTTTGACCAAGCCTTTACTCACCCGGTTTTCGCAACACATGCGCTTAGAATACTATCCGGTTGCCTACTTGATGACAATCGCTCTACGCACAGCAGAAACACTCTGTTTTTCGCTTGATGAGAAAAGCGCCGAGGCGATTGCTCAACGGTCGCGAGGAACGCCTCGGATTTTGAACCATCTCGTGCACTGGGTAAGAGATTATGCAATGATTCATCACGAGGGGAACGTCTCTTTTCCCGTAACCGAAAAGGCCTTGGAAATGCTTACGATTGACGAAAAGGGGCTCGATGAGATGGATAAGAAAATTCTGACTGTCATGCTAGAGCACCACAACGGGGGTCCGGTGGGACTCAATACACTCGCCTCAGCTGTAGGCGAAGAGCCCACGACAGTAGCAGAGGTCTACGAACCTTTTTTGGTTCTGCAAGGTTTGATACGGAGAACGCCTCGAGGGCGGGAGCTGACCCATTTGGCTTACCAACATTTAAGAGCACCATCCCCTAGCAAAAAGCAAAACGATTGTTCAGGAGAAATATCATGATACTCTTGGGACTTTTTTTCCTAATTCAGAGCCTATGCGCGGAGACGACTCTGCCTGCAAAGCCCCCCGAGCAGGTCAAAATCCTTCTCGAGAGATCAGCGCAAGAGGCCTTGCTAGAAGTGAAAGGTCCCTACTATATTTTCAACCCTAAAGATGGAACTCGCATCACCTCAGGACTTTTAGGCAAACGTTTCTTAGTCTATGCAACTCCTGAGGGAATCAAATGGGGAGAGACTTTTTTAGACATCCACCAAATCTCTGTTGTTCCTAGATCTGAGGGAAGCTCTCTGCTTGTAAACGGCATTCAATACGATGGAGCTATCTCCATCTATGCCAAAGAAGGAGAGATTCATATCGTCAATGAGCTCTTGATCGAAGACTATGTGCAATCTCGCTTAGCGCAGGAATTCTCTGCCCCTCTTCCCGTAGAAGCTCTTTGTGCTGTCGCGATTTTAGCACGCACCTCTGCCTACTACTACGCGAAAAACAACACCTCTCTTTGGCAATTAGATGCCAAAGAAATCGATTATTCTGGCTCTTTTCGCCGATCTCCAGGCTCTTTTCTCGAAAGGATCGTTCGCGCTACAAAGGGTTTGATTTTGGTGCACACGGCTCATGGAAAAAAAGAGCCTTTTCCCGGAACCTGGACAGAGCACAGCGCTGGAAAAACCGCTGCCTTTTCTGCCATTTTCCGCAAAGAGAGCCCTTTCCCCAGTGTGAGTATCGAGACTCCTTACGCATTGAACAACAGGAAAGAGAGCAGCTGGTTTTTTTCGATTTCTAAGGAAAAACTAGCCAAGTATTGTATGGTGAAAAAGCTCGAACGCATTGAGACTTTCATAGATCCCACTTCAAAAAAATCGTACGCTGTGCGCATTGTTGGCGAAAAAAACCGGGACTTTAGCTTCCACAACTTCCAGAAGCTTCTTGGGAAAACAGCGATCCAGAGCAATGACTTCGTAGTGGAGACGAATGACCAAGACATCTTCATCCACGGTTATGGGGGAGGAGATGGCGTAGGGCTTTGTCTCTACTCTGCTTGCTTGATGGCAAAAAACGGAGAGAACGCCCTGGATATTCTCAACAAATTTTTTCCAGGAGCTTCTTTGCAAAACCTCTCAAGCAAGATGCTAAGCGCTAAATGACAACTGAAAAGATCTCGTTCGTTTTTACTTCGTAAAAAGTTTTTATGAAAAAATTCCCGCCTGACAGATCCCGCAGGTCTTGAAGACAGTTTTAATCCATAGCAGTCATAGCAGTATGCTTTAAATAACTCTTTTCGATACTACGACCCCAATAGCGAAAGTTTAGGAGGATATCTTCTTGGCTTAGGTGAGATTGCCTTAGGAATTGTGACAAAATAAATTAAAGATTTCTATTTGATGATCAGTTCTGTGGATAGATCGCATAGTTCCACTCTGAGTGAAACCTGTCTCCTCGAATATTGATTGCGCCCATCTCTTTATCAGTAACCTTTCTTCCCTTCTTATAATCATTGGAATCCAAAATCGCTTGAACTTCGAGTCCCTGCTCAGTCCTTGTATTAGAAATAAGGTTGACTACTGCTTCGTGACTTACTAGAGGTTTCCCTCTCCAGTGTTTGGATATGTAGCTAAAAAGCGGCCTTGTTGAAAAAATCAGATTTTCAGACCGACCAGGACTATCCTTGAAGGTTTTCTAGCTCTCAGTTCTCATCATTTGATTCATCATCAGGCATTTTAAGTAACCTTCTACTCTTTGAGTACTTGGT
>JBCDEZ010000047.1:0-9387 GCA_039179045.1 Chlamydiota bacterium | reverse complement strand
GAAACGGACTAGATACTCGCGAAGAGCTCTTGTAGAAACAGCATTCTCCAGGATGAAAGGACTCTATGGTTCCATGTTCTACTCAAGAAAACCAAGTGCTCAAAGAGTAGAAGGTTACTTAAAATGCCTGATGATGAATCAAATGATGAGAACCGAGAGCTAGAAAATCTTCAAGGATAGTCTTGGTTGGTCTGAAAATCTGATTTTTTCAACAAGGCTACTTGACATTCCTATTCGACATATTCCTATCTACAAGAAAACCTCAAATTTGCATACGCACAGACAGGGGTATGCGAGGAAAGTTGTTCGAACGATTGATTTGTGATCCAGCTCATGAATAACTGATGATCAATCCGAGTCACATCAAAGTCCCCGTGTGCAAATGAAGTAGGGTGATGGACCAGAGAAAAAAGCGCTCAATCTGCACACTTCTGTTAGTCAGATAAGTCTCAAAGTACAGCGGAGACTGTGGAGCTAGCGCAAAAACTAGGTATGGAAGTTGTGATTCACCGAAAAAGACACCGTAGGCAAAAACGGAAGTGCGATCGCGCAAAAAGGCATCTCGTAAATGGCTTGGCTACAACTCAAGCAAAACTAGTCTCCTCGTAGAAGCGAGCGCGCCGACTCTTTGAGTGTAGAAATGCCCTGAGAAAAACCACACTGAATCAAAAGATTTTGCAGTTCTCGTAGTTCTGTTTCGTAATGGTCTACTAAACTCTCTAAACGAGCTAATCTTTTCGTGTTCATAATTGACTCCTAGCAATATTAGCACTTCTATCTATTTTATCAAAAAACGAATTAAAAGTCAATTATTTGTGTTTTTATTTGGAGAGTAGTTTATTAAGTAAATCTCTACAGACATAGGGAAGAGGAAGATCTGCGAAGACAGGCACAAGAATTCCTGGGGGGTATCTATTGAGAATTTCCACTGTTTTCCTCTCATATTCTTTTACCCGTTCCCGGGCGAGATGGGAGATTTGGTCATCGGGACGACCCTCCTTTCGCGCCCGTTTTTCAATCCGATCGTAGATTGTTTGCTGATCGCGTATTTTGAGATGCACTACCGTTTCTACTACCACCTGTGCTTTGATAAGATCTACTTGTTCTACTGTCCGGGGCAGTCCATCGAGAATAAGTAAATCTTTTGCGGGATGCAAGACTTGCTGCTCAACTAAGGAATTTAGATGTTTTAGAAAGATTGCGACAGCCTGCTCATCAGGCAGAAGAAGACCTTTTTTTTCCTGTTCCCGGAAGCCCCTTTCTAGGGAAGATCCCTTTGGAAGTTGGCGGAAGATGTCCCCGGAAGAGAGGTGCTTACCCATCCCTAGGTAGGCCAAAATAGTGCCAATCGATCCCTTGCCCGACCCTGGAGGCCCTAAAAGGAGTATTGCCCGAAATTTTTCCAAAATACCGTAATCGTAGCTCTTATCTCTATTCTAATCATTCTAACTTTCCCATCAATATCAAAATTGTTTTATATTGATTTTTACCAGGATTTATGATATAATAATTTGAAGAGGTAATTAATATGTCTTATAAATTTACTGTTTTCGATGAGGATCGCAGTTATATGGTAGAACTGCATCACCTCCCTTCCAATTGGATGAATCATGTCAGCGATGAATTTGCAGAGGCCAAAATCAAGCAAATCCAGGAGGTTGCTCTTGCTGCGATCCGTACACTATATGAGCAAAATTATTTCGGAACTGAGGGAAAAAGTCCCGTATCTGTCTATTTAGATCCTACAAAGGATGATGGGATTTTGGAGATTGGCCCAAAAAAAAGGAAAATCACAAATTTACGAGATATTATCGTAAAAGAAGCGTATGTACCGAAGGTAGGCACTGTCCCGATTTTCTCAGTTTCTGAACAACTCGATCGCAACGATTCTTCGAAAGGAGGTTATAACCTCCGGGATCTATTGAGAATTCTCCGAGTATTGACAAGATCGGAAGTTCTTGAAGTGCAACATAAATCATCGCATTCTTGAATCATTTCTTCTGGTGAAAGCCTCCCTATTTCGATACGGTAAAAGGTAAAACTTTTCTTGACCAAAATCTTCCTTCAGAGTAGAATAAATATGTCAAATAAAGGGAAAAGTATGTCAGCGTTGAAAAGTGATTATTTCCGAATGTTTCCTGATTTGCCTATAGTTTCTATACCAGAAATGGGGCAGTCTCTCGATACGTTTGGTCAGTATGCACCTGCCTTATTAGGTGATGTAGCGGGGCTCGGCAAGCTCACATTGAAGAGTTGCGACCCGACACAGTTTCATCCTATCCACAATCAGTCGAGCACTCTCGCTGTCAATATTGCTGGGATCGGATTCCTCGGAAATGCCTGTACAGGGATCTATGTAGCCGCTAAAGGAGCTTCTCAGTATGCAGAATCTGCGCGCAACAAAGACTCGGAAGGGCAATTTTTGGCAGGGGCGCAAACCGCTACAGGTGCCTGCTTATTTTCTTCTGGTACCGCAAACTCTCTTAGCTTTCTCAAACGGATCACGAGCGTGGCTTCTAAATCTTTGGGCAAGCTCGGAGGAATCTTTTCTCTTTGCACCTCTTTTTTTCTGCTGATGGGCTCTGGATATGCTCTCAAACAAGCTTGCGATTTTCAAGAAAGCTACTTTGCAAAAAAAACCGTGGTTGCCAGTCCAGAAAATCTCCAAGTAGAAGTTTTATCAAGCTCCTTCCGCTATTTGCATGGGCAGTTGCAGCCTACCCAAAAAGAGATACAAGAAGCCTATCGTGATTTTCAGAACTCCTCTTCTGCAGGAGGAGAAAATCTCGAAGCTTTTTACCAAAAGCTAGATGAGCTGCAAACGAGCCTGAAAGACCAAGGACTACTTAACAACCAGTTGTTCAACCTCTTACGAACCCGGCTCGTAGAGAAAAAAATAACCGAATCGTTATACCAGAAAAAACGGTCGGAGCTTGCCCGAAGAATTTCTTCGTCCGTAGTCGATGACCTCGCCGATCTGACAGCCAATGCTCTTCTCGAGAAGCTCGAAGTAGACGCGAGGGCGATTTTCCTAAATCTTCCGGATCGAACAGATGAGCGACGAAATTGGTTAGAACGCTGCATTTCCCAAACGGAAAAAGGGAAACTGAGCTCTTCTGTGGAGGACTTAACCAGCAAAACACCGCAAGAAGTATTTGCGAGTGCATTTGCAATCGATTTAGCGGTGAAAAGGGGCAATTTGGAACGGATTCTTTTCCAAGGCTTGCTGGTGTTCATTGCTCTTGTCGGGATCGCAGCTTTCATTGCAGGTTCTGTCATGAGCGGCGGAATCCTTTTACTGGTTGTATCTTGGATTATCGGGATTGTCTGGACCATTATCGACTCCTCTTTGGGAGAAAAAGCGGCTGGTTGGATTGCGCGCCTTTACTACTCTGAGCCTGTTTCAACTGCACATGCGCAAGCACTTGCCTAAGAATACCCACAGATCGATTCTGCTGGTGTCTCGGTTTGCTACTCTAGCGCCACTCTATTTGCACAAAGCGCACCTATCTACCATTTAATGGCAGACTCGTGCTATGCTTTCGAAGCATGTATCCGCATAGAAAAATTGAAAAGAAATGGCAGAGAATCTGGCAAGATGGTCAAGTCTACCGTTCTTGTACAGGTTCGAAAAAGCCGAAATACTACATTTTGGATATGTTTCCCTATCCCTCGGGAGCAGGTCTGCATGTGGGACATGTAACGGGCTATACGGCTACCGATATCTTGGCTAGGTACAAGCGCACTACCGGCTACGAGGTATTGCACCCCATGGGCTGGGATAGTTTTGGTCTACCTGCAGAGCAATACGCGATCCGGACCAACACCCACCCGCAAGTTACCACCGAAAAGAATATCGCCACTTATCGCAGGCAGCTGCAATCGTTAGGGTTTAGCTACGACTGGAGTCGGGAGGTAACGACTTCCAGCCCTGATTACTATAAGTGGACGCAGTGGCTTTTTACCAAGCTCTATGAGAAGGGGCTTGCTTATGAAGCGCATATCCCTGTCAATTTTTGCCCTGCTATGGGGACAGTTCTGGCTAATGAAGAAGTGGAAGAGGGGAAATCGAAAGAGGGAGGCTTTCCCGTGGAACGAAGGCCCCTTCGTCAGTGGGTTCTGAAGATCACAGAGTATGCAGAACGCCTACTAGAAGACCTCGTAGAACTCGACTGGCCAGAAAATCTCAAAAGGTTGCAAGAAAATTGGATTGGCAAAAGTGAAGGGTGTTACATCGATTTTCCAGTCCTAGATTCTGGGCAAAACGTGCGTGCCTTCACAACGAGAGCTGATACCATATTCGGTGTGAGTTACCTGGCTCTTGCACCCGAGCACCCTCTTCTCGTCGAGATCACCTCTTTTGCTAGCAGAGCCTCAGTGGACGACTACCGCCAAATATCCTTGAGAAAAAGTGACCTACAAAGAAAGGAGTCGAAAGAAAAAACGGGAGTATTTACCGGCGCTTTTGCGGAACATCCCTTCACGAAAGCTCCTATTCCCATTTGGGTGGCAGACTATGTCCTAGCCGATTACGGTTCGGGATCTGTGATGGGCGTTCCCGCCGGAGATGATCGGGACTTTGCCTTTGCAAAGAGCCATAATATCCCGATTTTGCCCATTTACCAGCCACAGCAGACCGCCTGTCCCGATGAGTTGGATTGGGAAGAATTCGAACAAGGCGTTCTTGCAGGGAAGATCTGCTATACAAAAGAGGGCACTCTCATCAATAGCTCTCACAACGGGTTTTCTCTAGACGGCTTGTCTACTTCCGCAGCGAAGTGCGCTGTAGCGCGCGAACTAGAAAAAAGGCAAAGCGGCGCAAAGGCGCTCCACTACAAGCTACGCGACTGGCTCTTTTCCAGGCAGCGTTATTGGGGAGAGCCCATTCCTATTTTGCATTTCCCCGATGGAACAAAACGTTGCTTGGAAAAAGATGAACTCCCTTTAATGCCCCCCTTTCTTGAGGATTTTTCCCCTTCAAAAGAGGGAAAAAGTCCACTTCAAGGCGTTCCCTCTTGGTTGCACATACATGACCTAAAAACAGGCAAAAATGCCGAAAGAGAGACCAATACAATGCCGCAATGGGCGGGATCTTGTTGGTATTATCTCCGCTTTTTGGACCCACATAATGAGCAAGAGCCCTGGTCTTTAGAGGCGGAAAAGTATTGGATGCCTGTTGATCTATATGTGGGTGGATCCGAACATGCCGTTTTGCATCTACTCTACGCAAGATTTTGGCATAAGGTCTTCTACGATCTGGGCCTTGTCCACACAAAAGAGCCATTCCGTGTCTACCGCAATCAAGGACTTGTTACTGCTCGCTCCTACCGAAAAAAAAGCGGGGGATACGTAGCTGCTGAAGAGGTCGAAAAGCTCGAGGGGGAGTATCTCCATAGGAATACGAAAGAGCCTATTTTTACGCAAATTGAGAAGATGTCCAAATCGAAGCTCAACGGAGTGAGTCCCGATGAGATCTTGGAAGAGTATGGAGCAGACACTTTGCGCCTCTACGAGATGTTTATGGGACCCTTTCAAAAAGATAAAGTATGGAATAAAGAGGCAGTCAGTGGTTGTTACAGGTGCCTTTCCCGATTCTATCAAGGAGTCTTTTCGGACAAGATATGCGCAGTTGCTGCGCCCAAGGCCACGCGTTTAGCGCATAGGTTGGCGCACCTTGTCCGCCAAGATATTGAATCGATGCAGTTCAATACAGCGGTTGCACACTTCATGACTTTCTTGAATGAATTCCTCCCTTTGCCTGCCTATCCTAGAGAGGCTCTTTTGATGGCCGTTCAAGCCCTGTACCCTTTCGCTCCACATATCGCGTCTGAGATGTGGGAGCATTTAGGAGGGGAGGGGAGTCTTTCATTTGCTCCTCTTTTCCCCGTTGATCCCATGCAGCTCCAAGAGATGGAGCTCACCTATGTAGTCCAGATCAACGGGAGATTACGAGCAAATCTTCATCTACCCAAAGATGCTTCCAAAGAAGAGGTTCTGGCCAAAGCAAAGGAGTTGGAGAATATCCAAAAACACCTGATTAGAGAAATCAAAAAAGTGATTTTTGTACCGAACAAACTGCTCAATATTGTACTGGAAAAAGAGGGATCATGATCTATGACCTCTTGCTGGGCATTCTTCTACTTACCCTCTCTCCGAAAGCGCTTTTTAAGAAGAGGAAAAGGCAACATCACTTACGCCGCTTTTTCCTTCCGAAGCTCCCCCAAAAAAAATTTCCCTCAGCCAAAAAAGTGCTCTGGATCCACGGCGTTTCTCTGGGCGAGGTGCGCGCAGCGCAGCCGCTGATCGACGCGATCAGAAAGCGCTATCCGGAACATTGCCTCATTGTCTCTTCAAGTACCAATACGGGAATAAAAGCAGCAAAAAGCCTTCGGGGAATCGATAGAGCATTTCTCCTGCCCTTTGATTTTTCCTTCCTCATGCGCCCCCTCGTGCAAAAATTGCGCCCCCAAGTACTGTTCCTAATCGAAGGGGACTATTGGAGAAACCTTTTGCGCTATACAAAAAGAGCGGGCGCGCAAATCTTCCTTGTAAGTGGTAAAATGTCTTTTCGCTCTTCCAGCCGTTTTTCCTACGCGCACTTTTGGGGAAAAGCGGTGTTTTCCTATTTCGATGCCCTTCTTTTGCAAAATTCCGAGTATGCAGCCCGGTTTCTCAAAGCAGGGGCTATTCCTTCGCGCACCCAGATTGGAGGAAATATCAAATACGCCTCTTCGTTGATCGGCATAAGGGAGGAGACACGAAAAGAGTGGCAAAGGCGCTTTGGGATCTCATCTGACGATCCTGTTCTTGTGATTGCCTCTACTCATAAAGGAGAGGAGAGCATTCTTTTAGAAAAGTGTTCTGAACTTTGGAAGAATTTGCCCCGTCTAAAAGTGCTTTTAGCCCCCCGGCATCCCGAACGTTTCGATGAGGTGGCAAGCGAGATAGACCGGCAAAAGATCCCCTTCTTGCGTTATACCGCACCGCAACCCCCCAACGGGGAGTCACTTGTTCTCATTGATACGACAGGCTTTTTGGATATCTGTTTTTCCCTAGCAGATGCAGCGGTTGTGTGCGGAAGCTATATTCCGCAAATCGGTGGCCACAACGTACTCGAGCCCAATCTTGTGGGTATCCCCACATTTTACGGGCCTTACATGCATGGGCAAAAAGACTTGCAAGCGTTGGTGGAAAAAGCAAAAAGCGGAAGATGCGTGCCTTTCGAAGATTGGGTCCCTTTTTTCCAATCCTTTTTGCAGAGCAAAAGCGCACAAATGCAGATGCGAAATGCGGCGAAGCGTCTGAAAAAATCTTTAGAGGAGAGCCTAGACCAGACTATGCAGCACTTAGAGCGATTTGGAGCTTTCAGGCAAAATAGCGCCGCAGCCTGCTCGAATGCAAAGAAGCATTAAATGGCTGTTTGCTGTCCCTTCGGAATACTTTCTAGTCAAGAATTGGTTTAGGGAATGCCGGGAAAATAGAAAGATCCTTGTCAAAGGGAATGGAGTGAGGTAAAAATCTCCGGAATTTGCACTAACCTGGGTTTCGGGTCTAATGAATTAAAAAAGGCTGGGATAGAAAAAATATCCCATCAAAAGGTCTCTACCTGATGCAAAATGGTCATTTCACAAACACGAGGGCATCTCAAAAGAGATCAAAAAATGGTGCTATCCCACATGCCGCATCCCCTCCGCAAGGTAGGTGAGAAAATCTTGATTTTTTTTGAAGAAAATGGATTTATGTAGGTATTTTTGCTGGACCTTCCACAAGCTTTGCTTGCAGCTGATGGGAACTGTATTTTCTATACCCATCTTGACTGAAGAGTTGTGTAAGGAGATTTTCCAGAAACAAAAAGGTGGAGTTTTCGGAGAGTTTATCTCCTCCTAGCCCAGAGCTGTTCCACGAACTGAAGAAACGAATCACAAATAGCTCCCATCTCTATTTTCCCCCTTAAACCAATTCTTCAAATCAAATGGGTATAGTTTGGGGCTTTCTCTTCCTTTTTAGGCATTTCCTTAGAGTAATAGTCAGTAGTAATGGTCATCAAAGAGATGGAGTTGCGAGCAGCGAGGGGCAAAAATACCTACGTGCATTCATTTTCTTCAGAAAAAAATCAGATTTCCTTACACACCTTGCGGAATGTGGGTTACAACTACCATTCTTCTAACATCGAAATGTTGATCTTTGCACCTCCATTCCTATCTTCCAGCCAAGGATGATCCCGCTCTGTCACCCTCCATGTGCCTTGTATAAGGTTGTTCATAGAGAGGGTTCCTGTGCCCTGTCCCGGTTCAATGCGGGAACACGAAGCTGGCCAAAATTGGAGCGACCAGATTATCGCGCAAAATCCGTCCAAAATCCTGCGAACTACAGCGCTGATGATCTCTAGGCTTCTTCCCACACTTCTCAGGCATACGCTGGTTGGCGAAGGGATATAATTCCGTTGAATGTCTGATACTGGCATTATTTTTCCTACAATGTTTTCGGTTTTGCATATAGTAATTTAAATTTGATGTTTTTATATTATTGTATCTTAAAAAAAGAACTTGAAACCTTTTCCGAACCATCCATCAAATAAGAAAATTATAATTTAAACAACTATAGCAATTGGTTTTTCTGCGTCTTTCAGTTCCACAAGTGTGCTCTGTTTGTGCAGTCTTCAGCTAAAAGCTTTTTATTTTGCGAGAAGGGGAAAATGTGCCCATACCCTCTCTTTTCTGGGAGGGCAATCCATCGCACTTTTGAGGCTGCTTGATCAAAACGCTCTCCTCGGATCTATATTGCGATTATCCAGCTCCTCATTTTCCCACACCAAATGTAAATTGTGAAAATTCTCCTCGACACTGTTTTCTATATCGTGCCCCGAAAAAAGAGCGGCAAAACTGCGCTCTGCAAAGGCGACTACTGCACTGACAAGAGCATAGAATCGACCTGTAAGATTGTGTAAATATGAACAGAAGGTAGTTTCTCTTCTCGAATCAGGTATTCCTATTTTGTTTATAGACATAAATGTACTCCTTTTCTTTCCTGTTTCAGGAGATCGTTGGGGGATCTCTTATTGATGATTTTTTCCTAGATATTCTCTATATTTCTTTTTAATGAGAAGAATCTTCTACCATTCTATTCCACTCCTCTAAACTGAATGGCTTTTCATATGTGTAGCATTCTTGTTTACCTCGAACATCCTCAAGAATCGTAGTTCCGGTCTTTTCTGCTAGAGAGTCGCTATATTGAGGAAACAAGTAAGCAACTAGCGCAAAAGCCCAGTTGGCTAACTGCGTTAGCGCTTTTCGGCATCCCTGTATGCTCCATTCCATGCTTTTCACGTACTCTACAGAAGAATCGTCAGGTAGCGGTTTTACTACAGATTCTTCAGCTGGTCTATTT
>JBCDEZ010000046.1:0-9926 GCA_039179045.1 Chlamydiota bacterium | reverse complement strand
ATGAGAACCGGGAGCTAGAAAATCTTCAAGGATAGTCCTGTTTGGTCTGAAAATCTGATTTTTTCAACAAGGCCTTGAAGAGCTGTTACATCTGTTCTTAATTTTTCAGCTCTAATTCTTAAGCACAGAGATCTTATAAGGATCGAAAGTCAAAGCATTGCGTAGAAAAAGGCGTGTGCTGTTATTTTTCCATCAAACACTCAAGCAAGTCCCCAGTGCCTTTTCCAATCTACAAGGATCTCAAGTGCCCTGTTGTATTCTGTTTCGTTATATAGCCCCATATCAAAAAGCTTACCTGGATAGTCTCTCCGAAAACGCATAATCAACTTGCAATAACGGTTGATTGGTCCCGCAAGAGGAGACATTGCTTGAATCATAGCACTCACAGGCATCCCCTGCAAATCCTCAGGAACCAATATTTTCCCCGATTTCCCGTGCAGATTGTCCAAGATCTTTCTCACAAGATAGCCCAATCTTTGAACAGTTTCTGTGCAGTGCACAATATTTTTTTCAGAAAAAGGTTTTTTGCAATTCGGGCAAAGAGGCTCTTTTTTTCCCTTTCCAATTTCTTGCTCCAGGTAATGCATAATGGAGGATTTTTCAAAAATGGCTGAACACTTTTGTTCGCAAGATGTAAGCTTGATTGGCTCTGCGAATATTTCTTGATGGAAAAATCCGTCCTCCAGAGTTTCGCAAATTTTTTTAGAAATAAATGATCCATTTTCTATAAACCCCCTAAAAACTCTTTGGCAAGTCGGTTTTTGCATTTCCCTTCCGATTTCTTCTGCGACCGTTGCTAGTTTTTTGCTGAATTCTCGAGCTTCTTTTCTATAAGAAACAATGGCTAGTCTTTTCAAGATACAAGATATGGGTGCAGCGATCCCTCCCGTGGCTGCTCCTATGCTAGCTCCACCTATGACTGCTGAAAACGGACTCGTAAAAGATAAAGAACCAACAGTTCCGGTTACCCAAGTAAAGACTTTGCCTACACCGCCCACAACTGCTCCGGTAGTGGCTCCCCAAAAGCTGTAATTCTTCGCTTTTTCCGGTAGATCTTTATAAGTACGGGGGTTAACAATCACCTCACGATAGCCTGTGCTCTTTAAGGAAGGTAGGTCGCGAAATACGAACCCTGCAAGGGTGGCTTTTTGCAAATCCTTGTGTTTGATAACGGTAGTAGCCCCTTTTTCATCGGGAAGATCCGCTGGTAGGACAATAATGTTACGTAGGGGTTGTTTGTTGTCTTTTACACAAAGACGTAGGTCACGCGATTTTTTTTCAGGTGCTTTGGGATTACCATTTTCTGAACCCAATCCTACAGACCGCTTGCAGTTTTGTTCCTCATCCTGATTCCTCTTGAACTCTTGGTTTGATGCTTTACTTACGGCGTAGATTGCAGCCATGCTTTATCTCCTAATTGCTACCAAAAAAATCAAAGAGAGCATATCCAGGGAGAGATATTTGTACAAGTTTTTTGAAAATTTTTACGAGAACACTTTGATCCCTTATTTCACCCAATCCTCCATGTTAGTACGTATCTTTTTTCAAAGAGAGAGTCAGTTATCGCACTTTGAAGAAAAATTCAATACAAAGGAACTATACTGCAAGAGCCTCTTTACCAAGAGAAATCTTTGAGGAGGGGAGAGATAGAAGCGAGTTCTTTCGGGGAGAGCCGTTTGTACGATCCCTTGGGAAGATTTCCTAACCGCAGATTGCCCAGGCGTATCCGTTTTAAGGTAAGAACCTCGAGACCAGCTCGCTTGGCTAAAAGGCGTACTTCGTGTTTTTTTCCATCGGTTACTGTAATACTGCACGTATTTCTTCGGATCTTTTTCACGATCTTTGCAAGAATTCTTTTCCTTTCGATGTAAAGAGGCTTTCTTAAAGAGAGGAGGTGCTGGGGTTGGATGATCTCGGCTGCTTTGAGGATGTATTCCCGTTCGAGATTGCGGCTTGGGTGGATGATCTGCGTGAAAAAGCCGTTGTTTGTGACTAGGATGAGTCCTTCTGTGTCTTTATCGAGGCGGCCGACAGTAAACAAGCGCCCTTGTCCAGGTGGGAGGAGGTCGAAGACAAGTTTTTGTTTGGGGCTCGTGCGTGCATTGGAGCAAACAAAGCCGCGTGGTTTATGCAGTAGGTAGACGACAGAGCGAGGGGAAGAGGGTAGGGGCTTCCCATTGACGAGAATCGCCTCTTCAGGGTCTACATGGTGCTCAGGGCGCAAGATGCACTTTCCCGCTACAGACACGCGTCCCTCGGTAATCAGCACCTCAGCTGCTCTTCTAGAGCAGACGCCAGCTCTACTAATGATCTTGCTCAATCTTTGCATACAAAAACCTCACGAATATTATACAAGAAATAGAAAAAGTTGGTATGATAAAACGATGACAAATCTTATTTTGCTGCGTCATGGGCAGTCTGTATTCAATAAAAAGAACTTATTTACAGGATGGGTGGATGTCCCTTTGAGCCCGCAGGGAATTGAAGAGGCCAGATCCGCTGGCGCTTTCCTACAAAATTATACAATTGATGTTGTCTATGTCTCCGACCTGATCCGGGCTTTGATGACTACTTTTCTTGTTTTGAGTGTGCGAGGAGAGGAGTGCCTGCCCATCCTTTTCGATGAAAAGCAAGGACCGTGGAGCTCCTTGCATGCTAAAGAGCTCACAGGCAAATTCTTGCCTGTTTACCGCGACGCGCGCCTCAATGAGCGCATGTACGGGGAGCTGCAGGGGAAAGACAAGCAGCAGGTACGAGATGAATTTGGTCAAGAGCAGGTCCACCTATGGCGGCGCAGTTACGATACTCCTCCCCCCGGCGGAGAGAGCTTGGAAGACAATACGAAAAGAACGATTCCCTATTTCTTAGAGACGGTCTTGCCTCGTCTCGAGGCGGGAGACAATGTCTTGATTGTAGCCCACGGCAACTCTCTGCGCGCGATTATAAAATGGCTCAAAGGTCTCTCCGCAGAGGAAATCGTACAAGTCGAGATCCCTACAGGCAAACCCCTTATTTATTCTTATAACGCAGGATCTTTTGTCGAGAAAGAGCTATGAACGCCTCGTTAACCCAATCTGCACGCAATCTTACGGGTCTCGCGCATGCTACTGCCTCTTTGTACCGAGGCAGGCATGAAGCCCTTTGCCAAATAGTACTAGATACCTACTTTTCCACCACGCTTGTTGAGGGGAAAAGTCACTTTGTCTTCATGGGCCACTTTTTGCATATTCCCTACCGGGAGTATCTCGAGGAGGCCTACTGCTCTTTGCGTCGTTACGATTTAACCGAGGTAAAGGAGTATGCTGACGAGATTTTTGGTCCTAGGACAGCGCTCATTGTAATTGGCACCGCCGATCCCTACACAGCAGAGCCGATCGATCCTCTTCCCTTACTTGAAGAAGCGCAGAAAAGATCGATTGCAGTGCATCTCGAGATCAGCCATTCCATCGGATTGCACTCCTCATTCGTAGAAGAGGCATCGATCGCTTCGCTCAGCTTCATGACCGAAGCGATTGGAGGCGATATTGGCTCCTTGCTTTTGAGGCAAAAAGCGGAGAGTAAAGCGGACCCAGCCGACGTGGGAGAGGCCTTTTTGGAGGATATTTGCAAGAAAATGGATCGGCTCAAAGAAGGGTTTCAAGAGCGTCTTCTCTCGCTAGCCAAGCAAAAGCGTCGCTTGAGTAAATGCATTGCTGCAGCATTTCCTGAGCGTCAGGAGCTCGTCTCTCTTTCTTCCACCCTTGCCTTGGCTCTTCCTCATGTGTACGGTGAGGCTTTGGCATTTCGTCTTGCGGCCCAAGGGAAGAAAATTCGTTACCATCCAGAATATCCAGCAAAAATCGCGATTCCTCTAGATCTTTCTCTTGAAGCTTCCCGATTCGAGAAGAAAGGTGAGATCGAAGAGCTCGTAGCGCTCATGCAGCAAGAGGCACAAATACTCCAAAAAATGGCGGGTAAATTATGAAACCTTCAGGGAGAAGGCGCATTCTCCATCCCAAGTACGTAGGCGCATTGCAGCCGCGAGAGGCAATGCTCTTCTGCTCGGGAGAGGAGGTCTACTCTCCTTTACGCGCCCGGATTACTTTGTCTCTTTTGATCGATCCTACAGATGGCGTGATTGCAGATGCGGCCTTTTTGGTTTACGGACCCTCCTATCTCATCTTGGCAGGAGATCTCCTTTGCGAACTCGTTGTGCGCAAGACGCATATGCATGCAAGGCAACTGCGTGCCTCTGCTCTCGAAACAGCAGGGGGCTTTTTTCCCATAAAAGAGGCGCTTTGGATCAATGTAGCTCTTGGTGCTCTCGATCAGGCTCTCGAGTCTTGTGAGGGATTGGAGAGGGCTGTAAAAACTCCCGTAGAGCTCTTAGAGAGGGATGTGGGAGAAAATTACTACGACGAATTTCCTCTCCTTTCCCACTCTGAGAAGCTCGCTTTGATCGAAACGGTTCTCGACGACGAAATTCGACCCTACATCGAGATGGACGCTGGAGGTGTGCGGATTGACTCTTTGGAGGGCAATGAGCTCAAAATTCTCTATGAGGGTGCGTGCACAAGCTGCTATGCGGCCACCGGGTCGACTCTTTCTGGTATCCAGGGTATTTTGCAAAAGAAAGTCTCACCTGAGCTCGTAGTCACTCCCGTCGATCTTTTTCAGACTTCCTGAAAAAAACGATCGCACTCTTCCGTCCGATTCTTTGAGCTCCAAAGCTCCTTCCGAGGAGACCCCCTGGAATATGCCTTGGTAGGAGCTCTCTTCGCTAGAAAATAAGCAGGGCTTTCCGAGGCCGAGAAGATGCTGGGATAGGTTCTTTTGTAACCAAACCCCTCCTCTTTCTTTGAGTGTGCTCAGGTGTTCTCGAAATTGGAGAAGAAGACCGTGCAATAGCTCCTCTCGATTCCATCGCTTTTTGCTTGCCTCTTCTAAAGAAGTAGCAGGTTGGTCGATCTTTGCTAGGTCTTGCAAAGAGAGTGCCAGGTTCAGTCCCAATCCGAGTACTACATCCCAAAGGGCCCCTCTTGGGATTAGCTCTACCAAAATTCCCCCACATTTTTTTCCTCCGGTCAAGAGATCATTGGGCCATTTGATCTGAAGAGTCAGATTCTGCTGTCCCACAACTTGAATTGCTGTATACGCCATCAGTTGCGCAAGAAGGTGAGAAGATGCGCCCCTTGCCCAAGGGAAGTAGAGGCTAGCGTAGATATTGTTTCCCCGAGGGGCATGCCACGCCTTCCCTCGAGTCCCATAGGCTTTTGTTTGCTCTTTTGCGTAAACGCAAACGAACTGCTGTTGCCACTGCGAGAAATGCATTTTTGTGTAGTCTTGTGTAGAGTCAACACTCTCAAGAGAAATGACCTTCCAGTGCATGCATGCAAGAATAGCACGCTCTTGTGCCTTTCTCCAAGCACAAGGTGTTGCGAGCGCTCGAGAGATTCTCACATGGTAGGGTTTTCTAAGAGAAAACTCGCTGGGAAAGAGTGCTATGAGAAGAGGCGTTTGTCCTGAGGTGGTTCTGGCTAGCGGGACCTTTACTCTCCTTTTTGCCTTTTCTCAGATCTTCGAGTTCTCTATTGACGACAAAGATTCCATCAGAGATCTTGCGAAGAAGAAGAGGAGAAAATACCTATGCCCCATGATTTTATCTCATTTCGAGGATCTTGGATTGGAGAGGGAAAAATTATCTTGAATATGGTAGAGGAAGATCTCACGTTTTGTACTGTATGGAATGTTCTTGATCAGGATTTTTCCGGGATCGTCACGTCGGTGCAAAATATCCAAATACAGGGACTCGCAGAGGGCATTCAAAACGAAATGCAGTTTTTCGACTTCACTAAAGATACCTTTTCCGTGCAGATGAACAACCAAAATATCGGCAACATTCTAGGCAAAGGAGTATTTGATACCAGAATGTTTGCTTGGGAGTTTCGGGGCAATGATCTCAAATTTGAAGGGTACGAGCTCTACACACTCCAAGAGGATGGTACATATCTCTTGAAAGGGGAATACGTCTCTTCCGATCAGTTCCGCACCCAGATTGAAGGGCGCATTTGGAAGCATGGAGAGTCAGAGGAGCGTACAGAATGAAAAGGTGGATGGCTGTTTTATGGGTGTTTTTGCATGCCTGCGCTACAGGAAAACTAATGAGCATGGGGCAGTTTTATAGCATTCCTCTTGGAACGAAAGAAGAAGCAGTGGTCGAAGAATTTGGCTCGCCTGAGGCGGTGACAGAAGAGGAGGGACAGACTTGCTACTACTACGTAGAAAGGTTGACAAATGGATTCCGGGTGATTGAAGAGCGTTACTACAAGCTGATGTTCGTAAATGGCAAACTGGTAGAGAAAGGAGTTTCCCAGGAAAATACTCCTCCCTATCAGCTCAATAGCTACGATCTGCAAACTACCTATGGAGACGAAACGCCTCCCGACGAGAATTAGTTGCCCTTAACCTTGATGTCGACACCTGCCGCAACGGGAAGAACTTTGAGTTTGTCAATGGTGTCGAGGGTCGGGTTCCAGATATCCATTAGGCGAATGTGCGTTTTGATTTCGAACTGCTCGCGCGACTTGCGATTCACGTGCGGAGAGCGAAGAACGGTGTATACCTCTCTTTTTGTAGGAAGGGGGATGGGACCTGCAATGATCGCCCCCGTTCTTTTTGCGGCCTCGGAAATATCGTCTGTAGATCGATCGAGAACTTTTTGATCATATGCTTTCAGGCGAATGCGGATCTTTTGTTTCGATTTTTTTTGCTTGCCTTGGTCTGACTTTTTCGACATGGAGTTCCTTACTTTAACAATTCTTGTTGAATTTTGGCAGGCACCTTCTCAAAATGGCCTGGTTCCATAGAATAGGTAGCTCTTCCCGAGCTCAAAGAACGGAGCTGAGTAGAGTATCCAAACATTTCACTTAAAGGAACCTCTGAGGTAATCAGCATCGTGCCCTTGTTCACTTCTTGACCCTGAATTCTTCCCCGTCTTCGGTTGATATCGCCAATGACATCTCCCATGTACTCTTCGGGAGTGGTGACCACAACTTTCATGATAGGCTCTAAAATCACAGGAGAGCACTTGCCCGCTGCTTCTTTGATCGACATCGAAGCGCAAATTTTGAAGGCCATCTCGTTCGAGTCGACATCGTGGTAGGAACCAAATACGATTTGGACCTTTACATCGACTAAATTATAACCTGCGAGAACGCCTGTTGCAAGGCCCTCTTGAACCCCCTTGATGACAGCGGGAATGTATTCTTTGGGAATCGATCCCCCTACAATTTTGCTGATGACCTCGTTGCCTTTGCCCGGCTCATTAGGTTCTACTTCCAAGACGACGTGTGCGTATTGACCACGGCCGCCTGTTTGCTTCACAAACTTTGTATCTGCCTTGCCAGATCCTGTGATGGTCTCTTTGTACGAAACTTGGGGTTTTCCTACGTTCGCCTCTACTTTGAATTCACGCATCATGCGGTCTTTCAAGATTTCGAGGTGGAGCTCTCCCATACCAGAGATGATCGTCTCACCCGTCTCTTCATGTGTGCTAACGCGGAATGTAGGATCCTCTTCGGAAAGAGCAGAAAGGGCTACGGAGAGCTTCTCTCGGTCTGCCTTCGACTTTGGCTCGATTGCCATCGAGATGACAGGCTCTGGAAACTCCATCTTCTCGAGAAGTAGGGGAGAGTCTTCGGTGCACAAGGTATCGCCCGTGGTCGTATGCTTGAGCCCGATGCAGGCTACAATACCACCTGTTGTGACCTGTTCGATGTCCTTTCTTTGGTTCGCATGCATCTCGAGAAGGCGAGATACGCGCTCTTTTTTGCCTTTGGTAGTGTTCATGATCGCAGAACCCTTGGTGAGCGTTCCGCTGTAGACGCGAACAAAGGTGAGCTTACCCACGTAGGGATCGGTCATTACCTTAAAAGCGAGGGCAGAAAGAGGGCTATCGTCACTAGGCACTAGGTCGATAGGTTCCTCCGTTTTTGCGTGCATTCCTCGGATTACGCCACGATCTAAAGGTGAGGGCATCCAGGAGACAACTGCGTCTAGGATCTGCTGCACTCCTTTGTTCTTGAAAGCAGTACCACAAAGAGCGGGATTGAATTTGTTCTCGCAAACCCCCTTACGGATTACTGCATGAATCTCTTCTTCTTCTAATGAATCGGGATCTTCCAAGACCTTCATCATGAATGTCTCATTTTTCTCGTCGATGGTCGCGAGCTCTTCAAGAAGAGCCGCGCGCATTTTCTGGCACTGTTCCAAGAGTTCTTCTGGTATTGGTTCCACGTCATACTCTGCTCCCATGGTCTCTTCACGGAAGAGGTAGGCTTTCATGGTGATCAGATCAACCATTCCTTTGAAAGCACCTTCGGCCCCAATCGGACAATGGACGGGTACAGCATTAGCGCCTAGTTTGTCTTGCATCGATTGCACAGCAGCGAAAAAATCGGCGCCCGTGCGGTCCATTTTGTTCACGAAAATGATTCTAGGCACCTGGTACAAGTCGGCTTGTCGCCAAACGGTCTCCGACTGGGGTTGCACTCCTGCAACTGCACAAATAACTGTTACGGCACCATCGAGAACTCGCAAAGAGCGCTCCACTTCTACAGTGAAGTCGACATGACCTGGTGTGTCGATGATGTTGACGTCTGTCTCTTTCCACCGTACTTTAGTGGCAGCAGAGGTGATGGTGATTCCCCGCTCTTGCTCTTGGACCATAAAATCCATCGTGGCGGCGCCCTCATGCACTTCCCCAATGCGGTAGGATTTGCCTGAGTAGTAGAGAATTCTTTCTGTTGTCGTGGTTTTTCCCGCATCGATATGGGCCATGATCCCAATATTGCGGATATTTTGGATCGGATTTTTTGTCTTTTCTTGCTGGGTCGTCTGATTCATCTACTCTTACCATTTGTAGTGCGCGAAGGCTTTGTTGGCCTCTGCCATTCTGTGGGTATCGTCCTTTTTCTTGATGGTTGGTCCCTGATTATTGAAGCAGTCGTACAACTCTCCCTGGAGAGATTCGACCATTGATTTTCCTGGTTTAGCGCGGGAGTACTGAATGATCCAACGCATAGCAAGAGAAGTTTTCCGATCGTGGGGGATTTCGATGGGAACCTGGTAGGTCGCTCCTCCGATTCTCCTAGATTTTACTTCTAGAGAGGGTTTTGCGTTTTCGAGAGCCTCTTCAAAGGCTGCTAGAGGCTCCGCTTCTTTCTTTACGCGAGCTGCAAACTTTTTCACAGCCTTGTAGACGATATTGCGCGCCTTCGCTTTTTTCCCTTCAATCATCACCTTGTTGATGAACTTCGCAAGAAGGGGGCTTTGAAAAACGGGATCTGGTTCTGTTTTTCTTTTTTCTGGTCTTCGTCTTCGTGCCATGTGATTACCTTAAAACTCTTATGATTTTGATCGTTTCGCGCCATACTTTGATCGAGACCGTTTTCGATCTTTCACTGCCGCGCAGTCAAGAGCGCCCCGAACGATATGGTAGCGCACGCCCGGCAGATCCTTTACTCTGCCTCCCCGCACGAGAACAATGCTGTGCTCTTGCAGATTGTGTCCCTCGCCTGGGATGTATGCGATCACCTCCTGCCCGTTGGATAAACGGACCCAAGCGACTTTTCTCAAAGCAGAGTTGGGCTTTTTCGGAGTTTTTGTTTTGACCTGCAAGCAAACGCCTCTTCTTTGGGGGCACTTTACGAGGGCGGGGGACTTGGTTCGTTTCTTTTTATCGGTACGTCCCTTCCTAATGATTTGATTGATGGTGGGCATAGATTGCCTAGCTCCTTAAGAAAATATGATAAAAGGATATTCCTACTACAGGGAAAATATATCCTGAGTTGAGATTTATTTGCAAAAACATTTCCCTTGTGTGCCCCCTTTTTTCATGCGTTGTTTTTATCAAAACAAGCACTTTTGAATAATAAAAATGTTTTTTT
>JBCDEZ010000045.1:0-10039 GCA_039179045.1 Chlamydiota bacterium | reverse complement strand
GCGCACTGCTAGGTAAGTGATCCAAGCGTAACGTGTAGTGGCTGATCCGACATTAGATAAAAAAGAGGAGATGACATTTTCTTCTGCTAAAATGCTTTTTTCCTCCGCATCGTATAGATAATCAAAAATTTTTGGAGCTCCATATAGGATCAGCCACTACACGTTACGCTTGGATCACTTACCTAGCAGTGCGCGTTTTGCAGGTTTCTTTTAGCGATACAGCATGGCTGCAAACCATTTGTACCGCTTCCTTTTCTTGTGTTCCCCTAACAAGCGTCACCTTTATTGGGATGGGGATCGTTTTTTCTTGCATTGCTTCCTTGTTTTCAGGTGAGGCATCTCAATCATTGCAACCGGAAAGGGGCGGTGCAAAGAAAGTTGAAAGTTTAGGTGAGGCATCTCAATCATTGCAACCGGAAAGGGGCGGTGCAAAGAAAGTTGAAAGTTTAGGTGAGGCATCTCAAACATACAAACTCCCAGACATTTTTTCCATTTCATCATTACACCTGAAAGAGGACATTAAAAGAGAAGTTGAGAGTTTAACGAAGGAGTTCCTAAACTTTGCCAAAGAGGAGGGAAAGAAACCCTATGGGGGCCGAATTCCAAACTATACTCCTCTAGTTTCAGAGGAAAATGTAAAGATAATGATCCAAGTTCTTGTAAACAATTCCCGTATTTTCTTCCTTCCACTACTCAACTACATTAAGGAAATTAGCAAGAAACAGAAGGATGATCAAGACCAAAAAAAAACGGTTTTATTCTCTTATGGAAGGCGATTACTCTCCAGGACCTCTACAGTCCCTGCCCTTTGCCCGAGCAGCATTTACAATGCAGTGCAGGGTGCTTATTGTACGATATTGCTAGGTTCATGATACGCCCGCTCATGAAGGTTGAATTCTCTGAAACTACTTTTGACCTGGAGAAAAATGCATTACAATTCAAAGAAAGTGTTGGATATACATGGTTAATCGATGGATTGACAGCTCTTATTTGTAAGCATTCTGTTAATGACGGCCAAAACCCCCTTCGCTCTCATATGGCTTGATTTCTTTCGTTCATTCCAGGTCTCTATGTAGCGTTTTTCGGATGAACACCTTTGCTCCTCGATTGCTTTTCTACAGCCAATCGTATCGTAGCCTCCCTCTGCCAAGTACTCCTTAGGCTCCCTTAGGACAACGATTGATGAGTTTTTCTCCTATGGAACAGTCCGCAGTATGACCATCGGTGATTTCTAGACCCATGATCTCCTGAGTCTTCGCGTTAACTGCAATCTGTACTTTCCTCCACTTTCTGCGTTTTGCTTTTTCGTGGATTTTGACTTTCCATTCGCCTTCACCCGCAACGTTGATCCCTGTAGCATCAAGGATGATTCCTTGTGGTCTTCGCTTTGATAGCTCAGGCCTCTCAATTAGGGAGCTCTCTTAGAGATCAACGAATCAGATGGATTCATAGGGTTGAGTTCAATGGCTTTTCCAAAGTCATGTGCCGCTTGCCCATAATATCCTAATTCCGTAGTCTTTTCCCCTTTTATCTGATAGGAAAGAGCATCAATCTTTACTTCTCTGGATGGATCTGAAAACATAGGACCACAAGAAAGGATGAGGAATGCGGGTTACAAAAGCCCGAATCAAGGTATACAATGCGATTTTTCTCTTTTTAATATGCGCGTAGCTACAGGCCTACCTTAGCACTCTTACAAAAACTCAAAGAGAGCTTGATCTCCGTTAGTGGGGGGAACCTTGAAATTTCCTCCGAAAAGCACATACTCTTCACTCCCATGCGATGGAGTCCTGACTGAAGGCACGGCGTAAGACCTCTGCTTCATGAGGAGAGCTCCGCCCCAGAGCGGAGCACCTTCCGCGGCTTTGCTCCTTCTTGCGGCCCTACAATCCCTTGCTCTTCGAGTTCATCCATCAAAGATGCTGCGCGTGCGTATCCGATTTTGAGTTTCCTTTGCAAGAACGTGGTCGATGCGGAGCGGGAGGTGAGGACCACTTCTAGCGCCTTTTCGTAGAGGGCATCCCCCCCTCCCTTCTTCCCAGCCTCTTCTTGTTTCATCGCATCAAACGATTCGATTAAGTACCGGGGAGGAGCTTGCTCTGCGATCGATTCGATCACGCGATAAATATCTTGATCAGATACATACGCTCCCTGCGCTCGGATAAGTTGCGCGGTTCCCGTGAAAAGAAGATCTCCGTTTCCAAGAAGGCTATCTGCTCCCGTATCATCGAGTATGATCTGTGAATTCACGCGGTTAGAGACCTTAAGCGCGATTCTTGTGGGGAAGTTTGCCTTGATGATGCCTGTAATTACCTCGCGCGAGGGGCGCTGCGTTGCAATAATCAGATGAATGCCGACCGCTCTTGCCATCTGTGCGATCCTAGCAATGGGAGTCTCTAGATCTGCTCCTGAGACCATCATCAGATCGGCAAACTCATCGATAATTCCCACAATAAAGGGCATCGTCTCGGGCACAGGAATCGGAAGCGTTTCCTCGAATTGCCGCGCTTGAGGACGCTTGTTGAACGCGTGAATATTGCGCAGCTTCAGCTGTTTCAAGATATCGTAGCGCCTCTGCATCTCTTTGACCAGCCATTGGAGAGCTGCGTGCGCTCCATGTGGCTCTGAGATGACAGGTGCAATCATATGGGGTAGCTGGGAATACTGGCTGAGCTCCACTTTTTTCGGATCGATCATCAAGAGTCGAACTACTTCGGGAGAAGCGTTCATCAAAATAGACATGACGATCGTGTTGATGCAGACAGATTTCCCCGAACCTGTGGCTCCTGCGATGAGACAGTGGGGCATTTTGGTCAGGTCGGCGCTCACGTATTCCCCTGTAACGGTTTTTCCGAGGAGAACAGGTATATAGTACTTTCGTTTTTGCCTTTGGTAGTATTCCAGCATCTCCCGAAAGCTTACCTCTTGAGGCATCGAAGAGGGCACTTCGATCCCCACAACAGCCTTGCCCGGGATGGGTGCAAGAATGCGGATCGACTTGGCTTCCATACTAAGAGCGATGTCCTTTTCAAGAGCTTGGATCTTTTGCACCTTCACCCCCACAGGAGGCTCTACCTCAAATAAGGTGATGGTAGGGCCGCAGTGGATCTCTCCTACCCTCGCTTCGATCTGGAAGTTTTGCAGGGTTTTCTCTAAGATACGTGCCTGCTTGGCAAGTCCCCTTTTCAAGGAGGAGGGATCGACAAATGGGGGCAAAGTAAGTAGATGGGAAGCGGGAATCTCATAGCTGCGGAGGCGGCGCAAAGAACGTTTGGCTACCTCTTTTTTAGGGAGAGGCAAAGAGCACGTTTGATTGTTGCTCTTTTTCTCTTTTTTCTGAAAAAGAGAAGCACGAAGGACCTTAGTACGGCGAGGCTCTTTTCTGAGGCGATGAGAGCGTTTACTCTCTCCCCAAAAAGCGCGGCGGCAGCAAGAAAAGATTTTCCGGATACAGAAAGAAAAAAAGCGCATTACCTCTCCTATCGAGGTCTGGGTTAGAAGCATCAAACAAAGAGCAAAAAGAGCGCTGAAGATCAAAAGGGCGCCCGAAGGGCGCAAGAACTCTTCTAAGTTCATAACGGGAAGATCTTTGTAGAAGTAGTAAGAAGGAGCGCCGCCTAGATAATACCTCGGCAATCCTCTTCCCTCCGCCGGCACTACGCAGTAGATCTTCGAAGTGATCAAAGAAGGCAAGGGGGAAAGCATGTCGGCAGCAATGGTAGCAAGAAATCCGGTAGAAAGGAGCAATCCTCCGAGGCATGCGTACGATTTTTCCGTATAAGCTCTTCCCGTTTTAAGGTATTGGTAGCCTGCATATCCGAGGGCTACAAGCAGAAAATAGCTACCAATGCCGAAAAGGTATAAGAAGCAAAAAGCTACGCTATAGCCAAGATAACCGAGCAGGTTGCAGGAGGGCATCTGATCGATGTATGTGAGGAGAGAAAGAGCCAAAAATCCTGAAAATAGCAGGAGACATGTACCCCGCAATTCGTGGCGAGGAGGAGCTCTTTTTTTCGAGGAGCGCTTCATAGTTTTGAGACAAAAAACTCGCTATTTCTCTTTATTCATACCACATTTAGAGATTAAGCGGAAAAGCTCTCCGTGCTTCAGCCCCTTACCCAGGTGTACCAATGGAGCTCCCACACCCATTGTACTTCTCTCAGAGGACAAACAGGATATGATCAAAAAAGAGAAAGATGGGTTAATAGCGGTAGAGATCGCGCAGTTTTTGCTCGATAGACTCTTTGCTCGGCAAAACAGCTCTTTCCAAAGATTTTGCATACGGAACCGGCAAACCTTCAGCTCCAATCCTACAGATGGGGGCATCAAGGTAGGAAAAGTCGCGCTCCGCAATCTGCGCTGCGATCTCGGCTCCAATACCTAAAAAAAGAGAAGCCTCTTGCAATAGGCACACTTTGCCGGTTTTGCGTACCGAAGAAGAGATCGTCTCTTGGTCCAAGGGAACAAGCGTACGCAGATCGATCACTTCGATAGAAATCCCCTCTTTTTCGAGAGTTTTGGCGACCTCTTCTGCAAACATCGTCATCATGCCGTACGTGATCACGCTGATGTCTGTTCCGCTTTTGACACAGGCCGCTTTGCCGAAGGGGAGGTACTCCTCTTTCCCAGGCTCGGGTCTTGCAGCAAAAGCACGCTGGCGATACAACGCTTTGTGCTCGAGAAAAATCACCGGATTGGGATCAGATACCGCTGTCTTGATCAACCTCTTAGCATCAGCAGCGTTGCTAGGCAAAACCACTTTTAGCCCGGGGCAATGCGCAAAAAATGCCTCCACCCTCTGCGAGTGGTAAGGCCCCCCTTGGATGTAAGCTCCGTAGGGCATGCGAATAGTTACAGGAGCGCTCCAAACGCCCGCAGAGCGGTAGTGAATGCTTGCAAGCTCGTTCATGATCTGATTCATAGCGGTCCAAGAATAATCGCAAAACTGGATCTCCGCAACGGGGCGAAACGCTCCACTCAAACCCATCCCAATCGCGAGCCCCACGATGGTCGACTCGGCGAGGGGCGTATTGAAACACCGCTCTTTACCAAACCGCTTTGTCATGTCACGGGTGACACCAAACACCCCTCCCTTGCCTCCAGCTACGTCCTGTCCGAAGAGGACAATTGAGGAATCTTTTTCCATCTCCTCGACAAGCCCTTCGCGGATAGCGTCCACCATGACAATCGGCTCTCCTTCGCTGAGGGAGGACGAGGAGGCAGGGGGAGTATACGGAGAAAAAAGGTGCGCTCCGACAGTGTGTACATCTGGCTCAGAGAGCGCCTCTGCTTGGCTTGCGGCTGTTTCTACCAGATCGTGCGCCTTTCTTTCGATCTCTTCAAGCTCGCGGCCAGAAGCAATCCCCTCAGTTTGTATCCAGCTCCGAAAAAGAGCTACGGGATCACGCGCTTGGTCCTCTTGCAGATCTTGTTCTGTCTTGTATTTTTGGGGATCATCCGAGCTCGAGTGGGGACCGATCCGAGGGATTTTCGCAACCAAAACAGTGGGACCCTCTAAGCAGCGCGCTCTTCTAGTTGCGCGATGCAACCCCTCGATGGTATCAGGGTAATTCGTACCATCGACTACGATGGATGCAACTCCGGGATATCCCGAAGCGATCGCTCCGATGCAGCCTCCCGTTGTCTGTTCTTCCGAGGTAACCGAGATCGCCCACCCATTATCCTGTATTACGAACACAAGGGGTAAAGCGTGCAAAGCTGCGTAATTGAGCGCTTCGTGAAAGTCTCCTTGGGAAGTTCCCCCCTCCCCCGAAGATACGTAAACAATTTCTTTGCGCCCTTCAAAAAGAATGGCTTGTGCCATACCCACTGCTTGCAGGAACTGTGAGCCCACCACACTCGACTGCACGGGAATGCGCAAACGCAAATCTGAATAGTGGTCGGGCATCATCCTACCTGAAGAGTGAGAATGACTTTTTTTTGCCAGGAAAGAGGCAAAAATCTCTTCTAACGAACAGCCTAAAGATAGGACAAAGCTGCGGTCTCGGTAGTAGGGAAAGGCCCAGTCTTTTCCCGGAATCAGGAACTTGGCAGCAAGCGTACCGATCAGCTCATGCCCTTTCGTATCCAAAAGGAAAGAGCTTCCCTTATTTTGCAATACGAGCTTACCCATTTTCTCATTAGCAAGACGAGCGAGCATCACCGAAGAGAAACAATCCCGAATAAACGAGGGGGAAAAACAAGAATCCAAAGAATCGGCAGGAGATAAAAGAGAAGAGGGCATGCGAAAGGCCCTACTTCTTGTTCTTGATTTGGGCCACTTTTTTGATCCCAAATTTTTTGCGGCTTTTTTTCATGTAGGTCCCCTCTTCTTCCTTTTTCATGCGTGTCTTTTTCTTGGGAAGAACCTCTTCCAAAGCAGATCCCACCTTCTCTTCTTGAATATCAGGCTTTGCAAGGGTGGCTTCTTTTTTGAATTTGGGCTGCAAGAAGGGGGGAAGAGGCTTTTTCCCCTGTTTGAAGAGTTTTTTCTCCGCATCGGAAAATTTGTTGGATAGCAGACGCAAGTCATCAAGCCGCTTTGAGAGATCTTCGAGATCCTTATTGACTTTGAACTTGGCAGAACCGCGCAAGCTGGCAAGGAGCTTCTCTTCAGAGTCGAATTTGGCGGAAAAGGTGACAGTTGATCCGCGCAGATCGGGAACGTAAAGAGCATGCCGCGCCCTTGGGGGTACTTTGGTGTAGATATCGATTGTAAGCTGCGGCTCAATTTCTACCTTAGCAGACTGCTTGGGAGGGCGCCCCCTTTTGGGTCTTGGGTTTAGTGCCTCATTGGAATAGTATGTTTTGGCTTTTTGCTCCAAAAGCTCCCGAGCGCTCAGCACATCTTTCGGAGCTCTCTTATCAAAAAGCGTGCGCTTGAGTTTCTCAATCACCTGCTTGGGAATACTGTCCAAATCTTCTTCAAATACAAAATGGATCTCTTCGGAACGGAGCCACTCGATGATGTAAATCCGAGAGCGCTCTTGGTAGAAGAGCTGCCACTTTTCGAGTTCTGTGAGATGATCGTAGATGAACTCAAGAAAATTTTCACGCGCCTCTTTTGCCCCGATGATATCGATCAATTTCTCTTTGATATCAATATCGTAGACTTTTTCGTTTACGAAGCCCTCCATGATTTTCTTGATCTCATAGAAAGTCATCTTGGGGATCGGGACATACCGATCTTTGTGCTCTTCAAGCTCCTCGAAGAGAGGGAAAAGATCTTCTTCGGGCTTTTCGAGATCGACGTAGAGGAGAAAACCCTCTACCCGATCGAGATAAAAATCGCGCTCATCGTCCGACTTTGCAAAAGCGTCCATAAGGCGATTGTAGCTAAGGATTAGGGGATTGGCTGCTTGGGGATACTTCATAGATGATATTTGGAAAGAAGTTAGTTGCTCACCCGTTAGACTAACAGATCAAGAGTCTCTATTGCAAGCAATTCTCCCACAATGGGAAAGAGGAAAAGGAGCTCTGCTCAAGAGCTCTCCTGAGCAGAGCGGAACACAAGGCTTAATTCTTACAGTAGATAGGAGAAGATCACCCTTCTTCTGCAACAATTTTCACCGGCTTTCCTCGAGGTTGTTCGGGAAGCTTTTGAAATAAGATATCGAGCACACCTTTTTTCAACGAAGCTTTGGGCTCGATTTCTAGGTCGATATTTCCTGGAACATGCAAGGCATAAGAGAAAACATTTTGCGATTTCCTGTAGTACTTTTCCCCGGTCTTCTCCTCTTGTTTTTCCGCATGGATTTTCAAATATCCCTGATCGTATTCGATGGAAATCTCGTCGGGATTCATATCGGGGACGTGGCATCGCACGCGCACACCTTCCTTGTCTTCTAACACGGTCAAACCGGACGGAGAATAGTTCAAAAGGTCAGGATCAATGAGGGACGGAAAATCCCAAAAAGATTTGGTTAGACTCATAGTTTGCCTCCAGAGTTATGGATAAAAAACGATCCTTGTATAAAAAAAACCATTTTTTTCGCAAGAAATCTATTGACAAAGATCGTTGGTATACGAGAAATGAACGAAAAAATAAATGGTGGGCTTGAAATTCTCAATGCGTAGTGGGTAGAAAATACGGCACGGTAATCTGATCCTTGTCGATTGCGTATGTACAATGTGAAAACCTGTATTCAGGTTGTTAAGAGAGCGTGCTATCGCGATTGTCCGTCAACAAAAATATCATTTTTGATTTTTGTGTTGAATAGGTAAGAATTTCTCCGTAGAAGATTTGAAAAATAGAGAATTTAGATCACCTTGGCTTGCAATTGCTGGTATGCGCGAAGAGCTCAAGATCCCGGAAATAATCGACATAGAAGTGAGACAGACTGCTCATAACAAGCGCAGTTCTTTTGAGGCAGCTTATGGTATGCATGATCCAATCATTTCCTGGGTTTTGCGGGAAGGATCCTTGATCTTTATTTAGAGCACTTTGAGCCCTCATTCCATCCTCTTTGAAAAGGATCTTTCTATTTTTCTCTGCACTTTCAATCCTATCCATTGGCCCTACCATAGGAATCAAACTATGATTCCCTAGAGACTCCCCTCTTTTGAGAGGAGGAAAGCCTTTTTTCTACTTTTCTGAATAGATCGGGATTCTAGGATTTTCATATATGAAAAGCATTTTTACTCGAAAAGTGCCTTGCTCGGACTGTTGTAGGTTCTGTTATTGTGTCCTTAAATAGAGCAGCTTCATCCTGTGACTGAAAAAATGTCAGGACTGTGGCTATCCAACAATAACTTATAGAAAGTAAGGCATATGAGTTTGTTTTTATGAAAAATATGGAAATTAAATGAAAAATAAAATATAATTTAGTTATAAATTGAATTTATATGGAGTTTTTTTGCAAATGAACAGTAATGGTATTGGTTTTGCTTCGAATAACGGTATTTTCTATGATTATGTTACAAAAAAATTCTATATTTGCCCATCCGAAGAAGCATCCCAAAAGATAGAGAATGCAGTAAATCAGCTTAGACCGAATTTGAAGCCTCCAAGAGAATGTACGGAGACAGCGCGTGTCTATGCTCGAATCAGCGACTTCCAAAACATCACGGGCTTGCAAATGCAGCCTTTCGTGATAGATTCTTCTTTCGATAGGGAAGTTCCGTTGAATATGTACACTAAGGAAGATTCGTTGATTGAAATCGATGCGGTTATCCGAAATATGAAACTTGAGACCGGAGGGAATCCTATGCTCGTTGTTGTCGTGCACGTTTGCGCGGTAGCGCTCATCTATTTTGCATTAGCTCCCGTTTCTACTCCTCTAGCTCTTGTAGTGGCCTCTATTGCGCTGGGAGCGCCTACTATTTTTTTCCCTTCTGTTTACCGTCTAAGTGATCGAGATTTGCAGCAGGCAATCGACAATCTGGAACAGTGGAAAACTCAAGCTTTTCCATCACAAAGTACAGTGGTGCTCTTTCAGGGGAAGAAGCCTTCAGAAGAAGATAGTCGAATTTCTCACACAGATCGTGCGATTATCGTTGATGGAACAGTAAAAAAACTCCAAGATCTTTTCCCTAACGTTTCTGAAAACGCGAAAGAGCGATACTGCTCGAAGATTTTTGATCGGTTTTCGGCTCTAGGGGCTTGTGAATTACAGGAAGATAGGTCTCCTTCCCGCTCCACATAAGGAGGCTATATACGGCCTTGTTGAAAAAATCAGATTTTCAGACCAACCAGGACTATCCTTGAAGATTTTCTAGCTCTCGGTTCGCATCATTTGATGCATCATCAGGCATTTTTAAGCAACCTTCTACTCTTTGAGCGCTTGGTTTTCTTGAGTAGAACATGGGACCATAGATTCCTTTCATCCTAGAGAATGCTGTCTCTACAAGAGCCCTTCGCGCGTATCCCGTCCGTTTCCCCCAACGACTTATGCCCACCTCATCTAGGCCAGGACCCCTTCGCTCTCATATGGCTTGATTTCTTTCCTTCATTCCAGGCCTCCATGTAGCGTTTTTCCTCGGAGGGATCAACGCCTTTGCTCCTTTTTTTTCCATTGCTTTTCTGCAGCCAATCCTATCG
>JBCDEZ010000044.1:0-10110 GCA_039179045.1 Chlamydiota bacterium | reverse complement strand
CTCCAGAAATCCCATCACCGCATGCTTGAACGCAGAAAATTTTTCGTAATATTTGTTCCACAACACTTTCTCATTCATAAATTTCCAAAGCCGCTCAATGGGATTTAGATTCGGACTATATGGAGGCAAAAAACGGAGTTCAATTCTAGAGTTTTTTAAATAGTCTTGAACGAATCGGTTTTTATAATAACGCGCATTGTCGGAAAACAGATAAATCTTAACAAAATTTTCATACGATTTTTCTATTTTCTTAAAAAATGCAATCGTAGACTCAGCATTTAATGTCGTATCTTCTTGGATCAAGACTTTATGCTTATTGATATCCAAAGCACCAGATAGGTTGATTCTCTGCCTACCAGTATTTGTACGGATTGTTTTACGCACACCCTTTTTCATCCATCCCCAAATGGTCTTTGTATTGTGGGTAGGGTGCACTCCATCAATGAAGCAAATCGCTTCGTTTTCACCGAGTCTTTTTTCGAGACAGCGGTACTGCTGCCAACCATTGTTTTTGCTTCTCTACATCTACTTTTCCTGGAAGAACTGCGGGCTTTTTATAGGTAAAACCATTTGACTTCAGCCAAGAATGCATTCCTGAAATGCTATACTTCACTCCAAACACTGACAACACATAGGCAGCAATATCCTTCACATAGAGCCGGGTATTCTTTTCAAGGTGTTCGCATAAAAGAGCGCTTTGATCTTCACGCAATTTTCTGTGAGAACCTCCATTTTCAGTAGGAAGCTTTTTCGATGCTTCGTATTCCCGAATATGTAACCGTATTGTCTCCTCTGTAAGCAAGAGTGCATCAGCAATTTCACGGAAACTCCAACCTTTATCTCGAAGAATTACAGATTTAATCCGATCCCGAACACGGCCGTCTCGCTCTTTTTATGTTGCTTCTTCAAAGCTTCCTTTTCTTCTAAAGTCAAACAAGTCATGACTAGTCTTGTACAAAAATCTCGCTTTTTTGCCTACGCAAATCTTCAGTCAAGATGGGTATAGTTCATTACAAAATTTTGAGTAAGCCAGAGCAAACCAGACAATTCCGAACTGCGAGGGGGGACTATATCAGTACGAAAGAGATCGGTGAATTCCCGAATCCGCTTAGGACCTGTGTGACGATGATATCGTTCAGTAGCGAACTGCAGTATGTTCATAGCGGAAAGAAATGCATTACGTTGACGAACTGCGATCCCGTCCAGAATCTCAGCGGGGAAACCGGCCCTCTTATATGCCTTATTATTTTTCTGGTGCAAGAGAAAATCTTGCATGGAAAGAATAGTAATAAAGTAATAAAAGGTGCGCTTCTTTATTTCTCCATAATTCTCGTTTTTCCTTAATACAAGAAGGGGCATAAACGTGAAAAGAGGATTCTCGCAGATGAAACGCAAAAGAAAGATATCGCAGTTGTTGCGTTTTTTATGGTTCTCTAAATAATCCAAGAATTCTTGTTTTATGGTGGTTGCTATCTTGAAAGCGTCTGGAGTAAGAGTAAGACACACTCCTTTTGGAAGGATCTCGGAAAGATCGGGCAAAGGAGTAGTATCTAGCCACATTTTCAATGAGAGAGGGTATTTAGCGTATAAAGAATCATACGCAAGAGAAAAGAAAGAGCCTAATCCCGCAAATGCAATAGCTCCCAAAGCTCCCCCCGTCAAAGAAGCGGAGCCAATAGCCTGTATCCAAGGCATATTTGCAAATGTTCCTTGCAAAATGCGGAGAGCTAGGTAGGAGATCCAAGCGTAATCTGTGGTTATAGAAAGGAGCTTTTGCGGAAAAGAAGGCACGTACCCAGGTAAGAAATTGTGAGCATGTATTCCTGATTTTCTGATGCTCTCAATAAGAGTGGAGGAATGATCTATAGTTAGAGAATTATTGCCTCCGCTCGTAAAGTAGGTATAGCTTTTTTTATCCCATACAAACAAGCAGAATATAAGAAAGGTGTTAATATCATAAATATTTAGAAATAATTAAAAAATTTAGCAAGAATGCTATTTTTTTGCAATCCTTAATCACCCGACTTTCCGGTTTTCAATCACTAAGAATGAGCTATCTTCTTCAAATTCGTTACTTCTTTTTTCACAAAAAGAATATGCAGACCTAAAAAAATAAAAAATCCAGAGAGCTGTTGGTGTTTGGGTAGATCGTTTTTTCTGATGAAGCTTTACCGAAAAAAAGCGGGGCCGACTTAAAGTAGGATAAAGCGCTCACCTTCTACTAGTACATCGACCCAGATATCTTCCGGGCCAATTTCAATCGTCCTTGTTTGTGTTTTTTCCGTAATCTCTTGGGAGCCATTTTTCTCCACAGTCCAACGAAGGATGTAGGATCCTGGCAAAAGATTTTTATGCAAAATTGCACGGATGCCATTGGGGCTTCTTGGACGCAAGCGAATATTTTCTCCTTGAAATGAGGCGCTGCGCAAGATGATTTTTGCGCGATTGCCCGGATCTTGGAAAGTAATCTGCAAGATCGCTTTTTCCGGATGCCTGGCATCAAGGGAGCTGAAAAGGCAGATTGTTGTAAGGAACCATATGGTTAGTCTACTCATACCCTCTAGTTAGGGGATTATCCGATTTTCGTAAATCCTTTTTCTGAAGAAAATTCGTTGAAAAAATAGATTCATTATCGGAAAAAGAAGAAAAAGGCAGGATTTCATGAAGCTACTTTTCCCCTTTCTTCTCTTACTTTGCCCTCTATCAGCAGCAGAACGTAGCAAACCTTTCTTGCAGGCGCCTCCACCCTCTTCCATTACGATTGTGAAAGTGAGGCCAAGCCCCGAGCCCAACCGGGCCACGCTGCGCGTAGCTTTTCCAGAAGAGCAGCAAGTCGTAGGCAATCCTGTGATTCTCAATGTGCGTATCCGAGGCTACTCGTTAGGAACGCGCTCCCCTGCGGAAAGGAGTGAGCAGCTTTTGAACGAGCCAATGGGACAGTCTTTGCGGATTGTCATTGATGATGATCCCTACGAAATCCATACTCGAGGAAGCGTAGATCCTTTTGAACAAGATGGGGATTTTTATCAGCAAAACTACCAGATTCCTCTTCCCTGCGATCTCTCTGAGGGGGAGCATACAGCACGCCTATTTCTGGCGCGGTCTTACGGAGAGAGTCTCAAGTCTTCCGATTGCTTCGAAATGGTCACCTTTTCGGTTGGTAGAAAAAGGGAGTCTCAGGAGATGCAGGGGCCCATCTTGACCTACAACGAGCCAAGCTGGCGGTATGTCTATCCAGAAAATACTCCTGTGTTGCTCGACTTTCTCTTCACGCAAGGTCTACTTGCAGAGGGAAGCTACGGAGTACAGGTGAGAATCGATGGCACCCTTATCGAAACGCTCTACCAAAAAGCTCCTTACTACATCTACGGTCTGAAAAAGGGCAAACATGTGCTTTCACTAACTGTAGTCGATGGCAAGGGAAAGGAACTCGAGGGGAGTTACCAGAAAAAAACGACGATCATTCAGATAGGCTAAGAGGGGATTTAGAGCCATTGTTTGCGCTTTTTTTCAATCTCCTCTAAAGAAACATGCACTTTTTTTAACATCTCTTGGTGTTCTTCTACAATTTTTCGGGGAGCATTTTCTAAGAATTGGGGATTGCGCAATTTCTCAGTAAGTCGTTTTTGTAAAGAGCGCGCTTTTTCCTCTTCCTTGTCCCATCTTTTTTTCTCTTTTGCAAGCAACTGATCGGAGAGGGGAACGAAAAAAGTGGCTGAAGGGGTAGCAAAAGCAGCTCCAAAGCTCTCGGTGGGTCTCTCTTTAGCCTCGATCTTCCCCAGGGGAACGAGAGCGGGCAGAATAGTCCAAAGAGGATCTTCCATCGAAAGAGAGAGATCTGTGATCTCCACCCATAAATCGATCTTCTCCCGAGAAGGGATATTCATATCTCCCCGGATATTGCGTAGTTGGTAGACAATCTCCTGCAAAAATTGCATCTTAGCGGTGGCACTTTCGTCGAGGTAAGGTACTTGCAAAGGCTTCGGGTAAGGAGCGACGATGCACCCTTCTTTTTCGAGGGAGATGCGCAGGTCCTCAAGATAGGGACATGTAGTTTTGGGAAGAAGAGAGAACCGTTTTTTGAGGGTCTGGAAGATCTCTTCTGTAATGAACGGAATTGCAGGGTGCAAAAGGCGGATGAGACAATTCAAGAGAATAGCAAGGAGCGTCTGTTTGTTTTGCCGCACATCCTTGGGACTCTCTTGGCGCAAATAGGGTTTGCTTGTCTCTATATAGAGAGAACAGAACGTTTTCCAGTAGAAGTTGTAGAGCTCTTGCGCACTTTTTTCTAACGAACAATTTTCTATGTAGCCTTCTACTTTTTCGATCAGCTCGTTCACTTTTAGGAGAATCGCATGGTCTTCTAAGGTCAAAAGATCGGGATCGATGCCCTTTTTGATCTTGAGATCGTCTATGCTGCCGAAAACAAATCTTGCGCTATTCCAAATCTTGTTGATGAAGTTTCTTTGCTCTTGGAATCGTCTTGTATCGAGGTCGATCTGACCCGAACTATTCATGGAAGAGAGAAGGCTCAGGCGGATCGCATCGGTGCCATACTGCTCGATCACTTCCAGCGGATCGATCACGTTTCCCTTCGATTTTGACATCTTCTCCCATTTCGAGTGGATATCTGGGGGGAGTGCTTTTTCCCCTTGATCGTAGAGTCTGCGCTCGTCTTCAGAGAGGTAAGCTTGCATGCCTCCCTCTTCGCGCCAATAGGATTTCCCGTAAATGAGGCCATGTACGAATGCTCGGTGAAAAGGAGCTTTTCCAGTGAGGTACTTGCCCATCATGATCATGCGAGCCACCCAGAAAAAAAGGATGTCATGGCCTGTCACTAAAATGCTTGTGGGATAAAAATCTTTGAGATCCTGCGTACTTTCCGGCCAGCCTAGTGTGCTCAAAGGCCAAAGAGCGGACGAAAACCAAGTGTCGAGCACGTCGGGATCTTGCTCCCAATTTTCTGGGTTTTTTTGCACCTCTTCAGGAATACCTTCCTCGTCTGCGCAAAGAAATGCATCGGGATCGCTTTTCGAGTGCCAGATAGGGATCGGGTGTCCCCATACAAGTTGCCGGGAGATGCACCAATCGCGGAGATTCTCAATCCAGTGGAGGTACGTCTGCTCGCGGCTTTTTGGGAATAGGGTTACCTCCCCGTTTTTCACCACATCGATGAGTCCTTTTTTGAAGGGCTCCATCCGGATGAACCATTGTTTGGAGAGGTACGGTTCAATTTTTGCTTTTGAACGGTAGGATCTTCCCACGCGAAGGGTATGGGGCTCGGTTTTTTCTAAAAGATTCTCCTTTCTGAGTGCCTCGAGAACGCTTTTTCTTGCTTCTTGCATCGAAAGACCTGTAAAGGGCGCTCCTTTTTCATTGATCGTGCCTGCCTTGGTCATGATATTGATCTGAGAAAGCCCATGTGCTCTACCAATCTGGTGGTCGTTTTCATCATGAGCCGGTGTGATTTTCACACAACCAGATCCAAAAAGAGGATCCACATAAGAGTCGGCGATGATGGGAATCAAGCGGTTTTGAAGAGGAAGGCGCACCGATTTTCCGATGAGCGACTGGAAACGAGCATCTTCTGGGTGCACGGCAACAGCTGCGTCTCCGAGGAGCGTCTCAGGACGCGTGGTCGCCACTACGAGGTGATCTTCACTTTTTTCGATCGGATAGCGGATGTACCACAGATGCGAGCTCTCCTCTTCGTATTCGACCTCATCATCCGAAAGCGCTGTCTGGAGATGAGGATCCCAGTTCACGAGATAGTCTCCCCGGTAGATGAGACCTTCATCGAACAGTTTTTTGAAGCAAATGGTTACGGCTTTCGAGCTCTGTTCGTCTAGAGTGAACCGGAGGCGACTCCAATCTAAAGAGGCTCCTGTTTGTTTGAGCTGCTGGAGTATCTTTCTTTGCTTTTCCTCTTTAAAAGACCAGATTTCGGAGAGAAACTCTTCGCGGGAAAAATCCTCCCTTGTTTTGCCTGTCCGTTTGTAGAGCATCTGCTCTACAACCGACTGCGTGGCGATGCCCGCGTGGTCTGTTCCGGGAAGAAAAAGAGCGCGAAACCCCTCCATTCTTTTCTGCCGTACAAGAAAGTCTTGCAAGGTATAGGCGAGAAGGTGGCCCATGTGCAGTACACCCGTCACATTGGGAGGAGGCAAAATGACACTAAAGCTAGGTCCCTCCTGTTTAGGAGCCTGGAAGCGCTCCCAGAAAGAGAGCCACTTATGCTCGATCGATTTTGGTTGGTACTGCTTATCCATAAGTAGCTTAGTCTAGCAAGATTTCCCAGATACGCGCAAATAGAAAAGCGCAGAACAAAGGAGACTATCCATCGCTATTCCCTCTTGTTTAAAAAGGGAATGGAGCTCTTCTTCTCGCAAGCACACGGGAACAATCCGTTCTAAAAGATCGCAAGAAGGATGAGTGACTGCAGTGCACTGGGCACTATAGAACACCTCGACTACCTGATCGCAGACAGAGGGCATCGGATAGTGGAGAAAAAGGGGCTGCAGTTGAGGTGCTCGGTAGCCTGTCTCTTCGAGAAATTCTCTTCGAGCGCCTTCCCAGCTTTTTTCGAGCTCTTCTATCCTTCCCCCTGGTAGCGAGTAGACCCATTTCCCCACAGGGTACCGGTATTCTCGGATCAAAATATACCTACCTTCCGTATCTTGCCCCAGTACAGCAGCAGCGCGCGTTTTCGTGCAAAGGGTTGTGTAGTCTTGCGTTTGTTGGTCGGGACTTCGGATCGTATCAATTCTTAGATCGAAAAAACCTCTATGGACGTATTTCTTTGCGATAATCTCGGGTATATCTTCCCTGAAGTCTTTGCTCATAATCTTTTGCTTTGTGGTGTTGGTTGGTGATCCGGTAGAGCAGAGTCAGCTCTAAAAAAAGTTCCTGCTTTTCCCAGTAAAACGCATTCCGCATCCAGTCGCCTTCTTCGGCAATTTTCCCCCGTAGAAAATGGCTCAGTAGACAGGTAGTAGGAGGGGAAGACTTCTCGAGACAGGCACCGAAATGCGCATCCATAGCTCCTTTCCCCCTCGTGCGGAAAAGAAAGGTTCCATATGGGGAAAATAGGGGAGATTGTTCTTGTTTCAATTCTTCTAGTGTATACGCTTGCAACAGCTTTCTTGCATTGTTGATCTGGTTGTCTAAAAGGAAAAACCAAAGAAGAGCTGCGTGCAGAGGCATGATTTGTTCCGAAGTTCTGGTCAGTGGGGTCTTGCGCGCGATTTGCTGCAACTTTCCGTACTCTTTGCGTAGAAGCAACTTTTTCACAATGTGGACTAAAACGCGGATCTGTTGGAAATCGAGTTCCCCCTCCGTGTAAGAGTAGACGGTTTTGATCGCAGAGTCCTCTTTGAGTATGGTTCCTTTGATGAGGGCGCATCCTCTAGATAAAAGCGCGCTCTTCGAGGCATTTTTCAGTTCTTCTAGACAGTGCCGAGTATCGCTATAGTAACCAAGTTCACTCAAACAAAAAAGGGCATTTTCCAAAAGGGATGCTTTTGGAGCTTCTTGTTTGATCAATGTACTGATTGAAGAGAGGAGCGCTTGCTTGGTATCGGTCCAAAATGCGAGGATAATCGCTGTGGTCTGCTGAGAGTCTTCCGCTGCCCCCTCGATGAATGGGAGGGTTTGCCAATGGTTTTTGAGGCTACCGATCAGCAGTTTCACTTCGCTATTTTCAAGCATCTTTGGGAAATAGCGCACGACAAGAAGGATGCTTTTATATGCCGCAAGCCGGTTTTCTGTGGAGCTTTCGTGCATGCGGTAGAAAATATGCTCTTCTAGCAAGGGGAGAAGGGGATGTTTGGGAAATTTGTTCAGAGCAAACTCGAGGCATTTCGCCTCTTCGTGGTAATCGCCAAGGGCGCGGTAGGCTAAGGCCTTGCCCAGATATTCGAGAGGCGCGCCTGGCGTGCCGTGCAGCGCTTCGAACTCGTCAAGCGCCTCTAGCTGCAGAGGCTTGGGATCTTCTGCCGCAAGTTTTGCTTTTTCTAATAGTGTGATGCCTGCTTTGAAGATGGCGTCTCTTCCTTCAGGTCTCCCTGGAAAAGCGCGCCCAGCTCTTCGGTATTCGAGAAGCGCTTTGTCGTAATCTTGGTATGCAAAAAAGGCATCAGGTATCGCCAAACAATTGACCAATACTCCCTGTGATCCGCTGTAGAGCGAGAAATGCTTGAGTACAAAGTGTGCATCTTTATACAGAATACCCACATGCGCGCCGTGCAAAGGCAAACTCAGGGTATAGCTAAAAACGAGAGTATTGTGCAAAAAGCAGCGGATCTGCTCGTGCACTTTTTCAATCACTATTTCATGGATTGCGTGCTCCTCTACATGAGGCTCTATATCGACTACAAGCACGTTAGAGCGGAAGAGCTGCAACCGGGTAGGGCTTTTTGTGATCCAAAGGCAATATCCCTCTCCTAAATTGTTCCTTTTAGGAGATTCAGGGATCCCGAAAAGCACACCGAATCCCGCACTTTTTTCTAACATCTGCACTGTTACATGCAAGCGGATATTGCCGGAGAAATTGTGCTTTGAGACCATGAGCATCGCCCACTGGGCGATTTCTGTATGCCTCGTGATTGCGGTGTGCTTTGCGATCATCACATGCTCCTGAAATTCCCAATCACTTTTTTTCTCGGGACAAAGTTGCGTGATGAACATCCAGTGGGTTTTCCCCTGAATCGTATGCTGCATATCTTGGATGAGGGTGTGCACGGCTCGGTAGCGATCTTCAGGATCGAAACTCAAGCACTTTTTGATGATGTCCAAAATTTCGTGTGGTATCTCCCGATAAGGGGCAAGTTCAATCGGATTGACGTAGGTCTCTTCTTTCATGTACTTGCGAAATGCCTCGAGGTTGCCTCTTTGGAACGGAAGCTCTAAAGTAACCATGTGGTAGAGGATGACTCCTAGAGAATAGATGTCCGTTTGGTAGGTTGCCTTTTCTCCAAGCGCTCGCTCGGGCGCCATATAGGCGACCGTACCTGCTACTTTTCCCGTTTTTGTTCCTCTTCTTTGTGCTTTTGCATAGTCGGCGATACCCCAATCTAAAATCATCACCTCTCCATATTTTCCAATGATCACATTTTCTGGTTTGAGATCCCGGTGCAAAATCGTTTTTGCATGCGTGTAGCTCACTCCCTCACAAATACGCAAAAAGACTTGAAAAAGACTGGAAATGGAACCTCCTCCCAGAGAGCAGGCTGCTCCTTGTTTGGCTTGTTCTTTGGTTTCTCGAAGAACCTGACGCAAGGTTTTCCCTTGCAAATAGGGCATCGTGTAATAAAGGGCGTTTCCCTCTTTATGAATGCTGTAGATGGGAATCACCGAAGGATGAGTCAGCTGAGATGCGATCCTAGCTTCTCTAAGAAATCGGGAGCGAATCGCTTTTTTACCTTGCAGATCCTCTCGTATACATTTCAAAGCAACGTTTCTCTCAGAGATCGGATCGTAGGCTAAAAAGACCTCTCCCATGCCCCCTTTGCCAATTCTTTCGAGGATTTTATAGCGGCCAATTTCTTGTGGATGCGACTCTTTCATGTACAAATTTCATCCCACAAAGGGACACATCTTCGCAAGAACTTTCTGTTATTTGTCCAGAGGGATCGCAGGTACATTCCCTCGCAAAACATTTCTCCCAGGTTGCTTCTATTCATACAGAAATAGTTTTGTATCCGTTTTAGCCTGAGTTCCGGTTTGAATCGTAGAGAATGGACCTTGTTTAGCAGAGATATTTAGTGAGGATTTTTTAGGCTGGTGGGTGGATGGGGAATGCTTAAAGTTGATGGTACGCAACGGGCTGGGATTTACCTCTCAACCTCTCTATTTAGAAGCGCAATTTTTCGCGAGTAGGTATCTAGCAGGCCCCTCAAAACGGATTGTTCCATAGGAGAAAAACTCATCAATCGTTGTCCTAAGGGAGCCTAAGGAGTATTTGGCAGATGGAGGCTACGATACGATTGGCTGTAGAAAAGCAATTGAGGAGCAAAGGCGTTCATCCCTCCAAGGAAAAACGCTATATGGAGACCGGGAATGAACGAAAGAAATCAAGCTATATGAGAGCGAAGGGGTCTTGGCCTAGATGGG
>JBCDEZ010000043.1:0-10508 GCA_039179045.1 Chlamydiota bacterium | reverse complement strand
GAACTCCGTTTTTTGCCTCCATATAGTCCGAATCTAAATCCCATTGAGCGGCTTTGGAAATTTATGAATGAGAAAGTGTTGTGGAACAAATATTACGAAAAATTTTCTGCGTTCAAGCATGCGGTGATGGGATTTCTGGAGGGTTTGTCCTCACCTAGTCCAGAGATTTTGCACCAACTCAAGAAACGAATTACGAATCGATTTCAGCTCTATTCTTTTGTCTAACCCAATCCTTCAATTGGATTGGGCATACCACTCTTCGAATTATGCTTTTTCGTCTGTGAGTTTGGGATGATTTTCCAATTTTTCCGGCACAGAGGCTGCATGCAGTAGGCATGGTAAAAATTTTGCTTCAGCTCAATATCGAATAGCATCATAATCCCTTTGTTTCTTTCGTTTCTAAGGAAGTCGTGCTCTTTTGAAGTTACGTTCATCCATCTCTCTATTTTCGCAAAAGCGCGTATACCATGAAAAGGAGAATAGTACATGTAGAACGCGGAGAGATATAGAGGGAAAATCAGAGGAACCGCGATGCAAATATCAACAATTTTGCAAGAGATATGTGGAATGATGTTGCGCGCCCCCTGGAAAAAAAGCGGAGAGTAATTTTTATCGGCAAAAACCCCCCCAAGCAATCCCAACGCAATACTTCCTATATCAATGATGAGTAAACATGCCAATCTAAGAACCGAAAAAAAGCAACGAGCTATTTGCACAAATGGTATAGAACAGAGTAGTGCAGAAGCCTTGATAAAGACCTCCGTATAAGAGACAGAGAGATAAAGATTTCTTCGGTCATACCAGGCGTCTAACACATGAGGAAGCTGGATTACTTTTACAAGAGTAAAATCGGCGCTCCTACCACTACCAGTTGGTGAAGGGGACATAAACAAACAACGAAAAAACTAACCCTGTACTTTAGCATATCTATGCTTATTTTCCAAATAACAAATAAAAACACAGAATATACGTCTATTTCGGTATTCAATCACTTTCCCAGCATTTCCTATCTAGTTATAAATGAGAAAATTAAACTATTTTTATAATGATTCAGAGATCGGGTAGATAGTCGGTCGTCTCTGTTCTGTGGGATGGCTTTTGAACACATTTGTTGACCTTAGAGCTCCAAATCCACAAAAAAACGTCCATCTTGAATGAAGAGTTACGTAAAGAAATTCTCCACAAGCAAAACGAAGAGAGTTCATCTCGATCCAATCCAGAGCTTTTCCACGAACTGAAAAAACGGATCACGAATAGCTCCCACCTCTATTCTTCCGTTTAACCCAATTCTTCCAATGGAATGAGTATAGAAACTTCGCTCCAACTTGGAGGTGATGAGCATAACGGTGAGATTGGTCCAATTTTCGGTAGTCCTAAATAGGTAATGCTGGGTTATAAATATTTTTCATTGAAGTTTCCAGCTCAATGATGTTTTCTTTTTCCTTCAAATTTTTCATCGATTAAAAGACCGTTTTCCAGATGAAACCAAGAGGTTGCCATTTCCCTCATCCGTAGTTTACAAGAAGCGCAGATTACGCTCACTTTGCGGCACACTCGAGATGTATAAGGAAAAATATGAAAAAATTATACTTTTTTTATTGAATTGAGAGGAAGGATATTCCAATTTTCTTTGGGTAGCTCTTGCATGCAGTAGGCAAGATAGAAGTTTTGCTCGGTCTTTTTTTCGAAAAGCATACCACACATTTTAAGGAGACTCTCTTGGGTATATGTCCAACTGTGTATTGTAGGCGTTTTGCCACATTGACGGCGCACATCGTATTTCTTTGGGGTTCCATTCATATATCTCTCTATCTGTGCAAAAGCCCGCCTACCCTCCAGAGGGGAAATCAGAATATAGAGGGCAGCAAAAAAGAGGGGTAAGATGCAAGGAATAGGAATCAAGATATCGATGATTTTAGAAAAAGCGTGGGGAAGCAGGTTATCAAGTCCTTCGAAAAGAAGGGCGGCGCGCTTTTCATCACCACACATGAGAGCAAAATAGCCTTGAAAAATACTCCAAAAGTCGACCATGAGCAGGCAGATGAGCCGGATTGCAGCTAAGAAGTAACGAAAGACCTGCACAACAAGCAAGGACGCTAGCAGCTTGAACGCAATGGAACGGAGCTCAGACGGTGGAACAAAGCGGTAGAGGGTCTTGTTTTCACGATCGTAGCAAGCATATTTTTGGTAGTAAGGACTATCCTTCCTGCGCACCGTTACAGTGATGAATGGATTTGCATTCTCTTCCTCGGTATCTACTAGTCCAATTTCCATAAAACAAAAAATTTTTCATTGTTTTTAGCAGGTCAAAAGAATTTTTTCTACCGAAATCCATGCAAGAATCTGGATGCTGTTTCAAACAGGTCGAGATTTTTCTTACAAATAGGCGTTGCATTTCCTTGAGACCGAAAAGTTTTTACCTAGTGAGAAGATTGCGTTTAGACGTCCAAGCGAGACAGAGCTTCGATGAGAACGTCCCTTGTTTTGAGCAGATCCTGTTCTGTATGTGCCATGCTCACAAATTGCGATTCTGTAAGAGCGGGGGAAAAATAGATTCCCTCTTGAAGTAATTCTTGGAAAAATTGCGCAAAAGCTGTTCTACTTTTGGGAAGAAAAGCCGGTTTTTTTCGGGGGTATTTTTCGTAGAAAAAAAGGGAAAACATCGAACCTACTCGTACTAGGCTGTGAGGTGTGTCTTGCAATATGCGTTCAATGGGATCGAGTAAAAAGGCAGTTTTTGCTTCGAGCTTTTCGTAGGTACCTGGTTGGAATATCTCTTGTAAGGTAGCTGCGCCTGCAGCGAGAGCAACAGGATTGCCTGAGAGAGTCCCCGCCTGGAACACCTCACCTAGGGGAGCCAATTCTTCCATGATGGTTTTGCTACCTCCAACACAGGCGGCTGGAAAACCACCTCCTACGATTTTTCCGTAGGCAACCAAATCGGGAATCACTCCGTATAAGCCACTAGCTCCTTGCGGATGCACACGAAATCCTGAGATCACCTCGTCAAAGCAAAGAAGCGCTCCAATCGTGCGTGTCTGTTTGCGAAGATACTCTAAAAAGGAGAGTTTTGCTGGAACCACACCCATGTTGCCTGCAACAGGTTCGATGAGAACAAGAGCGATCCGGGAGGCAAGTTCAGGAGAAGAAAAAACGCGGCAGGCTGCCTCCTCATCATTGTAGGGAAGCGCAATTGTATCGCAAACCGAAGATCTGGTGATGCCTGCAGAGGGAGTTGCTGTCAATTCACTTGCATACGACCCCGCCTCCAAAAGCAAAGCATCGATATGTCCGTGATAATTCCCTTCAAACTTCACGACCAAAGGGCGTTTTGTCACACCTCTTGCAATCCGAATGATCGTGGAGAGCGCTTCGGTGCCCGAAGAGACAAATCGCACCTGCTCACAGAAGGTGTGCTTTACGATAAATTCTGCCAGTTGCACTTCAGTTGCTGTGGTCAGTCCATAGGTGGATCCGCGCATGAGCGCGCCTGCGGCTGCAAGAGAGGGCTTGGGATGCGCATGGCCTAAAATTAGAGCGCCAAAGCTCATACAGTAATCGATGTATATTTTGCCCTCTATATCTACCAATTGCGCGCCCTTTCCCCGAGCGGGCACAAAAGGAGATAAAGGAAGTTCTTTCCAAGAGCGAATAGGAGAGCTTACTCCTCCTGGCAAAACGTGCAGTGCTCTTGTAAAAATATCTCGATTGAGTGCGATCGAAGACTCCATATAAACTCCTTTTCAATAAAAATGGATTATAGGAAGATCAAAAATAAATGGAAGTTTTGCAATCGTTCATGAAACGGTATACCTTCATTTTTCTCTACAGTTCTCTCTTTGCAAGCGTCCCTTACAACGTCGCATTTGTGGGTATCGAAGAACCAGAGATCGAGGTTTCCCTACGCAAAACCTCTGAATTGGTGCTCTTACAAAAGCGCCCCCCTCCCTCGACAAGAGCTCTGCAGTACAGAATCGCTTCTGATATTCCCAATATGTTACGCGTGTTGGAAGCCTACGGCTATTACGATGCGCATATCTACTGGGAGATCCAAAAAGAGCAACAACCCGTTTTAGTCGAGATTGCAATCTCTCCCCGCTTCCGATACACAATCGGTCCTTTTTCCCTCGCATACGTAGCTCCCAAAGACAAACCCGAAATTCCTTTGGATAGATGGGGTATTCGAGCAGGTAAGCCGTTCCGCTCGGAGGAGATCTTGGCTCTTCCGCAAAAAATTCTACGCTTCTTAGCAGATCACCACTACCCCCTCGCATGTGTTAGGAAAACTTCGTATGCTCTCAATCCCCAAGATAAGACGCTGTCGGGTTTTTTAGAGGTGCAAAGTGGGCCCAAAACGCGTTTTGGCCCTTTAATCATTGAGGGGACAAAATCGGTACACCCCGATTTTATTTCCCGAAGAATCGCATTTGAAGAAGGAGAGTGGTACGATGAGAGGCTTGTTGCCAGTTCGCAAAAAACGCTCATGGAAACCGGGTTATTTAGCTCGGTATTTTTCTCTCATCAAGAGGAGCTCGAAGAGGGAGAACTTCCTGTGCATCTGACTCTTTCAGAAGCAAAACACAAGACGATCAGCATCGGCCTTTCCTACGCTACATTGGATGGACCTGGAGGAGCTTTAGAGTGGGAAAACCGGAACATAGGCGGCCAAGGGCAAACTGCCGCTTTTGATCTCAATCTCTCTTCAGTTTACAGTGCTGGGAGTTTGAGCTATACCGTTCCTGATTTTTTTCGTATGCAACAGACCTACCTTGCTCAAGGAGCTTTTAGCCGTGAAGATGTAACCGTATACACCGCGCGCACCTACGCAGGTTTGCAGCGTGTGGAGGCGCAATACGGAAAGCACCTATTCGCAGCGCAAGGAATGGGCTACGAGTACATCAAGATCGACAATTCGATTTCAAATGGTAGTTATTCTTTCGTACATTTGAATGGAATTGCCCGCTACCAAAGAGTGAATCACGTCTTGCAGCCTACCCGAGGATTTTCCATCCTCTACAAGCTCGCGCCCTATCTCGGGGTTTCAGGTAACTCTGGTAGCTTCTTAGAGCAGATCCTTACTGCAACTCATTACATTCCTCTTTTCCCGAAAAAAGCGCTGGTTTTAGCGCTACGCGCCCAGATAGGCTCTCTTGCAGGAGCTTCTTTGCAGAGTATTCCATTCAACAAGCGTTTTTTAGGTGGGTCTGATGAAAATCTCCGAGGCTACCGGTACAAAACCGTGGGCCCAACAGACGAAAAAAGGGATCCTATAGGAGGCAAGTCGGCCCTCTACGGAAACATAGAGCTGCGCATGCGCGTAAGCGACCAGATTGGGCTTGTCCCCTTTTTCGATCTGGGAAAAGTGGGGAGCGATGGGTTTCCCACATGGAGAGGGAAGTGGTTTACTTCAGTGGGGATTGGGCTGCGATATTTCCTCTTTTTTGGTCCGATCCGTCTCGATGTGGGTTTCCCTTTAAGAAAACGGGATGCGCACCAAAGTAGGTACAAAATCTACATCAGTATAGGACCCACATTTTGATCTATTCCCTTCTACGCTATTTTCTAAAATGTTCCTGGGCCCTGCTAGGATTGCTTCTTGCTCTAGCCGGCCTGTTTCAGTTGCCTTATACGAAAAAGGCGATTGAACAGCGTCTTCAAAAAACGTTCCAAGAGCAGGGTATAGAGGTGCAATTTTCCCGTCTTTCTGGCTTGATGCCCCTCTCGTTTCATATAGAAGACCTCTCCATTCAAGGTCCAGGGTACTCTCTTTTTGCAAAATCGTGCACCTTTTCTCCAAGTGTCTGGAGGCTTCTTCAAGGACAATGGGGAGTGAGTCGGCTGCGCTCGCAAGATCTTGTCTGCGAGTTTTGGGATGAGAGAAATAGCGCTGAGGTGCCCTCCGATCTTCTATCCTTATTTCCTAGAGCTCTCGCTATTGAGAATTTTTCTCTAGAGCGTGTGGTCTTTGATCGAAGACTCCCCTCCTGCTCTTTGCAAGGATTTTTGTTTCTGGGAAAAGGGCTCGAGTCGATCTCTTGCAAGGGGAAGGTCACTTTCGCAAAAGGGCAGGCTCGGTTTTCCCTCAGTAGCCGTGATCAGAGCATCGGAGCGTGCTCTTTGCAGATCGAGGGGCGTGTCTTTTCAGAGAAGAATCTTTTGACTGGCACAGCTTACATGAATCTAGTTTTCGAAGATGCAGCACTCAAAAGACTCCTTTTTTTCCCTACAAGAGATCCCCTTCCCCTAGAAGGGACTCTCTGGGGTGCCTTTTCTACAAGTGCGGCTGAGGACATCCGCACAATTCTGGGAGAGGACGGCAAGCTCTTTGGCAAAGTGTATCTTTTTTCCGACCGCTCTCTTTTCACGGAGAATGTACGCGTAAGCTCAACCAAAGTCGAACTTCCCTGCAGCCTCTCTTTGAAAAAAGGAGGCATATTTGGAGAGGCGCGTGCGAATTTAGAAGACTACAAATTAGAGGGAATCGGGGGAATTGAGGGGGGAGTTTTGCAAGGAGGCCTCTCCTTGCAAAATATCTCGGAGAATTGGGAGGCGCGCGTCCAAACAGAAGTAGACGGGTTCGATGTGCAAGGATACCGGTTGAACCGCACCACTCTCGATTACGAGGCATCTTTTGAGAACGGAAAATTATCGGGGGAGCTCTATATCGGAGGCAGCGCTCGAGGACAAAGTATTGTAGGATCGGGCCTTCTCAGTTTGGCTCAAGAAGAGGGGCTTTTTCTGGAGGATTTTTCTCTTTCTTCTTATTGGGGAAAAGTGCAAGCAGGGATACGGATCGATCCAAAGGGCTTCATCCAAGGCAGTACCCGTCTGGTTGCAGAAAAATGTTCCTTTCCTCTAAGGGGAGAGTCGCTCCAGAGCAATCTCGATCTTTTTGTGGAATGGGAGGGACAAAAGCGGCAAGAGATTCTCTTTACTGCTTCTCTTGCAGAGGTCTTTTTTTCTAATCTGATGTCAGAGACTGCAGAGGTGCGGGGCAAAAGTGTGGGTTGGGAAAATCCAGACTACCAATTCGAAGTTTTTCTGAAGAACATGCGCTACCGGAGCCATTTACTAGATGAAGTAGCTCTTCAAATCAGCAATAATGGAGAAAACCATCCGTTTTTCCTCCATCTCAAGGGCACGTCCACAACTCCTCTTTCTTGCGCTGCGCAAGGATTTTGGACCTTCTCATCTGAAGATTTTTTACTCAATCTCCAAGAATTTTCTCTATCTTACGAAGATGCTTCCTGTTTCCTTGAGGAGCCTTTGTCCATCGAACTGGGCGAGAATATCTGGTCTTTTTCTCCCTTCCGCATCCTCTTTCCAAAGGGTTTTTTGGCAGGCGAGATGCGCGCTTCTCAAGATCAGGTACAAGTGGGATTGGAAGGGGTGGATATCCCTTTGAGTTTACTCTCTTTCAACCCCTACGAGATCACTACATCGGGGTTGGGTTCTTTGAATCTAACGTACCAAGAAAGAGGAGAAAACATCGCGGGGAGCGGTTCTTTGTCCATCGAAGAGCTGCGCTGCTTTCCTAACTCTCCCGAAGAGACGCTTTATAGAGGGGAAGCAAGCGCCTCTTACGAAGGAGACGATGTGGTGTTTTCCCTTTCTGTAGAGCTAGAAGAAGAGGGAGTGTGTACCTGCTCAGGAAGTGTTCCTTTTGCTCTTTTGCAAGGAGATACCGGCTCCATCTCTCCTTGGAAAGGAAACCTATTTTACGACGGAAGAGCGGAATACTTGCTCGACCTGCTCAATACAGGCGCACACCGCTTCGCGGGGGATGTGTATACGAACATGCATTGGGCAGGTAGTCCCGCTCATCCCCATTTGGAAGGCAGTTTGCTTTGCAAAAACGGCATGTACGAAAACTACTTTACAGGGAGTTATTTTGAAGAGATCTCTTTGAAAATTGAGGGACAAGGCTCTCAGCCTCTTTTTGCCTCTTTAGAGGGATTCGATGGCAGTGGAGGCACCTTTTACGGAACAGGCACGCTCCGTCCACGCGCAACCGAGAAGTCGTTTTTTGCCGCATCTCTAGTGATAGAAGATCTGCTCATCTTAGATATTCCCATGGCGCTCGTTAGTGCAAGCGGTGTGGTGCAATTGCAAGGAACAAAAAAAGGTGCACGAGCAGAGGGGAGCGTCGAAGTGGTCCAAGCGCGCTTTTTGATTCCCGACTCCCTGCCTCCACGAATTCCTGAGATTCCCCTGAAAAAAGCAGACTCGAAAAATCCCAATGAAGCATCGTCTATGGAGTATCCTCTCGATCTCGATATTGATGTATCTACCAAAAGCTCTGTATCCATTGAAGGAAGAGGGCTCACATCTCGCTGGCGTGGTAAATTTTTGGTGGGAGGAACCTACAACGATATCCGCCCTAGTGGAACACTTGCTCTTAGCCAGGGAAATTTCGTTTTTGCAGGACGCTCTTTTGACCTTACCGAAGGAAGATTCACCTTCAGGCCTCAGCAAAAAATTCCCCTTCTCTCGATTGTGGCAACAACCAACGTTTTAGGAACCAGCATTACAGCCGCCTTGCAAGGAACACTCGAGAGGCCAGAGCTACGATTTACTTCCACACCTCCCCTCCCCCTCTCTTCCCTTCTATCTCTCTTGATTTTTGGAGAGGATCTCTCCGAGCTCAGCGTCTTCCAGACAGCGGTGTTGGCAGGAAGTGCCGCCTCCCTTTCTGGAAAGGGTCCCGACGTATTCCAAGCAACACGGAGTACACTTGGAATCGATCGTTTTTCCGTAGTCCACACACCCGGTTACCGGCAAGACGAAAAAGATACGAGTTCCGAAAGTTCTGCTCTTCAAGTGGGTAAATATGTGATTGACGGTGTATTGGTTACAGTAAGCCAAGGTCTTGAAGAGAGATCGAGCAATGTGGGTATCCAAGTAGATCTTTGGAAGGGATTTATTTTTCAAGCAGAGACGATCCAACAGCAAGAACAAGGGCAGTTTTCGATCCGATGGAGTCATCACTACTGATTTACATCATTTCCCCCTAGTTTTGAGAAAATCTCTACAAATACTTTCTTGAAAAAAGAGGCTGCAGGCTAGAATGCGTCTACTTCGCTGGAGGTTTCGGTGTCATCTATAATGCTTCATCTCTATCGAGCGCTTTGCTCCTAGAGTTTTTTCGAAAGAAGGGACATTCCATTGCAGCCTAGCTCATACTCAAGAGCGATGCTCCTTTTTCCTTTTTGAAATAGCTGTTCCAGGCACCGAAGATGTGAGCAAAAAAGGAACACGCTGTGTGAAAAATATTTTTATTTATAAATGGAGTCTAATAGGATTTATGGCAAAGAATCTGCTGTCTGCTATTGCGTGAGCGCCCACTGTAAAAACGGGATCACATTGTTGCTAGCGCGTATTTCTAAATACACGACTTCATCCAAACCTTCTTTAAAGAAGTCTGGAATCGCTTGATGATTGATTTCGCACCCATTGAATAAATTTGCACATTCTTTCAATTGACTTTCCCCTATTTCATTTCTCTTTAACCGACTCCGTATAGACAAGATGAAAGCCTCTGTTTTTTGTGTAAACAAGCCGCCTTGTTCTATTTGCGGTAGACCATCAGATTCATGCAGCTCTCCAGCAGAGTAGAGGAAAATGAGTTTCATGATGTAATAGTGATAAATGCCAGGATCAGATTCTTCCAACAATTTTTGGGCATCTGTAGACCCAGATAGCAGTCTTGTTGCTGTATCTTGTAAATTTGCTTTATCAAAAGCAGACCGTAAACCAGGAGCTTGAATCCTTTCACCTATAAGTGCTTCGTACGCCCCTCGCAAAAAGGGGTCCAATGGGACTTTTTGTTCTGCTGTTCTAAAGGCAGTGTACAGTATGCGATTTTTTGCATACACCTCCCCTATAGATGGTGTTCTCCGAACTACTTCAATCGCAGTCAATAGAGTCAATGCTAATACGGCTATAGCAACCAACCCTAGCGCACAAACAAGGAACACACTTTGACTGTACACCCAAATAGGAATGATCAGGCTCATGGAGCCGATGACGATACTGTTACTAAATGTCCGGATTCGTTTCTCCAGAAGATGTAGAGAGTAAGGATAATTTTCAAGCTGATCCTCGTTTAGAGAGAATCTTGTAAAGATTGTTGAAGCTTGTTTTTCTATTATTTCATTGATACAGTGAGTACTAGTTAGATTCTGTATGAATCCTCCGGGAGAGTAGGGAGACGCTAGCAGAAAAGAAACACTATCCATAATAAAAAATATTATACGCGAATCGCGCATTATCCGGTAGTCTTAAATAGGTAATGCCAGGAAAGCCTCATAGCCCCCATATAAATCAAAAAAAGCCATATATTATTCAAAAGAAAGATGGAAAAGCATTGGCGTTGTTGAAAAAATCTCTAGGAAAACCTTGATAAAAAGCCCATAAACAAGCGAAGCTCCTTATCTATAAAAAATCTAAGGAGCTTCTGATGCGAAAATGTGATTGGAAAAGAGTTAACCGAGAATTGGTAAAAAGAG
>JBCDEZ010000042.1:0-10551 GCA_039179045.1 Chlamydiota bacterium | reverse complement strand
GATCGAGAGCATCAGCAGTTCGTTCTCTCTGATCGACCCACTCGTTCATCATATAACCCAAGTACTCAAAGAGTAGAAGGTTACTTAAAATGCCTGATGATGAATCAAATGATGAGAACCGAGAGCTAGAAAATCTTCAAGGATAGTCCTAGTTGGTCTGAAAATCTGATTTTTTCAACAAGGCCCATGAGAATTTAAACCCTTAAAGATTTTAGAGACCATTATGCGTAAACCCATTTCCCTTAAAGACATTAGCCTTTCTTTTTCAAACAAAACCTGTTTTGAAGATTTTTCAAGCGCAATCTATCCAGGCAGCCGTATTGCTATTATTGGTAGAAACGGTAGTGGCAAATCAAGCTTGCTGAATATCTTGCGCGGCAAATTATCTCCGTCAGGTGGTGCTATCACTATTCCAGATGATGTTGGTATAGGCTATGTCGAGCAAACAATTCACGACTTCAAGGATTTAAGTGGCGGCCAAAGACTGAACAAGAGGGTATCTGAAGTTCTAGCACAGTTCCCAGATTTATTGCTTCTTGATGAGCCCACGAACCATCTGGATAAGGATAATCGCAAAAGCTTGATACAAATGCTAAAGAGATATCAAGGTACATTGATTGTTGTTAGCCATGATACAGAACTGCTCCGTAACTGCATTGATACCTTATGGCATATTGCGAATAATAGAATTCACGAGTTTACCGGATCATATGATGATTATATGCGGGAAATGGAGCAAAAACGCGCCTCGATTGAGAAAAAATGGGCATCGCTTAAACGCGAGAAAAAAGACACCCACAATGCTTTGATGAAAGAGCAAAAGCGTGCGGCTAGAAGTAGGGCTAAGGGGCAAAAAAGTATCGATCAGAGAAAATGGCCCACTAGTGTAAGCAAATCCAAAGCACTTAGAGCCGAACAAACATCCGGTAAGAAAAAATCAGCGATCGATAAAAAGAAACAGCAATTAACTGATCAGCTTTCGGATTTAAAATTGCCTGAAATTATTTTGCCGAAATTTTCAATTATGCCAGAGAGCATTAGCTCCGTGAACTTACTGTCAATAAGTGACGCCAGTATCGGGTATGCGGCAGATAAAATTATTCTAAAAAATATTAGCTTGGCCGTAGGCGGAAGGGAACGCATTGCAATTAGTGGCAAAAATGCTTCTGGAAAATCCACACTACTCAAAGCAATTTTAGGTAAAGATGAAATCTTCAAAACGGGCGATTGGTATCTGCCGCGCGTCGCTCATATTGGTTACTTAGATCAGCATTACTCCAATCTACAGCCTGATTTATCGGTGATCCAGCATATACAAGATCTCCGGCCAGATTGGACTGAAATGGAAGCTCGACGTCACCTAAATCATTTTTTATTTAGAAAAAATGAGGAAGTAATGCAGGTTGCAGCTAATCTTTCTGGTGGTGAAAAGGCGCGCTTATCGCTAGGCATGATCGCAGCTAAACCACCACGGCTATTAATTTTAGATGAAATTACCAATAATCTTGATTTGGAAACTAAGGAACATGTAATTCAGGTTTTGAAAAAATACCCAGGTAGCATGATCATTGTCTCCCACGAAGAAGATTTTCTTGAAGCCATAGAGATCAATCATAATTATACAATTGTTGATGGGAGAATAATTTTTTAGCTAACATGTTAGTACAGTATACAGAACTGTTTCTGCAAAAAATCATTACTATGTAAAATAATCTTTGCTTTAACCTCAGCAGGAGCTCCTTTATACATATCAATATGTTTAGCATTGCTCATGCGAATACTTTTGGTATGAGCGTTTTGTCAATATACCATTATCAGCAGATGTATCATTTGCTCTGGTACTCTTCCATCACTTCTCCTTTGCAATAAAGAGAGAGAGTTGCAATCAGGGGGCAAAAATACCTAAGTACATTCATTTTCTTCAGAAAAAATCAGGTTTTTTTATCCCCCTTGCGAAGGGATATGGAATGTGGGATACACCTAGCGGCCTAAAAACCCATCACTCCATTATCTGGCCTGAGGACAGGGAATTGTTGATGATTCACAACTGGAAATTCCTCTTACTGGAAACATATCTGGCTTTGTTCTTTTCTTGAGAAATATTTTGAGGAGCCTATGCAGGTTTGCGTATAAACGAACAGGCAAACCCTCCATCCCATCCTTTCCGGTTTGGAAGCACTTTTTCTTGGTGAAGGCACGTAAGAGCAAGAGAATCTGCGAACTCGATAGTCTCCTCATTTTCTTCTTGGAGGATCGAGCAGCTCATATACCAAAGCTGCCCCCCTGGAGCGAGAAGAGAAGCGGCCCTTTCCAGAATTTCGGCCTGCAAATCGCTTAGCTCTTCTAGTGCTGTAGGGGAAAAGCGCCACCTGGCCTCAACGCGCTTGTGATAAACACCTGAGTTGGAGCAAGGCGCGTCTACCAGGATCAAATCGTATTTTTGATCGGATTGAAAAAGCTCCCCTCTTTGCTGAAAAACGCTAGCTCGCACTTGGTACTTTTCCAAATTTTCTTTCAACCGACACAACTTCTTTTCCGATACATCATTTGCATGCAGATGAGCTTCGGGAAAATATTCCGCTGCAAGAAGAAGCTTCCCCCCAGGAGAAGCGCAGAGATCCAAAACTGAAGAGGGGGGTATGGACAAGTGTTGCCTCAGAGCATCAAAAAGAAATACAGGCGTTGCATTTTGTAGATAAACCTCAGGACTGTTCGCATAAGAGCGGACCGAGTTACCCACATCATAGACGTTTTTGTAGACCTTACGGAGAGAGAAAGGCGCTTTTCCCCCAAAAAAGCGCCCCATCACCTGGCTAGGGGCGTTCATAACCTCGAGAAGATCAATCGTCACCCTTGCCCCGTACTCCTCCAACATTTTTTTGATGAAATAGGGGGGGTAAGAGAGACGCAAAGAGAGATCAAATGCATTCTTCCTCCCAGGAACTTCAGGGACAAACTCTTCGAGCCGCCGCAAAAGCGCGTGAAAAAAAGACCCTTTTTTCTTCCCAAAGTATTTTTTCGCGAGCGTCGTTGTCTCATCAACGATCGCATAGAGCGGCACCGAATCCATAAATACATGTTGGTAAAGAGCAGAAAAAAACAGCGCTTTTTCTCGATGGTTGAGGCGCAACTTGGGAGCAAGTCTTTTGCTAAAATACTTTAGAGTAAGAAGACGTTTTACGGTTCCTGCTGCAACTTCACGCGCAAAGGAGAGGTTTTCAATCTGCTCGCTTTGGATGTCCAAAGCTTCATGAATGGGAATCTGCTCAAATTGAGCAATGGCTAGAAAGGCAGCTTCGCGAGAAGAGAGCAAGGAGACCTCCATATTTGCCCATCTATCATGACAAAAAAGAGATCTCCAGGAAAGCACTTTCCTCCGAAGAGGTAAGCGCCCTTTCAGTGGGGCAACCTAGGGAAGGTCTGTTTGTATCTCGGAAGACCCGTCTTTTTTTTCGAAAAAGTCAGGATCTGTATCAGATCCCGTATCAGATACTTCTTTCGGCTCTGCGTAGGAACTGGTCCTCGCATTTTTTTTAGAGAAAGTCGGTGTTTCTTTAGGCAGATCTGCAGTAGAGCGCACTTTTCTGCCCGCTAAGTCCATCTGGCCTGTGAAGCGATCTTGAGAGGAGTTATACTTCTGCTTTGGCCGTTTTTTTCTACCAGACACTTCATACTCTTCGGGCTTGAAGTTCTCATCTTTTAGTGAATACTGGTCATACTTCGTCTGTTTTTTCCCCTGAGGAGAGCTGTAAAGCATGGGATTGGCTTTTTCAGATTCTCTTTTGGAAAAAGCGACCGATCGTCGGTTTTCTATATCCGACACACTCTGTTCCACTGCTGCAAGGCTGCTCTTTGCATTGGGAAAAGGCGCTCCTTCCAGTCTTGCACAAAACGGGCTCAAACAAATCACACCCATCCATAAAATTTTCTTCGAAACAACATTGCCCTGCATGGATAACTCCTATTCAATACGCATATTTCCGTAGGGTATCCATTCAAGTTTTTTTTGTCTATATTCTCTGTTTAGGAGCTACTTTCTCTTCTTTTTGTTATAAAAGAGGAAAATGGAGGTTACGCATGTCATGGGATTTTTTCGATCAGATTTTGTACATCAATCTTGCAGAGAGGACAGATCGCAGAGCCTCAATCGAGTCGGAGCTCGAAAAAATGGAAGTGCCTGTGGAGAAGATCACGCGCATCGAGGCGCACTCTTCGATCAACGGCACGCGGGGATGCGCTCTTAGCCACATCAAAGCCCTCGACTGCGCTCTCGAAAACGGATGGAACCGCTTTTTGATTTTAGAAGATGATCTGGTATTTCTGCAGCCCAAAGAGGTGGTATGGGCCTATATAGCACGGTTCGAGCAGTTCATCTCTTTGCACGATTGGGATCTTTTCTATCTCGGAACGAATCCACACCACCTGGAAAATACAGATGATCCACGCATCAAGCGCGTCTTGGTCTCTTGCTGCGCACATGCTTACTGTTTGGAGGCACGCTACATCCCCACGTTGCGCGCCTCTTACCTGCGCAGTTACGAAAAACTTTGGGGAGTCACCTCGTTTGAGGAGTCATTTTACTACGCTATCGATAAAATGTGGACACACTTGCAGCTGGAAAATGCCTGGTTTGTGGGTGATGAGGAGATCGTGCGCCAAGGCGCTTTTTATAGCGATATCGAACTCAAGTTCCGCAACCGAACTCCTACCCCTGTCCTGCAGAGAACACCCCCTTCAAAAGAGAAAAGCTAGTCCTAGTTTTCCGCCCCAGTAGGTCCGCATTGTGGAGGGAATCGATCGGGAGGCAAATTCTCCTGCGAAATTACCTGTTTTCCTCCGCTCCCAAAAAGGGGTGATCTCTAAGGAAAAAATTTCGGCCCAGAAAAACTCAACGGGGAGCTCTACAAAAAGCTGGTTCGTCTTGGTAGCAAGTACATAACGGAGATTTCGTTCCTCTCCCATCTGCGTGGTAGTATCGAGATCGGGCAACCATTCGAAGCGAAATCCGAGCGAAATGGTATCCATGGCGCGGTAAGAAAGGCGGAAGCCTACGGGAAGCAAAATCGTGAGATACTGATTTTCTCCATAAGGAAAAAGATCATCTCCTTTTTCCTGAAAGTAGGAAAACCCCAATCCAACATAGGGAGAAACGCGGAGACGATTCCCCTGCAAGGCGAGGTAACTGCAGCCGAGACAACCCTTAGCAAGAGCGTCGAATACGCGCGCGTCGCGCCCTTGATCAGGCTCGTCTTGAGCGAGCTTGCCAGACAAGATCCGTGACTCCAAAAAAGCGTAGAGCCCCCCGTAAGAGTCCCGTTCGTAGAGCACCTCTCCTCCTCCTACCATTCCAGCGTATTTCTGCGGGAGATTTGCAGAGGGAACATCTTTTCTATATCGAATGGAAAGATAAGAGAGAATCGGACGCAAAACAATGCGATTTTCATAAGGGAAGTGGGTGCACTCCGGTTCAAATCCCTTAGTCAAAAAGCATGCTTCTTCTGCTTGCAACATGCTTGCAAAAAACATCCCCAAAACTACAATCGCCCTTTTCATCAATTCTCCTACATCAAAGTTTTGTATTCTTTTTTACCCTCTTTGCTATAGTTCTTCAATATTTTATCTGGAGACAGCCATGCGCTACCTGCTTTTCCTCTTTTCTCCAATCCTTGTCGCCCCTGCTTTCTCCTCGCCTCACCAACATGAGGGGAGTGTAACTGTTGGTGAGCAATCCTATAACTATGTCGCCGAGTGCGATTTTCTCCCTATAGCTGATGAAACCGGAAAGAAAATAGCCACAGTATTCTACGCAAGCTATACGAAAAAAGGAACAGACAGGCGCCGCCCCATCACCTTTTGCTTCAATGGAGGTCCAGGCTCCTCTACGGCTTGGCTCCATATGGGAGCCTTCGGTCCCAACCGCTTTTTGACAGAGGAAGCTTGTACCTCTCCTCCCTATATCTGGATAGAAAACCAAGAGACTCTTTTGCCTGCAACCGATCTCGTATTCATCGATTCGATCGGCACTGGTTTTAGTATTTGCCAAGACCAAAGTAACCCGTACAGGTATGCAGAGACAATGGCCGATATTGAAAGTCTGAAAAAGGCGGTCTCGCTCTACCTGCAGAAAGAACAGAGGTGGAATAGCCCCAAATACCTGATCGGAGAGAGCTACGGGGCCATTCGCGTGGCGGGGCTGGCCGAAGCGCTCCACGAAGAAGGCATCTACCTAGAGGGCGCCATTTTCCTTTCCCCTGCGCTTGACTACAAAGTGCTTGGCTCGAGTCCATATGCATTTCATGGACAGATCTTCTCTCTTCCCACCTACTTCCTTACCGGCTGGCACCACCAAAAAGCCTTCCAAGGACAGACTCTCGAAGAGGTGGTGGCTTTTTCCAAAATGTTCACTACCAGAAAATATGTGCCCTTTATCTTGAGTGATGCCTGCCAAGATCTAGAAGCGCGTCAATCGATGGCAAAAGAGCTTGCAAGCGGGACAGGGATTGAAGAGAACATCTGGCTGGAAAACGGTTTAGAACTCGACCTGTTCAGCTTCGCTACCTCTTTTTTTGCAGAGGAGAGAGAACTTGTGGGATTTTACGACACTACCTCCCACTCTGGCTACTTCCCCAACCTCTCCTCAAACAATCAAGATCCGAGCTCTACCCCCACCTTGGGTATGTTTTGTGCTGGTATACAAAGCTATTTTTCAGAAGAACTAGGCTTCTCTCCTCCCCGCCCTTACAAACTTCTCTCCTACGACCTATTTCACCATTGGGATTTTTCTTCTTTGGAGCAAAGGAATTACTCTTTTGTACATGCTCTGGAAGAAGCAATGGGCGCCCATCCTACAATGCGCGTCTTCTCCGCTTCAGGCTATTTTGACCTGGTAACCCCGTTTGCCGCTGCTGAATATACCTTCGCAAAGCTCGACCCTCGATTCTACAACAATGTGACCGTACAAAATTATGAAGGCGGGCACATGATGTATCTCAAGGAAAGAGCGCGCAAGCGCCTTTGCCAAGACCTATTCTCTTTCTACGAATCTGCTCAGTAAAAACCTCCCCCTTCGAGGAGATAATCCATTTGAATCGATCGTTTTGCCATGGTATATTTTCTCAAAGATGTTGGGATAGGTATGTATCAAAACAAAAGAGTAGCAGCTCTTCTTTTGATGGCGGGAAGAGGAACGCGTGCCGGGGGAGCGCTCCCGAAGCAGTTTTTACGCATCAACGGTAAGCGGGTTTATGAGTACGCGCTTACAGCGCTCAAAGAGTGCCCCTTCATCGATGAAATTCTTCTTGTATGCCACCCAGATTGGCTCAGTCGTGTAGAGAATTGGCACCCAGAATGCCGCGTTCTTCTGGGGGGAAAAACACGTCAAGAGTCGTCGAGAAAAGGGATAGAGGCCTTACAAGGAGATCTCGTTTTGATCCACGATGCAGCAAGACCCCTTGTTTCCCAAAGGATCTTGGAAGAAAACATTCGCCTGGCTGCAGAAAAAGGAGCAGTCAATACTTGCCTGCCTGCCTCAGATACGATCTCGATCAGAAAGGAGAGCGGAGGAATCGCCTCGATCCCCGATAGGAACCAGTTTTTGCTCGGCCAGACTCCCCAAACCTTTTCTCTTCCTCTAATCCAAAAAGCCCACACGCAAGCTCTCGAAGAGGGATGGGACCAAGCGACCGACGACTGCTCCTTGCTCCTCCGCTCAGGATATCCTGTGGATATTGTCTCAGGGGAAGCCACAAACCAAAAACTCACCAATAGCTCCGATTTCGAGATCCTCTCCCATTTTCTCTCGAAAAAGAAACGTGCCCCTTGTCCCAGCCTCTCCCTGAGGGGAAAAATCTATATTATTCTCGGGGCAAGTGGAGGAATTGGCCAGGAGATCTCTGCTCTTTTAGAGGAAGAAGGCGCCCGCTCAATTTGCGCATCCCGCTCTTCTCCCTACGAAGTAGATCTCGAGACTCCCTCTACTATTGCTCATCTCTTCTCTCGGATTTACCAAGAAGTAGGCGAGGTAGACGGTCTTCTCAATACGGCCGGTTACCTCCGAATCAATCCACTCAAATCCCTCTCCGGACATGAGATCGAGCAACTTGTGAATATCAACTTCCGAGGGGTGATCTACGCATGCAAGCATGCGCGCATCAAATCAGGGGGGCACATCATCAATTTTGCCTCCTCTTCTTTTACGAGGGGCAGAGGAGGCTACGGAATCTACTCTGCTTGCAAAGCAGCTGTAGTCAATTTTACAGAAGGTTTAGCTGAAGAAGAGCCGCATCTGCGCATCAATAGCCTCATCCCCCCTAGGTGCTCTACCAAGATGCGCTTCATGAATTTTCCCCATGAAGAGCGTAGCGCGCTTCTCCCACCAAAAAAAGTCGCTGAATCGGCCATTTCTCTCCTAAAAGACCCCCACGTCACCGGATCTATTGTAGAACTCCAGCAGTTTTGAGGTGTCTGCTTAGAGTGGTACCAACAAAAACAGGGATATTGCGTATATGGGACCGAAATATGCGCAATATGGACCCTTTTTTGCTTGTATCAAACTGCAACAGGAAAAAATTTGTGCAAAAAGCCTCCTTGCTACGAGGGTATGTTTTGCGGGTAGTTTTCTAGCCAGCCCTCTTTTTACGCCACTTTTCTTGCATTTTCTCCTAAAAAAGGCGCAAAAACGAAAATTTCCAGAGAGAATACCACGTATAAAAAATAAATACAAGTAAAATATTCTTTATATAATTTAAATAATTTGATATAATAGTGGAATACTTATTTTTATAAAAGGGGTTTTATTATGAGTATCAAAATTAACCATGAAACCGGCGTTGGAATTAATATAATAAAAAATGAGCAGAAAGAAGATTGCTCAACGGATAGAAAAACAAATGAACAAAGCAACAAGATTCCCGTTAGAGGCGTCAATACAAACGAACTGCAAACAGGTGAAATGGATTTCTCAGCTGTATTGAACGGCGCAAGTAACGCGCAAAGCGTCGCCGCCGCTCAAGCCTTTGCAAATAGCATCGGAAGAGACATCAACGTGGGAAGCGAGCTCACTCCGCGTCCCATAGTCGTCGAGCATCCCGTAGTAGCAATGCCCGGGGCAGCAAATACCGCTATCGAAAATATCAAGCCCTATCCTCTGACAGCGCTGGTGGGCGAAATCATCGCTCAAAAATCGAGCTCCATCACTCCAATAACCACCGAAGAGAGTTTAACCAAACTTTTGATCGATAGTAAAGAGGCGCTGTTAGCTCCCGGTTGCCCAATTGAAAAGACGAACGTATTTTTTCAAAAATGTGAGGCACTTTTGCGAGGAAACCAGAAAGTGCGTATAGGACTTGTAGAACTTTACCTCTCTCTTCGCCTGGAGTTTGCTGCGCTTGAAGCAGTGTCAAATCCCAATGCTACTTCTACACTCACAGTTTTGGTAAGGAAAATTGAAATGCTCGAGAAGGTTGCAAAGAACCATGGATGCGCAGAGAAAATAGTCAAAAAGGCAAATACGCTCAAACGTCTTGTAGATGAGATTCCTCAGACCGAGGCTAGCCTAGCTCAAATACGCAACACTTTCAACGTGACTATGTCTAATCCAAAGATACGCGACCTTATAAACAAACTGGAAACGAATATCTTAGACGAGAAAATTGCCCAGCTCGAAAAAGACATTCCCCGTACACTTACTACTGTTGAAATGGATGGACAAACCTATTTACTCTACGCGAATCAAACATCTTCTGTTGTCAGCTCTCGCCGTGACGAGAAAGAGATACTAGAATCTTTTGCTACAGTCCAACGCGCAGCAAGTTACAGAAAGACCGGCGTTCGATGCCTGATGTTTAGCCTGGCAGGAGGCATTCCTCTTTTGATTGGCCTTGTATTTCTTTTCCTTAGTCTACAAGAACAGAGGAAAGTGCATCGCTTGATATCAAAAGATCCGAGTGGAAGGGTACTATTTTTGGAGAAAAATCTCGACGTCAAGTTGATGGGGTTAGCAGAATTCCAAACGAAGAATCGCTCTTTCAAAGAGAAAAGCACTCTATATACTTTCTTGGGACAAGGGGCCGCTAGATCTGCCCGAGAAATTTTAGACAGACAGTTTTTCCAAGCACCAAACGAACGAAACGGTCTGCGATACAGCAACCCGGATGTGGCTCAGCGAAGCGGGCTAGGTAGTCAAATGGAAAGCCCACTTATGCCAGATTCAGGAAGATCGCATAGACACTATGACGAGGCAAGCAATACAGTAATCGACAAACTACATTACAAATTCAAAATAATACAGGGAGAGAACTCTGGAAAATACGCGGGACACTACGCCAAAGCGATCAGCACATTCCAAATTGGACTAAGAAAATCAGACGTCCAGATATCCAAGATTTCTAGAGCAGAATGTGAAGCAAACTGATTGACTTCTGCTAAAAAACAGATATTTTGAGAGAAATGCCCCCCTCTTGCAGGAGGGGGGTAGGCTGTAGGTCAACTTTTTTCTGTTTTTTAGCAGAAGTCAATCAGTTTGCTTCACATTCTGCTCTAGAAATCTTGGAT
>JBCDEZ010000041.1:0-11166 GCA_039179045.1 Chlamydiota bacterium | reverse complement strand
GCAATTCGTCTCAATTGAGCGCAAGGAGAACCCATCTTTGTTCAACGAAGAATCGTTTTTCTCTCCGAGCAAATTCTCGCTGGAAAGCTTACAAAAGACCCCCGCCACCAATTAAAAATCGCTCAACCAAGCGAGGCCGGGTTAGCTCTCCTACAAGAATAAGTACCCCTATCGAGGATCTAGGAGACATCCATAAGCTCATATTTTCGGCCTTTTCTGCTCTAGACAGCAACGATGGAGCGCATTTTGAAAGAATCGTATGTCGATTAGCAAAAACTCCAAAAAAGCTCCTATGGCACAAATTAACCCGTCTAGAGAAAAATACCACGAGCGCCCTATTCAACCGTTTGTTAAACAATACCCATGTATTTGCGGTGCAACCACGCTGTTTTGCGGCTGTTGTCCATTTTTTATCCCTCTTTCCGCAGGCCCCTCACTACTTTTCCCAGAATCGAAAGTGCTTTTTTGAGCTGTACAAAATTGCAGGAAAAATAAGAAGCAACCTGCCCTTTGAACTCGTTTGCAATCAGTACCAGCAATTGCACGCACTTTCCCCGAAGAAGCAATACCAAGAAGAACTTGCATCGATCTGGTTGCTGCAGATGCAGGAGGGTTTTTTGTTACCTGAAGAAATGCAAAAAATTCCTCCAGCCTATTTCTTGCACCTACTCTGTTCTGCAGTACAGAAAGACAAAACAACCGACGTATCTCGCCTCTACGCAAGCAAGCATCTCTACCAAATCGTCCAACCCCTATGGGAGGAAGAGACGTCAAAGCGCTTTGCCTTGCACGATGTGGCTTACTATCTGATGAGCCGCTTAACTCCCGAGGCGCGCCAACAGCTCGCTCGTTGCTTGCCTCATTTGCGAGAGGAAACTGTGGCAAGAATTCCCTCTTTTCTCAGACAAGATGAGCGTACACAAAGGGAGAATCGGATCGTAGAACAGATCCAACGACTGCAAAAGGGCGCCGCACGAATGCAAAGCTACGAAGAAAGTATTCGAGATGGTTGCCTTCGCCCATTGCGGGAGTTGAAGGGCATTTTCGATACCATCTTAGAGTATGTCGATTTTGCGGAAATACTATGGATACTGGAAAAAGCGAACGGGATACCCACGCTTTAGATCGTGAGATTGTGTCGTCATGAAATTTTTGTTTGTTCTTCCATCAGTTCTTCTTTGCAATAAAGAGCTGGAGCTTCAAAGAGCGAGGAACAAAAATAAGTAGTTGAACTTGCAAAAAGCGGCTGAAAGTAGTTTTCGAGGAAAAAATTTGAGATTTTTGCTCTTTCTACGCTCTATTCCTGTTCCCGATAAAGCCCTCCCAAAAAGAGTTGTTTTGGGAGGGCTAACTAAGTAATTGCACTTTCTTGAGAAAAAAATCAGACTTCCCTTACCTCCCTTGCGGGGATGGTGTAGAACGTCGGAAAAGCGCTTGAAAAGCTGCGCGCTGCTCTGGAGAAAACTTCTTCCCATTTAGAAGTAGCCGAAGATCAGCCAGCCTTGCCTCTAGTGCGCTATTTTCCTTTCGTGTTTTTTCAAGCCTCTTTTGCATCTGCTCCTGTTTTTTCTGTTGCTCTTCTTGTGTTTTTTTCAGTTCCTCAATTCGCTGGCGTTTTGTCTCTTTTTGCTGGCAGACATCCGCAATCTTTTTGAGATCACGTTGCATACTTTCTTGCATTTTGACCTTCAACTCTTGTTCTTGCGCCTGGCCCTCTCGTTCTCTACGATCCATAGAAGAGCGAACAAGGAAATTGTTGATAAAAACAAAAGGAACTGCGAAAGAGTGGAGCAAACTTTGGGGGAAAAATAGAGAGCAATAGCAGTAGAAAGTTACGAGGTAAGGCCGAATCTTTCGCCAGAGGCCATGGGTTTTCTCCAAAAGAAAATCGCAAGCCTTCTCAGAAGAGTGGCGCGCATAATCCCACGTTGGGGAAGAAAAAAAAGAAAGATGAATACGCATATAGTTGACCAATTTTTTTTCGCGAACTTTAGCATGCTTAAATTATTTAATAAAAGATTTTTATCCAAACAAACCATACATTTACAATTTCTCAACTTAAGAAAAACCAGAATTAAGCCCTAAGCAAGCTTCCTAAAGGTGGAGATGCAAGAGGAGGAACAGGAGTGTATAGCCCGAGGAAAATCTGGAAATAGAAGAGTCTTGCTCAACGTGAATAGCGAAACGCTTTCAACAGGCTCTTTGCGGAAAGGTCTACAGCAAAAAAAATCTCCTAGGAAAAAGCGTGCGTGATATGTAGAAAAGTTCTACACCCATTTCAGTTGAAGAATTGAGCTAGACAGACAGCAGAATAGAGATAAAAAGCGATTTGTAATCCGTTTCTTCACTTCGTGGAAAACCTTGGAAATGTGTGGGATAAACTCTCCCAAGACCCCTCCTTTTTGTTTCTGGAGAATTTCCTTGCACAATTCTTCGGTCAAGGTGGGTATAGATAAAAAGGAGCCGAAAAAATGGTAGGAGAAAGTGGAGTCAACTAGGAAAGGCAAATCTACTCAAATCCCTTGCTGCATACGACTCAGGAAATACCTGCCTTGCCTCTTCTTCAAAGAGAGTGACATCCCTGTAGCGAGCGGAAAAATGCGTCAAAATAAGCTTTTTTGCAGAGGCGCGTTGAGCAATAAGAGCTGCCTGCTGAGCGGTCATATGGAGGTATTTTTTCGCGAGCTCTTCTTGCCCGTGCAAATAGGTGCTCTCTGCTAAGATCATACTCGCTCCTTCGGCTAGGCGAACTGCATTTTCACAGCTCAGCGTATCGAGTACATAAGCGAATACATCTCCCTCCTGCACCCATGAGACCTCTTCAAGGGTAACAGTCTTGTCCCCTATTTGCAGGCGTCCTTGTTCTTGGAGTGCTTTTACAAGAGGCCCTCGGACACCAAAAGCATGGAGTTTGCGAGGATCGAATTTTCTACGCGGTTTCTCCTCAATCCGGTATCCTAAGGTAGGCACGCCGTGCTCTAATGGCTCGGCTCGGACTGTGTAAGTATCGGTTTCGAGGAAAACGCCTGCCTGCTCAATCGGGTGCTCCTCTACGGAAATGTTTTCATGATACAGGCATGCCTTTCTCAGATACGTGAAATTCTGCGCGCCACTTGCTGGGAAGTAGCAACGAACTGGATGCTCCACGCGATCTAGATTGAGGCGCATGAGCATGGAGCCTACACCCAAACAGTGGTCTCCATGGAAGTGGCTGATGAATATGTGTGTAACTGATGTAGGGGCCACTTCGGCGAAAATGAACTGCCTTTGCGTACCTTCGCCAGGATCAAATAAAAAGCCCTCTTGGCACATCCGCACAAGATAAGCTCCATGGCTACGAAAACGAGTAGGCTGCTGACTCGATGTGCCAAGAGCTATTAGTTCTTTCTTGCTCAAGAAATTCTCCAAGCGAAAAAATTGCTCCTTCCAAGAAGAGCGCCGGCAACACCACCTGCAATGTGCGCAGTATTGGCAATATTGAATAGAAATGAGCGACCCGATATTTCCAAGAAAAACGAGGCCAACTGTAAAGCTACCATAGCGAAGACAAAAAAAGTTAGGAAGACAAACGTGCTTTTTGCGATGGGGTATCCCTCCCAAGGAGCAATCCGCTGACGCATCCAGATGAAGCCGGCCATTGCCATGATGACCCCAGAAAATCCTAGAAACATCGGACCGCTCATCAAATACTGGCAGGTATTTGCAATCGATCCAGTGATGAGAATAAAAATAAGTAGCTGTAGCGTGGAGAGACGCTTTTCCATCTGTTTGCCAAGCAGCCAAAGCCAAAGCATGTTGAAAAGAATATGCAACAAATCTCTATGCAAAATCGCGGGAGTAAACAGGCGCCACACCTGCCCTTTGCGGAGGGCAACAAAAAGGGGCCCGCTTGGGATAGGCTTTTGCTGGATGGAGGCAAGAGCATAGTTATAAAACCCCTGAAAATAGGGCAAAGATTTTGCGGTAGTGAGCGCCTTTTTCGCCTCTGGACTGAGATCTTCAAGACGCGTACTTGGTGTGATATCGTACGCAAAAAATGCGCGGTCGAGCGCAATGAGGGCAGGTGGTATATCGAAAAGTAGCCACTTTTGCACAGGCGTGATGAGCGGATAGCGGATCTGACCCTCTTCTTTTTGATTCTGCTGGAAAAGGTTTCCGAGAAAAATTCCTACGCAAAGGAGAAGAATGAAGGCGACCAATCCTAAAGATGATTCTTTTTTCTGCGTTTTTTTTCCGTAATTGGGATTTTTGATCGCAGAAAGGGTGGATTCAGACTGCAGCGTGTAGAGCTGGTATTTTGGATCGTTTGGATCTCGTTGAAATTCCTCATAAAGAGTATTGGCCTTAGGCAACTCATCTTCATCATGCACCCAAATCTTGCACACAATTTGTTCAATAGAGGGATCGAAGTGGACCTCACAGGTATTGGCAATGCCCTGGTTACGGAGATAGAGCGAAAAATTATTCGCTTGCTTTTGGTCGTGCAAGGAGGCAATCATCCGCATTGTTTGATCTTCTCCAGAAGGCGGGTTGTCGACAAACCAGGAATAATCGGCACAATATGCAATCTTCCACCAGAAGAGCGAACGGTAGACGCCTCAATACAGTTTTTTCCATACTCTCCTCCGTTGACATGCACATCGGGCTGGACAAGGCGAAGCAGTCGAATCGGATTGGGATCATCGAACCAGGTCACATAATCGACAAAGCCCAGAGCGCTCATCATTTGCAGACGCTCTTCGAGAGGGACTAAAGGGCGTTTAGGACCTTTGTACAACCGGATGGAAGTATCAGTATTCAGGCATACGAGGAGCAAATCAGACTGCAGGGAAGCCTCGTAGATGATCTGCAAGTGGCCTGCATGTAGAAGGTCAAACGAACCGTTGAGTGTAGCAAGGGTTTTCCCTTGACTCCTCAGATCTCGGACAAAATCAACCAGTGCGGGTGGAGGAATCTGTTTTTGCACGCTTTGCTCTTGCCATGTTGGCTTTGGTGCGCTTTGTTTTTTGTGAGTCTGCATCCTTTTTTTCCTTCGCCTGGTTGAACACAATAGGTACTACTTCATCGTAAGTGCTTACAAAATGCACCGCAATACCTTTTTCTCCTTTTTTGCCCTGTTTCACATGATCGGGAAGCTCGTGGTAGTCCCGCTCATTCTCCTTTGGGAAAATCAAGGTGGTCATCCGGTCCCGTTTCGCTGCGATGAATTTCTCTTTCACTCCTCCGATCTTCAAGACCTTACCTGTTAGGGTAATCTCACCTGTCATCGCAATATCTGCAACAACAGGCTTGTTCAAAAGCAAAGAGAGTAGCGAGGTAACCATAGTAATGCCCGCAGAGGGCCCATCTTTCGGAGTGGCTCCCTCGGGAATATGGATATGCACCTTCTCTTTTAAAAAATAGGGAACGCCAGGGGCATACCGCTCTGAGGTAGAGCTAAGATAACTCCAGGCAATTTCTGCCGATTCTTTCATCACATCGCCTGCTTGTCCGGTGAGCTTCATCCCGGTTTTTTCAGCAGGAGACCTGCTCGATTCGACATACAGAATCGCGCCGCCAAGAGCAGTCCAAGCAAGACCTGTGCAGACGCCTACAGGCGTGGGATCGTAGTAGCGGTAACTTGTAAAAATGGGTTGTCCCAAATACTCCACCAAGTTTTTCTCACTAATGATCTGCTTTTCTTCCGCGCTTTTCTCCTCTTCTGCAACCGATTTTGCCACTTTGCGCAAAATCTTTTTGAGGTAGTTCTCCAAACTACGCACGCCCGCTTCGCGCGCATAGTTCCGGATCAAGCGGGCAAGACCTGCTGTGGTAAAACTTAGCTTACTCGCTTTGAGTCCCGATTTTTTCCGATTCCTAGGTATGAGGTACTGTTTGGCGATTGCAATTTTTTCCTCTTCGATATAGCCTGAAAGGCGCAGTACTTCCATACGATCTTGCAATGCGTCAGGTATGCTATCCAATACATTGGCCGTTAGAATGAAAAGTACTCGGGAAAGGTCGCAAGGAACATCGAGATAATGGTCTAAAAAGCGGCTGTTTTGCTCCGGATCAAGGACTTCAAGAAGAGCCGATGCTGGATCTCCATGATAGCTCATTCCAATCTTATCAATCTCATCGATCATGATGACAGGATTCATCGTTCCCACTTTAAGCGCCTGAATCATTTTGCCCGGCATGGAACCGATATACGTTCTTCGATGCCCTTTGATCTCCGCCTCATCACGCATGCCTCCTACCGAAAAGCGGAAAAACTTCCTTCCAAGAGCTCGTGCAATACTCTTGCCAATGCTCGTTTTTCCTACACCTGGAGGGCCTACTAAACAAATGATACTGCCTCTTACACCTCCCGTTAACTTGCCCACACTGATGAATTCCAAAATACGTTCTTTGATATCTTTTAGGCCATAGTGATCTTCATCGAGAATTTTTCTCGCCGCTTTGATATCGTGACATTCCTCGCTGAATGTTCCCCAAGGAATGATTGTGAGCCAGTCGAGGTAGTTGCGACACACACCATATTCGGCCGACTGCACATCGAGAACACCCAATTTTTCGATCTCCTCGTCAATCACCTGCAACACCTCTTCGGGAACGGTACGCCCCTCGATTCTTTCACGAAATTTTTCGATGTCGAGCGTTTTTCCATCCTTTTCCATGCCAAGCTCTCTGCGGATCGCCCGGAGCTGTTCTCGAAGAAAAAACTCCCGTTGTGTTTTGGAAATCGTCGACTCAATGGTCTGATTGATGCTACTTTGTAAGCGTGTGAGATCGAGCTCTTTTTTCAACAACACAAGAGCCTTTGCAGCGCGTTTTCCCACTTCAAATGTAGCCAAAAGTTCTTGCAGCTCATCGCGACTGGCGGTAGTCAATGCAGCAGAAAAGTCGGCTAAGCGACCCGGCTCTGTGAAGTCAGAATGACCCAAAAATATCTGCAGCTCTTCTTTAAAGAGAGGATTGAGTTTGATCAGGTCTTTGATAGTGGTGATGATGCTAATGGTATAGGCTTTGAGCTCTTTCTCCGCTTTTTTGGGGCTCACGTCCTCCTCTACCAGGACCTTAGCAGAGAGAAAGGGCTGATCGGGTATCTGCTCTTGCAAGGAGATCCTCTTTTCCATATTCAAGACGACCTGCGCGCCTCCCTGTTCCATAGGCAAAATTCGCAGGATTTTTGCCAGTACGCCCACTCTGTGGAAGTCGGGGAGATCAATCTGGTAAATATTCACCGCCTCTTCTTTCGTGAGAAAAAGACCAAGCAGCTTCTCCTCGGTTTTTGCAACCAATTTGAGTACTTCGTAATAGCTGCCCGGTTCAATTACAATCGGGGCAGCCATACCAGGAAAAAATGGACGCCGATTCAAAGGAAGTAAAAATACTTCAAGAGGCGACTCTTTTTTTCTTTTCGGACGCTTCTTAGGCAGGGTTTTCTTCACGGGAAAAGACTTTTCGGGATTGTTTTTCAAAATTCCTCACAACTACTATTTTTCTGCGTAAAAATAGAATTGATCTTATCAGCTCAATCAAAATACCGCAAGCTGGACGGATAACGCTCTACTCCAATATACTTGTCTGTTTAGAGGTCGCTATGAGAATACTCTGCGTTGATACGAGCACTCAAAGAGCTCTGCTCATCTTGCTTGAAAACGGTGTTCCCATCAAAACATTGTTCCTTGCTGGAGACCGCACCTTATCTTCCTCTTTGCACAAAGATTTTGCCTCTTTTCTTGGTCCAAAAGACCTTTCTTCCTTGTCAGGAATTTTGGTTGGATTGGGTCCAGGAGCGTTCACAGGAACAAGAATAGGTCTCGTTTTTGCAAAGACTTTGGCCTATGCAAAAAAGATCCCCATCCAAGGCTTTTGTTCGCTAGAGCTTCCTTTGCAAAAAGAAGACGAAATTGCCCTTTTAGACGCGAAGTCGCAAGGGATCTACGTCTACGAAAAACGGCAGCTCATACTCTATCGCGCGAAAAAACCGTGGCCTTGGGGAGCAAATACCCCATTCTGCTCATTGGAACCGGCCCCCATCTTAAAAAAACTCCCCCACCTAACAATCCGAAATGCTACGCCTAACATTATTAGAGTCTATACAGAGTATGGAAAACTGCCCCCCTTTTCTTTAGCTCAAAGCGCCCACCTCCGGGCAATCTACCTCGATTCTTGCAAATGAATTGCTCTAAATCAAAACGGATTGCTATTATGGGAAATGATCTATTTTTGAATTTGTAGGAATTGATAAGCATGCCCAGTGTAAAAGTTCGTGTAGGAGAGCCCATCGACAAAGCCCTTCGTGCTCTGAAAAAAAAAATTGACAAAGAAGGAATCATGAAGGCAGCCAAGGCGCACCGCTTCCATGACAAGCGTTCGGTGAAAAAGCGTGCTAAATCGAAAGCGGCGCAAAAACGTGCCAAAACGGCCAAACGTAGAGGGTATTAGCACTTCTTCTCTTTAGTTGCTAAAAACACCCTTTTGCTGTTATCATCAATCTCAGAATTTATACCCACCAGCCAGCATGACTGATTATTACTCTGTTTTGGGGATTTCTCGAAACGCTACACCCGATGAGATCAAGAAAGCCTACCGGAAGAAAGCTCTCAAACACCATCCTGATAAAAATCCTAACGATCCTAACGCAGAGCAGACATTCAAAACCGTTTCACAAGCCTACGAAGTACTCAGCGACGAGAACAAGCGTAAAATTTATGATCAGTATGGAGAAGAAGGGGTCAAAGGCTTTGGTGGTGCTGGTGGCTTCAGCTCTATGGAAGAGGCTTTACGCACTTTCATGGGAGCTTTTGGTGGTGGCGGAGACTCCATTTTCGATTCTCTTTTTGGAGGCGGCCCTGATCCGAGAGGAGCGCAAGGGCGAAGAGCGGGCCCGCAGCCTCAAAAAGGAGCGAGCAAGAAAGTTTCCATTACTATCTCTTTCGAAGAGGCCGCTCTCGGTTGCTCCAAAGAGATTGTCATTACAAACTTTGTGGCTTGTTCTTCTTGCAACGGGAGAGGCGCTCACCGCCCTGAAGACATCCAAACTTGCCCCACTTGTCAGGGAACGGGACAAGTATTCCAAAGTAGGGGCTTTTTCTCGATGTCCTCTACTTGCCCCCACTGTCGAGGCGAGGGATACATCATTACCAATCCCTGCTCTACGTGCCACGGTGAAGGAAGGGTTAAGAAAAAAGAACATGTCAAAATTGGTATACCTCCAGGTGTCGACTCGGGTATGCGCTTGAAAATGAGTGGTTACGGAGACGCAGGCAGACATGGGGGTCCTAATGGGGATCTCTACGTGATGATCCAAGTACAGCCTCACGAAACTTTTGAAAGAGAGGGCGATGATGTGTACCTCAAAGTTCCTATCACTTTTGTAGAGGCTTCTTTGGGAACAAAAAAAGAGATCCCAACTCCTTACAAAGAAACCATTATGCTCTCCATACCCGAAGGATCGCAAAACGCCTCTGTGATCAAAGTACCTGGCAAAGGTTTTTCCAATGTACATGGGGGCTCAAAAGGGAATCTCCTAGCCCAAATCTTTGTCGAGACTCCTGTCTCCCTTTCCTCAAAGCAGCGAGACCTTCTCGAGGAATTTGGAAAACTCTCTACGCCCTAAAACCACCCGAAAAAGCAGGGCTTTTTCGAAAAGATCCGCGTTTTTTTTTCAAAGTCTTAAAGAACTTTTCTCTCTTTAGAAAATAGCGAATCTTTTGTTCTTGCACGAGTTGCCTCCCCTGCCTGAGGACAGCTAAGCCAATCCGCCACCACTTTTTCCCGATCTAAGGAAATATTTCCCTGCAGGATTGCTTCTTAGAAAAAATAAAATCAATTACATCTTTTCTAAATCATCAAGAATTCGCCATTGCCAAGCAAGGCTGGGCGATGGTTTTTAGGCTGATAGATCCGCACAGGTATCCCTTCCCGATAGCCCTACTGCGTCGGCTTTGAAAAAGAGGGCTAAACGTAGTTTTTCAGGAAAAAATTCGAGATTTTTGCCCTTTTTGCGCTTGTCTTGAGCGCAGGGAACATCTAGTTTTAGGAGCTCTTGCTTTTGATCAAAGTAGCCTTCTATAGAATTGGGTATAGATGAAAAAATCAATTGACCCATATAGCCGTCTCTTTATTTTCTTGAGAGTCCATGATGCATGGATATATCATACAATCTATGTATTGAATCTACCGTTAGATATGTCGCGATTTCGGTGTTTTGGAAACAAACCAGGACAAGAATTTTATGCTCATTACCACGACTTTGAATGGGGCGTACCTGTACACAATGACACGCGTTTATTTGAAATGCTAATTCTCGAAGGAGCGCAAGCTGGCCTATCTTGGGAAACTATTTTGAAAAAGCGCGTAGGCTACCGGCGGGCCTTTCATAATTTCGATGTACGTAAAGTATCAGAAATGTGCGATGTTGCATTAGAAAAGCTCCGCCAGGACAAAGGAATTATTCGCAACCGACTGAAAATCTATGCGGCTAGAAAAAATGCCTCTGTGTTTCTAGAGATACAACAATTATTTGGCTCATTTGACACCTATGTATGGAGTTTTGTTGGAGGCAATCCCATCGTGAATGCATGGGAAACACCGCAGGATGTTCCGGTCACTACAAAGGAGAGCGATGCCTATCTAAAGATTTACAAAAGCGTGGCATGAAGTTTGTCGGATCAACGATCATCTATGCTTACATGCAAGCAGTTGGCATGGTAAATGACCACCTTACAAAATGTCATTGTTATGCAAAGTTGGGGAGTCATAAATAGGCAATACTGGGTTATAAATATTTTTCATTGAAATTTCCAGCTCAATGATTTTTTCTTTTTCTTGTAAAAATTGGAGAGAGACGAATGACCTTGATATGCCCTTCTTGCAATTCACCCGTAATAAAAAAGAATGACCAGATTCACAATGGCCGTGCAAAACCACCGCCTCCTTAGTTTGTGGACGGCAATTCCTACTTAACCCAGAGAATAAATGAATACCCGAGACAACCCAAAATCAAATCCAACAAGCCCTTTTCTAGCAGGGATTGGCCTTGTTGAAAAAATCAGATTTTCAGACCAACTAGGACTATCCTTGAAAGTTTTCTAGCTCTCAGTTCTCATCATTTGATTCATCATCAGGCATTTTAAGTAACCTTCTACTCTTTGAGTACTTGGTTTTCTTGAGTAG
>JBCDEZ010000040.1:0-11933 GCA_039179045.1 Chlamydiota bacterium | reverse complement strand
TTCTAAAGCATTACCTTATATTAATATATATATACTATATGAAATAAAAAATCAAATTTATCGGATTTTTTTGGTGTTTAAAATAATAAAATGTTACCTAAAACGTTTTAGAAGTAGTTCTGGAGTCTATTTTTGTTCTCGGATTTTTTTTCTTCAGACACACTCCAAAACATCCTTTTTTCCGTTTTGCTTTGTTTGGATCAGCAATCTTCTCGCATCGAAATCCCATTTTTGGTATCTATCTTCTTATGAATTTGGAGATATTGCATGTCACTTACCCTATTTTACAGAAGAACCTGCCCTTTTTGTACAAAGGTACTCGATGCACTCAAGGACTGGAAGGAAGAGGTTTCCAGGAAAGATTTGGATGAGAATAGCGCTTACGCAAGCGAGCTGATCGAAATTGGAGGCAAAAGACAGGTGCCCTGCCTTGTCTACACTACAGATCAAGATGAGAAAAAAGCTTTGTACGAATCAGATGCCATCGTTGCATGGTTGGAAAACAAGCAAAATAAGAACGAAAGCGCCTCTAGAAAAGATGCGCTTTGAATAGAGTCTTTTTAAGATTCTTTCCGCTCTTGTAGAGAAATCAGATCCTTTTGTTCTGGAAACAGAAGTTCCGTGTCTTCTAAAGCGAAGGCTTTTTGTTTTTCTGATTTTTGAGGTCCTTTAGGAGAACCCTGTCCTTGGAAAACTCCGTTTTTTGAGATCAGAATCTTCACCTTTCCCACTTCATCGACAAAGAGCATGCTGGAGGGAACTCCTCCGTGCATCAAGATCCCCTCACTCCCAGAGCGTCCCGATATGAGCAAGTGGGGCACTTTTTGTACCATCCCCATTGCTGCCATCGGCTCGCTATTGGGGGAGAAAAATGAGACGCTGGGATTGTCTCCCCCTCGCAAAATGGATGCAGCAACTCCTCTACCACTTGCAAGACCAATTCCTGTACCCCCATCTTGCAGCATAGTCCAAGTGCCAATCACACGCCCCTCTCCATTTTTGATGAAAAGACCTGTGCCAGTACCCCCTTTTAAATCCATGTGCGCCCCGCTCTTTGCGTTCCCCAAAGAGATTGCTCCTGTATCTCCCTCTTCTCGCATTTCGATCAAAGAACGGTGCCCTGCTCGCATCGCTAGCTGCGGGCTTTTTCCCGCAACAAGCTCAATAGACGTACCGACATCGGGGCGATTCATCGAGAACTTTGGCTCGTTATTGGAGCAGCTAATCTCAATCGAACAACTTCTGTCTTCATTTTGGAGAACCAGAGTTTTCGCATAGAGTACTTCCTGGTTCGCGTCTTTGAATCCAGCTAAGCAAAGCGTTAGAAGTAGGGCGCTATTGCCCACACAACAAATCTTGATCCAAGTCTCTTTCCATCTACTGCTCATACGTATGCTCCCTTTTTTTTCTTTTGAGCGATTTTCCCTCTTCTTGTCAACAATCAGGGTTTTCCTTAGTATTTTTTTTATTTTTCACGGGCAGGTTTTGGTTTTTATGATGCGTACGACAGTTAAAAAAAGTAAGGTTCATTTGCAAGATTATGACTGCAGGCTAGACATTTCTAATCGTTTGCTCTTATCTCGCTTATCGATTACAGAGGTAGAGTTACTCCAAGAGATCCTATTTCATCGCCTCGATATTCCCATAACCCATCTACAACAGCAGCTTCCTCATCTCTCTTGCGAAGAGTTGACAAGAGCTCTTAAAAAGGGAGAGTCTCTTGGTTTGTACACTCTTGGAAAAGGCTCGGTACACGTGCATAAAGAACGGCGCAAATATTATGAAATAGAGCTGCTCAAATTCGATGAGGATTTTCGTCCCGATTTGGGATACTTGCACCATCTGTTGAAAAAAGTCCCCATCCATATTCTGCCGGCTTGGTATTCCATCCCAAAAAGTTCGAACCATATCTTCCACTCAATCGTGGAGAAATTCTTAAAAACGCCCCAAATCTACGAGCGGCACTGTGAGGAGATCAGCGCGCAAAGTTCCTTTTTTGCGAAGATCATCGAAGAGCTCTTTTCCCATCCTGAACAGACTTTATACCTGTCGGACCTCCAAAAGAATTGTGATCTGAGCGAGCAAGAACTGCACGAGAGCATTCTCTACTTAGAATTCCATTTCATTTGTTTCCTGAGCTACACGAGAGTAGGCGACGTGTGGGAAGAGATCCTTACCCCTTTTTATGAATGGCAAGAATTCTTAAGAAAGGAGCAAGCACTTCGACCCCGCCCTATTTTTAACAAACAACTCATCGAGCAGCTGCGACCGGCTCCCTTCGCATTCGTAACGGATCTAGGTCACATTTTGCAAAAAGCTGGACAAGAAGCACCTCTGGACTCTGCCCAGATCCTGCACGATCTTCAGTTACCTAGGAACCAAGCATCCCATGAGTACGTAGAAATGCTCAGATCTTCGATCTGCGCACTGGACTTAGCAAGCCTATCTCCTCACTTCTCTTTACGAAAGGAGGGGAAAGCATTCCTTGCTTTGGATGCGGAAAAGCGCGCTTTGTACTTGCTTCGCTGTGCAAAAATAGAGTTTTTCCAGGATATCGAAGATTCTTTGCAAGAGCGCTATCATAGAGAAATTGAGAGGAGTTTAGCAAAGCTTGTGGGAAAGGGATGGGTCTACTTCGAAGACTTTCTCCGCCACTCATTCATTGCATTTACTGAAGAGCAAAAAGTCACTCTCGAAAATGTGACTCCCAAAAGCTGGCGCTACCGTCTTCCCCAATATTCAGAAAAAGAAGTAGAGGCACTTCGCACCTCAATTTTCATTGGGCTCTTTCAATGTGGCAAAGTACACGTAGGATCCCTATATGGAAAACCTTGCTTTTGTTTGAGTGATTTTGGGCATATGTTCTTTGTCTCATGATTGGTTTTCGGACCTTCCCTTAAAAGATGAGACCCCGCACTTGCGCTGATGGTATTTCTGTAGACATCTGGATATTTTTTCTATCCTTTGAGTACAAAGCAGATCGATTCGCATTGCTAGCAAAAGAGCGTTCGTCCCCCTCTCGGCTAAAGAGTTGTGTTAGGCAAAAAGAGGGAGTTTTTGGAGAGTTTATAGTCCACAAATTTTGCAAGAATTGAGGAAACAGACCCAAATAAATCCCCTCTTTACTCTTCTGCTTCACGCAATTCTTCAAGTGAAATCGATCTATCTCGTCTTGCACCCTTGGAAGCGAGAAACTGTTCCCTGAGGCAAACCGTCTGTTTTTCTCTGACAGAAAATTCTCGCCTGAAGATCAGAAAAAAGATAAAATAGGAAAAAAGCATTCCCTTTTCCCCATGTTTTTACGTACTACTCTTTTTCTGCTTGACTCTTCTCCCAGCTCCTCGGAAAGAGATATGCCTCTTCTGCAGTGTCTACCCAATCAATATCAGGCTTTCCTTGCAAAGAGCTTTCCTTGCGTGGGAAAAAAGGCCCAAAAAACCGCTCCATGGATCTCTTTTATTTCAAGAAGGGGGAGGCATGGCCAAACAATCTAACGCAACTGTGGTGAAGAATCGTAAAGCCTACCACGATTACACGATTCTCGAAGTGTGGGAGGCGGGCATTGTGCTGCAGGGAACCGAAGTGAAATCTTTGCGCGAGCATAAAGTTCAAATGCAAGACAGCTATGTACAGGTCAAGGGAACCGAGCTTTTCCTTATCGGTCTTTGGATTGCCCCCTATTCTCATGGCAACTTGCACAATCATCTACAAACCCGCCCGCGAAAACTCTTGTTGCATAAAAAACAGATCCTTAAAATAAGGCAAAAGTCTCAAGAGAAGCATCTTACAATCATTCCGCTCAATATCCATCTCACCCAATCCAAGCTCTTCAAAGTCGATATTGCTCTTGGTAAAGGCAAAAAGCAACACGATAAGCGTGAGAAAATCAAGGAACAAGAAGACAAGCGGTCGATGGAACGGGCGATGAAGCCCCGCTGAGATAAACATCCATTACAATGCTATTACGGAAGGTATTTTATGCAAGTCATCATGTCAAGACAAGAACTTCTCTTGCTGCTAGGAAATATTCAAGGCACCATTTCCCCCAAACCTCCCATACCGATTTTGGGCCACATTCTTTTCGAAGCCACAAATGGTAACGAAGGCGGTGCTGGAAGTGGTCAAGTCGTTATCAGCGCCATGTCTCCTACTGCAAGTGCCCGTTTTGCCTGCAAGGCTACCGTAAAAAAAAAGGGGCAAGTTGCTTTGCCTGCGAGAAGATTTTTTCAGCTGCTGCGCGAGTTGCGCTCCTCACAGGTAGAAATTGTGAGCAAAGATCAGCAATCAATCGAGATCATTGCGGGCAGTTCCATCTTCAAAATCCACGGCACGCACTACAGCCAATTTCCTCCCCTTCCTCACTGCGATGCTCTAGATACAGTTCCTATCTGTGCGCTACATTTGAAAGAGCTGCTCGTTCGCAGCGCTTTTTGCGCTGCTAGAGAGGACAGCCGCTATTCGCTAAATGGTGTTTTCGTGGAGAGCAAATCGGGCACACTCACCTTCACTGGGACCGACGGAAAAAGGCTTGCGAGAACCACCTATAAACTAGAGGGAACGCCCCTTGGAGACACCTCTTCGATTCTTCCCGTAAAATCTGTAGAAGAGCTCCTAAGAATTTTGGACAACCCTGAGGAAATTGTGCAGATAGGGTTAGGAGAGGAAAAAGCCTCATTCGAAATCACCTCAGGCATCTTGATTACCAAACTCCTCTCGGGACAATACCCCGATGTACAGAAAGTGATCCCAAAGTCTCCTACCCACTCTATCTCATTGCACCGTGAAGAGCTCTTATCACTCCTCAAGCAAGTTTCTCTATTCACATCAGATAGCAACCAGTCTGTTCGGTTCATTTTTGATCAAGAAGAGCTCACGCTCAAAGCAATGGCGAGTAGCATCGGCGAGGGAGTTGTAAGCATGCCTGTGAACTTCTCGGGAGAGAAACTCGAAATTGCTTTCAATCCTGCCTACCTCATCGATATTTTGCGCAGGCTAACCGATGATTGCATCACGCTGGCCATGAATGACTCGTTCAACCCAGGTCTCATTACAGATTCCACAACCAGCCAGTTTGTGATCATGCCCATGAGGCTGCAAGATCAAGAAGATGATAGGGAAACTAGTGTATCTTCGAAAGCTGCGCTTACGTAATTTTCGCAACTATACAGACCAAGTATTTACCTTCTCCTCTGGGCTCAACCTTGTAAGTGGAGACAATGCGCAGGGCAAAACGAGCGTGATCGAGGCAATCTCTTTATTGAGTACGGGACGCTCTTTCCGCACCTCTTTTTTACAGGAGCTGGTCCGGAAAGGAGCTGATTTCTTCTCGATAGAAGCCAAGATTTGCGAGGGATCGCTCTCTTTGGAGAGCTCTTTAGAGCTCTTTTATCACAGGGGGAAAAAGAAGATGCGTTACAACGCCTCTTCTTACCCCTCATTTCTCCCCGCTTTGGGTCTTCTTCCTTCCGTGATCCACCTGCCTGCAGATATCGAGCTTGTGCAAGGATCCCCTTTGATCCGGAGAAAATTCTGCAATATCCACCTTGCGCAGAAAAACCCTCTCTACGCGCGCTACCTCCTACGCTACCAAAAAGCAATGAAGCAGCGCAATGCGGCTTTGAAAAGGCCAGGCGCTCTCGCACGCCCCAAATTGCTGCAGGTTTGGGAGCAAGAAATGGTCGGGTCGGGAAGCTACATCACCCAGGAACGGCAAAATCTACTAGGGCATCTTGAACCGAAATTCCAAGAGCACATCGATCACTTCTCTGGAGGAAAAGAGGAGGCAAGATGCATATTTTGCCCTTCGGTGCATACGGCTGATGAAGAAGAGAGCTTCGCTACGAAATTCCTCAAAAGGCTCGAACAAGGGCGTCTCAAAGAGGCAAAAATGGGAACAAGCCTTACAGGACCCCACCGAGACGACTTCACCTTGGAGATCGAAAAGCTGCCTGCAAAGAAATTTGCGAGCCAAGGCCAGAAGTATTCGGTGGCAAGTGCCCTTCGTCTCGCAGAATGGGAGCTACTCTCGGAATCGTTTGCTCGCCCCGCCATTTTCTGCATCGATGATTTTGGTCTAGGTCTCGACCAAAAACGGCAGACGCTCTTGCAAGGCAAGTTTTCCCAGATGGGCCAGGTTTTCTTGACAGCTCCCCATTTCTCTTTTCCCTTTTGCAAGGAGCTGATTCCTCTTTTTTCTGTAGAAGAGGGTAGCGCCTCAAGAGTGCTGTAAAAGAGCGAGATACGCTCCGATTGTCTCCTCTTTTGATCCTTTTGCCTGCATCGATTCGAGTATATCTTGAGCCAACACCTTACCCAGTTGCACTCCTTCTTGATCGAAGGAATTGATCCCCCAGATGAAGCCCTGAAACGCCGTTTTGTGCTCGTAATAGGCAAGCAAGCTTCCCATTGTGTGCGGTGTAAGCTGGTCTGCTAGGAGAATACGCGTAGGACGGTTTCCTCGAAAGGTACGATTCGGATTCGGATCTTTTTTCCCTCGCGCAAGAGCGATTGCTTGCGCGAGAAGGTTGGCTAGAAGCTTTTCTTGGGAAGAAGTTCCTGAATAGTGGAGATCTTCTCCATACTGACTGTTGCGCAAACCCAAAAGCTCTAGAGGAGCGGTATCCGTACTTTGATGAATCCACTGGTAAAAAGAGTGTTGAGCGCACGTGCCCGGCTCTCCCCAAACCACAGGGCCAGTAGAGAAACTGAGCCACTCCCCTTTTTGGTCGATTCCCTTGCCATTCGACTCCATATCGCACTGCTGGAGATGAGCAGTTAAGCGGCGCAACGCCTGCGCATAGGGAATCACAGCTGCTGTGGGGTAGCCCAAAAAATTGTGATTCCAGATGCCCAAAAGAGCACCTAAAAGAGGAAGATTGCTCTTAGGATCAGAAAAGAGCGCCACCTGGTCCATTGCATGCGCTCCCTGCAAAAAAGCGCGCACATGCTCGATGCCGAGCGTAAGCGCAAGGAGCACGCAACCAACCATAGAAGAGACGCTATAGCGCCCCCCCACCGAGTCTTGCATATAAAAGGAGGCGAGATAGCGCGCAGGATCATCCATAGGACTGCCCTTTTGTGTGACTGAGATACAGTACTTCGCAGGATCGAGCCCCTCTCTTTCGTAACGACTACGGATCAGCTCCTCATTTGTCTGCGTCTCCAATGTAGAGCCCGATTTTGAAACGACGATGATCAGTGTCTTGGCAAGATCTAGCCTGGTGAAAAGAGATGCCACATCGTCAGGATCTACGTTCGCAACAAAGTGGGCTTCTCTTTTTTGGCGATACCTTTCGAGTGCGAGGTAGATCGCTCTAGGGCCAAGATCAGAACCTCCGATTCCGACTTGCACGATATGCTCAATACCCCGCCTATCTGCTTCTTCGATAAGGGGGATGAGCTTTTTATGTTCTTTTTCTGCAAAATCTCGCGCAGCTAAAGCCCGCGCTCCCGAAATACGCGCGTCTGCAAGAGCGCGCATTGCAGTATGAAGAACGGGACGCTCCTCACTCGGATACCCATGAATCTGGTTCATCACCTCCCCTGTTTGCATTGCCCGCATCTTCTGCAAAACCTCTCGTTCTTGAGCGAGGGAAAAGAGCGCCTCTAGCGTAGGGTTGTCTATCCTCTCTGTTGCATAGGACAAGGTCCAAGAAGCTCCGGAAGCTTGCATCGCCTCCACGCGCTGTTTCCCCAAAGCTCCTGCTTTTGTGAGATCGTAGGGCGTTTGACTCAACGCTACCAGCTTTTTGTAGGAAGGGCAGTTAGAAAATCCCATAAAGCCTCTCTAGATATTTTCCTCACGATGAAAAAAAATTTGGAAAAAAGCAACTGCTTTTTCCCTTGGAGTTTTTGTTGGGAAAAATCAGATGGTTCGCTATCATGAAGAAGCTTCATCCGGGGTATAGCGCAGTTTGGCTAGCGCGTCTGGTTTGGGACCAGAAGGTCGGGGGTTCAAATCCCTCTACCCCGAATTTCTCTCTTCTAAGTACTGGTCCAGCTTCTCTTCGCCAGGAATCCCCAAATTCCCGCTTCTCGACAAGATTCTTCCTCCTGCTGCTTGGAATCCCTGTAGAATCCTACGTACTAAGGGAGTGTTCTCTTCAAACACAATCGCATCGAGACCAAACCAGTCGTTGTTGGCAAATTCCTTGTACAAAATGCGGTAGGGAAACGTTTGCAACTCTTGCAAAAGCTCTTCAAAAGGTGTACTAGGAACCAGCAGCCCCAGCTTTTCAGCGGGCAAGTACGCGCCGTAGAGCCCTCCTCCTCGGCACCAGGAAAAACAGGGAAATCCAAAAGATGCGCCCCGTAAAATGAGGGGAAAGTGTCCAAAATATTTCTGATGGAGTAAAGAGATCGCTTCGGAAACGGGGAGTTTTCCCACATCAAAAAGAAGAAATAAAGGGAGTGTATCGGGCATTTTTCCCGCAAACAACGCAAGTCGAGACAAAAACTGCTCAAGAGCCCTTTGCCTTTTTTCTTGAGGCAATCCAAAATCCAAGGGACCTTTATGGAACAAAAGACCGACGCTATTGCCCCGAAATTCGGGATAAATCTCCTCAGAAAAGTGCGTAACGGCTAAGAGCTTTTCCTGTTCAAAGCGGATATTTTTTCCTGTCACTTCAAGAGCAATTGGAGGGAAATCGATTTCCCACAAGATCCAATTCTCCACATTTCTTGCCACTTCCAAAGTTTCTTTCCAGCAAAAAGATCCTCCCTCACCCAACCGAAGCGTGACCTTTGTGATATCACCTTGCTTCTCATCTCCCAAGTCTCGGATTTGGTAGGGACCTGGACGCCCATCGATGGAAAAGGTGGAAGGATCCATGGTAATATTCGGCGCATCAGAAGACATCTTGAAAGGAGACATGGGCAAAGGCTACTCAGAGAAACAGACGGTGCAAAAGAGCGATAGATCTCGGGGAAAATCCTTGTTCTTAAATGAACGTGGTACATATCCTGAGATCTAAAGAATTCTGGTAAAAATTATGCAAGATTTTCCCTTATTTACCAATGCCAAAAATACGATCGATTTAGGGGAAATCTTTTTCTCATCCCCGGTTGTCTACAGCATTTTATTTTTTTTATCCTTTTTTTGCGTCTCACTGTTCCTCTATTGCCTCTGCATTTTCCGGATGCAGCAAATAGCTCCGAAGCACTTCTTCTCCCAAATCCACCATCCTTTGAAAAAACAGGAATACCAGAAAATCCTACACCTTTGCAAAGAGGCGAGCCACCCTTTTGCCCGTATTTTGAAACGGGGAGTGGAGACGAGAAAAAGTGGCCTCGACTTCCTCCTTCGCTCGATGCAATCGGAGGGAAAACGCTCCTTTTCCGGACACTGGCAATGGCTCTCTCTTTTGCATGACATTGCAGTGATCGCTCCCATGTTCGGCCTGCTTGGCACCATTTCGGGTATGTTTTACGCCTTTTACGACATCAACCGCTCTGTCGAGAGCATTCACGCGCTCTTCGATGGTCTAGGTGTTGCAATTGGGACAACCGTAATGGGGCTAATCGTAGCGATCATGGCAATGGTATTTTACATCGTCCTCAAGCAAAGACTCCTTCGGATCGTGCATACCCTCGAGAATGAATCGTTGCAGATCGGGTATATGGTTGCCCCCGAAAAAGAGTAGAGAGTCGTGCATTTTTTCGAACATGAAGAAAGGGGGAAAAACCCCGATTTCAACTTCGCACCCATGATGGATTTTTTGTTCCTCATGATGTCTCTTTTCGCTGTTCTTGCTATTTCCCGCTCTAGCATTTTTGATGCGAACATCGATCTGTACCAGAAAAACTCGGGATCTACTAGTCAAGCCTCTACAGAAGAGATGGCCAACATAAGCATCGTGATCGATCCCATAGGAAGCTATACCTGGATTTCTGAGCTCAATCGCTACCCGCTAGAAAACACCACAAAAGTGCAAGAAGAAATCATCAGGCGCTACGATCTTGGCCTACTCCCAAAAGACAAAGCAGCCACTAAAGTATTGCTGCACATCGATCAAAATGCTCCTTGGAAAAAGATCGCCGATTTGCTTTTCGCAGTCCAAGATATCGGTTTTGCAGCCCACCCCGTCTACCAGAAGAATTCTAGGGAATAGCTGCTAATATTCGTGCTTGTTCCCAAAAACGTCACATTGCGCGTCCATATTCAGATCAAAGATTTCTCAAATACTTCTGGAATGCTATTTCTCTGAGTTTTGGGTCTTCAATCATCAAGAATTGGCTGTCTTCAGGCAAGATATGGAGTGAAGGTTTTTTAAGCTAGTAGATGTATCTAAGGTATCCATTTCCAATACCTCTACTGAAAGATCGTACATCTACCATGTTTTGATCTCTTCTGTGATGACTCCGCATTTGTGAAACGACTATTTTACATCAGGTGGGATCTTTTGGTGGTAAATTTTTCCTATCCTATTCTTTTCAATGCATGAAACCCGAAAATCAGGTTGTTTGGAAAGGGCCAAATTCTTGCCACGGAAAAAAGATTGAGACGTGGGGAATGACAAGTCAAATACCCGAATAAAAAGAACAGAAAGCCAGTATAGCAACCATTCAAAATATCGTAGAGAAAAGAGAATTTTAGAGAAACGAATTTGGAAAAATTTGCTCTACACACAGAAAAATGCCCAGGAAGGGACTCGAACCCCCACACCTTGCGGCATCAGAACCTAAATCTGACGTGTCTACCAGTTTCACCACCTGGGCATATCCATAGCATATTACTTCCACACAGTCATTTTCGTCAATACGCACATGCAAGACTAACAGGGCGATCGCGTGTAAATTTCCTCGCAAAAAACTTCTAGGTTGTTTTCATTGATCCTTGAGTTCTCGTATCGATTCGACCAGAATTGCAGAGAGTAGACCAAGGCAATTGATGTTGCTCCAGGAGATCTCCTAGATCCTCTCCTGCCCATCTCTTGCGGGTAGCAAACTGGCTATGATCTTTTTCACAAGACTCGTATCTTGTACCGATAAAATCTTTCCACTTGTTTTCCCATCACGGTTGCATCGAAACCCATTGTCTTAAAACTACTTTTTTACAACATCTGCTTGCAAAGCTCAATGCAATGTGGATTGTAAGATCTTTCCTAGTCCTTCTTCTCCTAGTCGCTCTATCTTGATAGAGAGGACGAGTGCATAGGAGATTCCCATTTTAGGTAATCATATCCACAAAAATACTGCCAATACGGATTTTGGACCCAGCCCACCACCATTTGCTCATCAGACAATATCATCTGTTGGAGTGTCATCAATCCTGTAACTTAGGCGTACCGGTTTGCCAGGGGCTCGTATTTTTTGATCAAAGTAGTTTGCAGTTCCTAGCTCTTCCCATTCGATCAGGCTAGCCATCAGAAATAGGCGATTTTTGGGATCCAATACATCAAAAAGACGCGACTCTAAAAGGGCCCTTGCCCCTGGTTTCCTTTCTTTGGCTTCATAAAATCCGCAAGGTTTTGCTGGTTTACTATTCTATTTCTTGCAAATTCTACGCTCTATCCTTAGTCCTTTTCTCTTATGAATCCTTACCCCGGAAAAATCTTATTTCAACGCCAGTTATTTTTGATTTGGGTCGCTTCTGCCTCAGATCCTGGAAGAGGCAAATAATAATTGAGACACTCTTCAACTTTTTCACCTTTCTGGCATGAAACTTTTTCCTGAGGTTCTGCTATTGCACCTTTCTGGCATGAAACTTTTTCCTGAGGTTCTGCTGTTCTCCAAAAACACAAGCTTGTTCCTATACTTCCAAAGATGGACCGTAAACCTGCAAAAATTTGCAACGCAAAGCGACTAGTCTTTCGGGGCATATAAGTCGCTATGCTCCATATGGCATTCGCAGTTGGGTATTGAGTAGCTTCAGTATTTTGTTTACCGATTGAATTCATAGATGGCCTTCTGTTTGTTTTGTTTGAATTACATTT
>JBCDEZ010000039.1:0-12635 GCA_039179045.1 Chlamydiota bacterium | reverse complement strand
TCCTGGTTGGTCTGAAAATTTGATTTTTTCAACAAGGCCCATTTTTTAAGAAAATAGAAAAATCGTATGAAAATTTTGTGAAGATTTATCTATTTTCTGACAATGCGCATTATTATAAAAACCGATTTATTCAAGACTATTGAAAAAACTCTAGAATGGAACTCCGTTTTTTACCTCCATACAGTCTGAATCCACATCCCATTGAGCGGCTTTGGAAATGTATGAATGAGAAAGTGTTGTCGAACAAATATTACGAAAAATTTTCTGCGTTCAAGCATGCGGTGATGGGATTTTTGGAGAGTTTGTCCTCACCTAGTACAGAGATTTTGCACCAACTGAAGAAACGAATTACAAATCGATTTCATCTCTATTCTTCTGTCTAACCCAATTCTTCAATTGGATTGGGTATAAAATGGATATGCCGATGATTTTGCGCACCTATGTTGAGACTTTTTCGTCTTGTATTCTTGAGATGACCTCCTTACCTTCAACGTTTGAGATAATCTGAGACCAAATGTCTCCCAATACTTGTTCGCGAACCTGGGAAATAACAGCATCAGGAAAACCTGCGCACTTCATGCGCTTGGCATAGCCAACCAACATGAAGTACGTAAAGGCAGCTCTTTCATACAGACTCCCAGCCTCTGCAGCCATATTGGTAGAAATATTTATGCGGATACTATTCACAAGCCGTGTTCGCCTGTTTTTATCCCAACTGTCCCCCTGATACTGGCAGGAAACCGGGGCAACTGAAAGCCTTGCATCTGCATTACCATTGTTAGATTGAAAGCTATTTGTGATTTTCCCATTCCACGTTTCGTCATGCCTATAACCCCAAGAATGCAAAGTTTGTAGAAAAGTTTGCTTATGACTAGCATCGTCATACTTGCACTTCAGCAGAAGATGCAGCAAAAGATCCATACGAGGTATGTTCAAAGCACTTTTCACAATGTTAATAGGCTCCTGATTTTGGGAGAGCTTCTCACAGATGCTTTCACGAAACTTTTTGGCAAGATCTCTTTGAGGGATCAACTGGACATAACGCTCGATGCAATATCTACAAAACGCATTGCCAGAAAAAGATACATTCTTTAGACGAGGTTCGATATCGTTTCGCACTGCCATTATTTCATAAGTACCCTGATCTATTAGGGACTGCAAGAAGGAATCTTTTTTCCTCTGAATCTCCGTATCGAACTTCACCTTTTGTGCCCACGTTTCCGCAACCAGCCCTTTTTGGACCGTAGCAAAAGCCTTGGCTTTTTCAATAATAAAGCTCATTTCCCAGTCCTTTTTCTTCTGACAGGCATCGGATAAATTCCGGATTAGGTCGGACGTATCCCCTACAAAAGAAGCGCTTTGCTTAGAAAAGCAGCATTGGAAAACCAAAGAATAGCAGAGCATCTTCTGTTTTTCCCGTTTTTTTCCCTCTAGATCTTTTTTCAAGTAGCTTGCCAAAATAGGTACGAGATCGTCGGGCACTCTTTGGTCTGGCAAGATAGGCAGCGAGTAGAACGAGGGCAATATGTTGCAAAAAGCATCTTGTAGATTTTCTCTGCAATCAGGGTTCAATTCCCACTCTATTTGGCAGCGTCTACACCGATTTTCTATGGACTCTTTCATAGGATCGAACTTCCCCGCTATAGGATCGAAGTTCTCCGCAGGCGACCGGGATTTCTGAGAAGTTCGCGTTTCGTACTTGCTCAGACTATCCTTCAACGCCCTTGCAAGTTCCTGCAAGTTTGGGATCTGTTCTCGGTAGAAATTCCATGCTCTTGCAACAGACTCTGGAGAGATGACGGGCATCTCTTTCCTTGTCTTCGAACAAACATGAAAAAATGCGCCAAAAAAGAAAAAAACAACCGCAGTAACAACTGTGGCGACCAAAAGAATCGCAGAGGAAATGCGCTCCGCAATATAGCGTTCAGAGGAAGAAAAAACCGTGCGGTTTTTATCAAAATCCCTCAGAAGGCGCAAAAAGCAATCGGAGATCTGTTCGGGAACATCGGGAACATCGTCTTCAGAGTCAAATTTCGGCATGAGAGCGCTTTTTACAAACCCACAAATACCCGAGTAAGATGGAAAAATAGACAACATACAACCTCTGAATTTTTGCATATGCGCAATTGATTTTATCATGTATACACCTTTTCCGCGAGAATTTTTAAAAACATCCTTACGAAGGAGTGAATAATTATAATTTTAATTATTTGTTGAAATCGGTCCAAATTCTCGACCAATTTTGAGAAAAATAGCTCCCCAAACTTCGGTAGTCGAACTTCTTGTCACAGAAAGAGAAGGAAAAAGAATTTGCCCAGACGAAAAATGCCTCTAAGCCTCAGAAAAGCGGGGACATCCCTACTCGTAAAAAACGAGAGCACCCTCTCAAACACGAACGAGCCAACCCTCCAAAAAACCGAATCGAAGAGAGAAAAGCTCAAGAAAGAGGCGCTTTGCGCAGATTTTGCATGCAAAGGCAGTAGAGCTCGGCGCACAAAATGCTCTGCTATAGAAAACTTTTCCTCTCGACAATCTCACGGGGAAGATTGCGATGGTAGGCGCCTTTGATCTTTCGCGATTGCATCTGTCTTGCACGGCGCAAGACAAGTATACCCGTCTCTACATGTTCTTTTGTATGCTCTCGGAAAAAAGTATCGGAGCTTTCTTTGGTTTTGATCCCCTTTTTCATGAGGGGAAGATCAGAGATCCGCAAAAGAGCGCCCACGGTAAATTTTCGGTAGTAGCTCCCCGCAAAAATGGTCGCACACTCCATTTCAATCGCTTGCGCTTTTGTCCGCTTGAGCTCTTCGATGAAGGGCTCATTGAACTCCCAAAAACGCATGTTTGTCGTATAGGTGATTCCGATGTGGTAGGAAATGTCCTTTTCCTCGAGAACTTCAGTAACCGCTTTTTGCATGAGGAAATTCGCAAGAGCCGGCACTTCGGAAGAGAAATAAAAATCGGAGGTCCCCTCACCTCGGATACTCGCTACAGGAACTAGGTATTCCCCTACCTGGTAGCGCCTACGCAATCCTCCGCAGATACCGAGTAAGACCGCCGCTCTTATCGGAAGAAAAGAACAGATATCGACAACAAGGGCGGCAGCCGGAGAACCAATTTTGAAGTCCAAGATCGAGATCTCCTCTTCCTCGCAGTGCGCCACTTTGAACATCGAGCCCTCCAAAACGGGCACCTGGCGACTTTTAGCAAAGTATTCCACGTACTTGGGGAAATTCGTTAAAATGAGGTTCGATTGAAAGTTTTTTGGGGGGGACCCTGAATACCTTTCCAAAGTATCCAACGCAATGACCGACTCCATCGTCGGGTCTGAAGATTTTTCCTGCATGCCTGATTCCTTAGTTACAACAATTGAGCTTATTCAGAATAATCTGCATAATCGAATTTATTTATCGAGGAAAAAGTATGGCACAGATTGCGACAAACGATATACGCCCCGGAATGAAGATCGAATGGGAAAATGGACCTTATCTCGTCATTCAAAATGAGTTTGTCAAACCAGGAAAAGGTCAGGCATTCAACCGGATCAAGCTAAAAAACTTCCTCACTGGACGCGTCCTCGAAAAGACCTGGAAATCGGGAGAAAAACTGACTTTAGCCGACATCGAAGAGGTGGCTATGCGCCTTTTATATATGGAACAAGAAGGGGGGGTCTTCATGAATGAGGAGACCTTCGACCAGACGCATATTTCCAAAGCCGTCTTAGAGGCGCACCTGAGCTGGATGAAAGAGGATATCGCCTACGATGTGATCTTCTACAAAGGCAATGCAATCGATGTAACCCCTCCTACATTCATGGAGCTACAAGTTACCGAGACTGCCCCAGGTGTGAAGGGAGACACCGCATCGGGCAGGGTACTCAAACCAGCCCTTCTCGAAACAGGCGCTAAAGTACAAATCCCCATTTTTATCCAAGAAGGGGAGCACATCAAGGTCGATACACGCACGGGAGAATATGTCTCGCGCATCTAATCCTTTGGAAGAACTGCTGGAAGAAAGAGCCGCTTTTCTTGTCGATGTGCGTGCCTTTTTTTCCCATCGATCCTTTCTCGAAGTCGATCTTCCCCTGCTCATTCCCAAAGCGCAGATCGATGCCTACATCCATCCCATGGAGACCTCTTCGGGCTTCTTGCACACCTCTCCCGAGTATGCCATGAAAAAGGTGTTGAGTCAGGTTCCACGTGATATCTACCAGATCGCGCACGTCTTTCGTAAGGGGGAGTCGGGTAGATACCATACTCCCGAATTTCTGATGGTCGAGTGGTACCGGATCGGCTTTGGCTACCAAGCGCTGATCGATGAGACGCTCGCATTGCTGCAACACCTGCTGGGACCGCTCGAGGTGCGCTATGCACGCTTCCAAGATCTCTGGCGCTACGTTCCCCAAGATGACTTACGCACGAAAGAAGAGCTTTTCGATGCCTTTGTCGTGCCAGAGCTTCGCAAGCAAGAGATCTGCGTCATCACCGACTATCCTCCCGAAGCGGCTTCTTTAGCGCGCGTCGAAGAAGGAACAGCGCAACGCTTTGAAATCTACATGCGGGGCCTGGAACTTGCCAACGGATTTGTCGAATGCAGCTGCTCAAAGACCTTGCGCGGCCGGCTCGAAGAGCAAAATGCTCTACGAACCGCTGCGGGAAATCCTGCTTACGAGATCGATGAGGAGTTTCTGCAAGCCTCAGAGCAGCTTCCCCCTTGCGCAGGCGTCTCGGTCGGGCTCGATCGGGTATTTTTACGCAAAAAAAGTGCGACCCATATCGACGAGATCTCCCCTTTGCGTCTCGTCACACAAAGCCTTGCACAATAGGACAAACCCTTCCTCGATGAAAAGCCTTTTTGCTCACGCGAAGAGCAAAAGGAGCCTGCCTTCGCTTGTATTCTGCGCGGTGGATTTGGGCGACAAGTCTTGTGACCGTTGCAAGATCGATCCTCTCTTTCTCCGCAATCTCTCGAGGGGAGAGCCCCTCTTCAATGTATCTTGTAATGACCGCGTCGAGAAGCGGGTAGGGAGGCAAGGTATCGCGATCTTTTTGCCCCTCTCTCAATTCTGCTGAGGGCTCTTTGGACAAAATCGTGGCGGGGAAAACACCTCCCTCTTCCTGATCAATCCACGCACAAAGGGCATAGATATCCGTTTTCTTCACATCCCCGATTACTCCAATCGCCCCACAAAGATCGCCATAGAGGGTGGTGTACCCCATGGCAAGTTCGCTTTTATTGCCTGTATTGAGAAGGAGGTGGCCTGTTTTGTTCGAATAGGCCATGAGCAACATGCTCCGTATTCTCGACTGCAAGTTTTCTTCCATCACACCAAAAGGAGCCTCCGGAATATGGGGATACAAAGTTTTTAAAGAGATACAAAAAAGAGGCTCAATATCGATTGTTTGACAAGCTACTTCTAAATTGCGAGCAAGAGCAAGAGAATCTTTTTTGCTCCCATCTCGGGTAAATCGGGAGGGGAGAAAAAGGGCTTGCACCTGCTTAGACCCGAGTGCCTTGACGGCGAGATAGAGCACCAAGGCAGAGTCGATTCCACCAGAGAGCCCTACTAGAGCCTTTTTCCACCCTTGCTTCACAAAGTAGTCGGAGATGCCCAATGCAAGAGCCTCGATCACATCGCGCTCCCAAGTTCTAGAGAAAAGCGCTTTGGGGCGCGCCGCTTCGAGATCGCCTACCAGGTCTTCTTCTACAAAGGCCCCTGCCTCTGCAATGAGCTCTCCTTTTGAAGAGAAATGACACGACCTCCCGTCGAAAATGAGCGCATCGTTTGCTCCCACTTGGTTGCAAGCAAGGAGAGGGGACTTAAGAGCTCTACTCGCTCGAGAAAGCACCTCTTTTCTCAGCGAGGGCTGCTCCAAATGGTAGGGAGAGGCTGCAATTTGGACAAGACAGTCGAGGCTGGCGCCTTGCAAAGCCAAGAGCGGATCTGTTCCATAAGGTTGTGGAGCATTTTCCTCCCACAAATCCTCGCAGATCACAATGCCTATCTTGCGATTTTTATAGGTAAATGAAAAAGGAACACTTCCTGGAGCGAAGTAGCGTACTTCGTCAAACACATCGTAAGCGGGCAAAAGCTGCTTATCGTAGTATCCTACGACTTTTTGGTCTGCAATAACCAGGGCGCTGTTACAAAGCGGCTTCCCGTGGGGAGAAGGATTGCGACGTATGGTTCCTAAAATAGCAGCGATTCCCGAGCAGGCCTCCAGGATTTTCCCATAGCATCTATCCACTTCAGCTTGGAAGTCTTGTAACAACAACAGGTCCTCAGGGGGATATCCTGTAAGAGCCATCTCGGGAAAGACGACAAGGTCACACCCCTGCCGCTTCGCCCTTTCCAAGGAATTTAGGATCTGTGCCGTATTGCGGGCAAGATCTCCTACAGTTGGATTGATCTGAGCAAGTAAGTAGCGCACAATCTTCAGGATACAAAATACACTGATTTCATGGAGAAAAATCTCCCCAGGCTTTGTAAAAAAGGCAAAGCGCTCCTCTTATCTCCTAAACTTTATCCAACCGGAACCCTGAGCTCTATTCCTCATCTTCTTTTTCTCAGGAGCGCTTGTTCTTTACAAAGAGGCTCTGCTAAGATCTTTCGTTTGATGTGGCGGAACAACTGATTGCCATTTTCCCGAATGGATCTTTCGCCCCAATAGCAAGCATTAACGGAAGGACGAATATGAGCTCACGAGAACACTGGGGATCAAAACTTGGTCTAGTGATGGCCACAGCAGGCTCTGCGGTCGGACTAGGAAGTCTGTGGCGCTTCCCCTACATCATCGGGACAAATGGAGGCGGAGCTTTCGTATTGCTCTACCTGTTTTTCACACTTTTCATCGGCATTCCCCTTTTTACCGCAGAGGCCATCATAGGCAGAAGCTCGGAGAAAAGCGCTGTCGAAGGATACGCATCTTTAGTTCACGGACAAAATTGGCGCATCTTAGGCTGGCTACACGTGCTAACAGCTTTTATTGTACTCTCTTATTACAGCGTTGTAGCAGGATGGGCGTGCAACTATACTCTGATGTCTTTTAACCAGTTTAGCCTCGGGAAAGCTCCTGAGGAGATTCGGGCAATTTGGGACCTTGTCTACCGCTCTTCTGGTATCAGCATCTTTTGGCAGGCAGTCTTCTTATCCTGCACAGCGGGGGTTGTCTATGGAGGAATCCAAAAGGGGATCGAATATTGGAGCCGAAAATTCATGCCTCTGCTTTTTTGCGCTCTTTTTGCGCTCTTTCTTTTTTCTACCAGCCTGCCGAACTTTCGCGAGGCTGTTTTTTTTACGCTTGCTCCCAAATTCGGAGAAATAGGCCCGGGTAGCATCTTGAATGCCTTAGGAATGTCTTTTTGGACCCTGAGTGTAGGCATGGGTATTATTTTGACTTATGGAAGCTACATGCACGCAAATGACGATATTCCAGGCACCGGTGCGCTCATTGCGGGGATCTCTTGCCTGATTTCCCTTCTCGCAGCTCTCATGATCTTCTCTGTGGTTTTTTCCTTTGGCTTTCCTCCGGCTTCAGGACCTGGTCTCATCTTTGAAACTCTACCAGTGCTTTTTGCACAAATGCGCGGGACTGTGCTCCTCTCAAGCGCATTTTTCTCCCTGTTTCTGTTTGCTGCTCTCACCTCTTCCATCTCACTTCTGGAAGTGCTTGTTGCCAACTTGATGGAAGTATTTTCCTGGAAACGGGAAAAGGCTGTATTTTGGAGCGCATTGGCTGCTTTTCTTTTCGGCATCCCCTCAGCACTTTCTGGATCTGGTAGGCTCTTCCCTGACTGGCAAGAGATCTATGGCACCAACTTTTTAGAAACCATGGATTACCTGGCAAGTAGCTGGCTCATGCCTATAGGAGGCCTTTTTTCGGCTCTATTCGTCGGTTGGGTTTTAGAAAAGCAGATGGTGAAAGGAGGGTTTTTCTTGGGAACACGCTACCGCATACTTTTTTCTACTTGGTACTTTTGTATCCGCTGGCTGGTTCCTTTAGGCATCCTTCTCATCATCCTACAAGGTTGCGGCATCTGGAGTCTTAGCTAAGCCAAGATTGGGATCCAGTTGAGCAATAGGCACTTTCTGCCGAGAAAAGCGCGGCCTTTAGGAAAACGGTCGGAAGAACGCTTTCAGAGGAACCGTCGTTTGAAGAGACGACTACTCAACGAAAAATGCTGTAGAAGAAAAGATCTTAGAGGATCTCGCGACCTCCTAAGCATCAAGTAGACGAGGACAAGTGGCAGTGCACAAGGCCTGGATACTTCGAAAAACATGAAAAGGTGTAACGTGTAGTACATGCTGCAATGATGTTGCTCTAACTGAAGCGACACAACCCAACATTCGTGCTGCTGAAAGACTTTCTCTAAAAGTGCATCTTTTTCTTTTTTTCCCTCCTTGCGCTGAAGGTGATCTTTGAGGATATGGTAGGCAGGATAATACAAAGAAGAGCGCTTTCCCAAGCAAGAATAAACAGCAAAGCGGGCAAAGTAGTAGAGCGCATAGCAAGAGCAGAAAGAGGACCTGTTCCGAATGCCGCAAAAATAAAAGAGACGCACGCACTGAGCGCCTAACCAAGGCGCAACCGTAGAGCGGTCAGGAATCTTCTGCTTGCAAGAACAATCCCTGACAGACAGTACCGGGCTCGAGTGAGGGGAGCGGGATCTCTAGAAAATCGATGGCAAAAGCAGGTCTCGATCGCAGAATACTGTTTTTTCCCGAAAAGCCTCTTCGTTCCGGAACTTTGCAAGAGGGGCAAAAACGCGCCTTCATCCTCTGCTGAGATGATAAGGACTCCCTTAAGGGCGCAAAAATCGGCATGTGATGAGAGAGGGTTGAATGAGCAAAGGAAACGATATAAAACCTAGCTAACAAATTGAATGAATTACACTCTGTCAGAAATGAACAATTTTTCTAATTATTTTTTCCATCTTGCCTAAGATCGCACAGAATATGTCGTTCCCCAAGATCCGTAGTGATGCGTTCAGGGTAATTCGGTATCCAGGTTTTCCGTTGCCTGTGGCAATGCTGATAGGAAACCATGGGATCGCCAAAGGGCATCGGGAAAAAAGAGCGCCTCTGCAGCTGCAGAATAGGCCCGTCGCAAGCCAAGCAATTTTCGTCCAAAAAAAAATACACAATAAGCGCGTTCTCGAAAAATTTTTTGCAAAAAAGCGAGCTGGCGCTTTCTTTGTTCCTCATCTTGAGAAACAAGCCTGTTTGCCAAAATCTTGTAGACAGGGTGAGAAAGGGGGGAAAAATAGCCCGGGTCTTTCCGGGTAAAGCTGCCGTAGAGAACTCGGAGAGCTGTCGCCACGATCCGAATGGGAATGCAAGGAAGATCCAAAAGGGCGCAAAAAACCGTCATAACGCTGCACTGCAAAAATAAGCCATTAGTGCGATCTTCCCGCTCCCACCTGAACCAGACTTCCCTAATGAGCGGGACGAGGGAGAAAAGGGCAAAATCGGGAGAAAAGAAAAAGGTTTCTAGACGGGAGAAGACCCTGCCCCCCATAGTGAACTTCATGGTCCATTTTATGTGCAACCAAACAATCGAAATCTTCAGGGGAGGCTCCCCGCACTTCGCAAACAATATGGTGATTTTTTGCCTTGTAGAATGTCTTATAAGGATCCTCAGAGGGATCTCTTATAGGACTATACTTGATATATAGACATAGGCACGAATCAAACACGCAAATATTTTATTACAATTCCCCTATTTTTGTATACCTCATATTCCGCCCCCCACAGGGGGATCGCATTTACATTTCCTTGCAAAAAACTTCTTCTAGGTTGTTTCCGTTCATATAAAAATAGTTTTGAGTCCGTTTTAGACTTTTCTTGCCATGTACTGCGCGAAGAATATTTAAGGCCCCTTTTCTTTATTGCAGAATTCGGGTATATTTGCTCTTTTAGAGAACGTTTACTTTGAAGGGGATAAAGTACACATGCAAGGCACACTGAAAGTTCACAGCGAAAACATTCTTCCAATCATCAAAAAATGGCTTTACTCAGAAAAAGAGATTTTCCTCCGCGAACTCGTATCGAACGCCTCTGACGCACTGTTCAAAAGAAGTGCTTTGGATCAGGGAAAAGAGCCTGGGCGCATCGACATCAGCATTGATCGGGAAAACAAGACGATCACTATCGCAGATACGGGCCTTGGCATGGACTTAGAAGAGGTAGAAAAATACATCGCGCAGGTCGCTTTTTCTGGGGCAAAAGAGTTTGCTGAGCAGTATGCAAAAGAGGAGACAGACTCTCAGATCATCGGCCATTTTGGCCTCGGTTTTTTCTCCGCATTCATGGTAGCAAGTAGGGTAGAGATTGACACTCTCTCTTACAAAGAGGGCTCTTCCCCCGTTTTTTGGAGCTCTGAGGGCTCTTCTACCTATGAGATTGCAGAGGGGAAAAGGAGCTCTATAGGCACCTCGGTCACGCTATTTCTCGAAGAGGCCTCTTGCGAGTATTTGGAGGAAAAAACGCTAGCCGATCTCTTGAAAAAGCACTGCTCTTACCTCTCCTACCCGATCTACCTAGAGGATAAGCTGCTTTCTCACACCACTCCCCTGTTTTTGCGCCCGGCGGGCGAATGCTCCGAAAAAGATTATCTCGCATTTTACCGCGAGCTCTATCCGCAAGATCCCGATCCCCTTTTCTGGATCCATGTACAGATTGACTTCCCCTTCCATGTACGAGGCGTGTTCTACTTCCCGAAGATGCACAAAGGCTTTGACTTCCAGTCCAATCAGCTGCACCTCTATTGCAACCGCGTTTTTGTAGCAGATAGCTGCAAGGACCTGTTGCCCGATTACCTCATGGTCTTAAAAGGCGCAATGGATAGTCCCGATATCCCTCTCAACGTATCGCGTTCCTACCTGCAGATGGACAAAACCGTCCGTAGCTTAGGCCAGCACATTGCGAAAAAAATCACGCAAAAGCTCCAGACCATGCATGCTAAGGAAAAAGAGAAATTTCTCGAGATCTGGCCCGAAATCGAAATGGTGATCAAGCTCGGCATCTTGCAAGAGACGAGCCTCTATGATAAGGCAAAAAACTTCCTCTTGTGGCAAACGCTTGACGGCACTTGGGTCTCTTTAGAAGAGATCCGCTCCCAGGGCAAGAAGACCGTCTACTATACAACAAAAGATGCGCAAGATCTCGGAATCTCCTCTCTTTATAAGGAAAAAGGGATCGATGTACTCTTGATCCATCCTGTGATCGACAACCCCCTTATGCAACGATTGGAGGAGACCTTGGGTCTCACATTTCGTAGAACCGATGCCGCCTTGGAAGAGGCCTTTTTGGATGCATCTCGAGAAAAGACGCTACTCGATGATTCGGGAAGGTCGGGAGCTGCTCTCATTGCTGACTTCATCGCCTCTTCTCTAGATGAGAAAGATCTTCGCGTAGAGGCAAAAAGCCTCGCTAGCGAGAAAGTGCCTGCTCTTTTTGTAATCGATGAGGAAAACCGCAGACTCAAAGAGTTTTTGATGACACATGGCAAAGGAGACTCTTTGCCCCAACTCCCCCAAAAAAATACCTTCGTGGTGAATACAAACCATCCGATCATTACCAAAGCATTTGCTCTGAAAAAGACGCAACCAAAACTTGCCAAGAAAATGATCTCTTACCTGTACGATCTCACGCGATTGTCACACAAGGAGCTCACGCGAAAAGACTGGGGAGCTCACATCGCCAAAAGCCAAGAGATGCTCGAGGACATGATGCAGCAGATCCCTTAGGGCAACTCTTGCCGGCCCAGAGCCTCTTTTTCGAAGAAGGTATCTAAGAATTTTTTCAAAATTGTTTGCTCTAGCCTCCCTTTCAGATGGACAGGGCCTGGAAACCGTAGGATCAAATGCACTTTGTTGATATCGGGCATTTGCACAATGATTCTCGGCTCTACGGAAGGCAGAACAATGCTTTTTTGCTTGGCTGTCTCCAACATCCGTTTCCTTGCAAGCTCCAAATACGGAGTGCATTCTTCTTTTGCAATGGCAAGAAGAACATCATGGGCTCTTTGCCAATCATCTCCGATTGCTAAAGGAATTTTGATATTATGGAAGTAGAAATGGTCGATGAACGACTCGTTGACCACAATTTCTTGGGTGATCATGCTGTTGGGAAATACCACAGTTCTTCCCGTATGGTGGTGGCTTTTTGCATCATGTCCCACCTCGAGAATTTTCGTGGAAAAGATATTCATGTCAATCACATCTCCTCGGATTTTCCCGATTTCTATCCGATCTCCTAAATTGTAGATGTTGCCCCGAAAGCGCATCAAAGAGCCGTTCACGCAACTACAGAGCTCTTTAACAGAAAAGACCAAAGCAAAAGCAATTGCGAATAGAGAAACGGCAAAATTGTGCACCTGTTCCCCCCAGATATAAACTAGTCCAAGAAGGACAATACCAAAGAAAATAGAACGCACATATCCAATAGAGCGAAGGCGCATCTCTGAGGTCCAAGGGCGATTGGCCGTGCGGATCATCTTAGTAATGATCAGGCGCAAAATGCTCAAAATAGTAACGAAAATGAGCGTTGTGAACGCGCTATTGAGCACGAAACTCTCTGAAAACAACGAAAACCCCCAGCTAATGATTCTCTCACTATACAAAAGGTGGGATTT
>JBCDEZ010000038.1:0-13534 GCA_039179045.1 Chlamydiota bacterium | reverse complement strand
CTCGGGCCTCCCCATTCGGGAGCTCGATTAGAGATCAACGAATCAGTAGGCAATAGGATGTCTTTCTTCAGGAAAGGAAGTAAGGATTTGGAGAATCCTTCCCATGCACGATAGGGGAGTCGGTACTGGATGTTAAGAAGGAGCAGGAGTTGAATAAGAGGGTGCGCGGTAGAGCTTGGGCCTACCTCGCATTTTCTTCCGCTTCGCTGGCTGAGATAAGCAGGCTTTGTCTATAAAAAAAGTGAGACTTCCTCTTTGTACCAATTCTCGGTTCACCCTTTTCCAATGGCATTTTTGCAGCAGAAGCTCCTTAGATTTTTTATAGATAAGGAGCCTCGCTTGTTTATGGGCTTTTTATCAAGGTTTTCCTAGAGATTTTTTCAACAACACCACAAAGGAATGGTCTTTGAACGGGAAAAGGAGGGAAATGAGTGCGTAAATTCTATTTCCAAAGAAAAAATTGGCATTTCCTAACGCCCGGAGGAACTACGGAATAATGAAGGTGCATAGAAACAGTATCTAGATTCCACTACTTTTCAAAAATATGGTCTCTATGTTCCCAAATACCACCTGTTCACTTTTTGCACCGTCTCGCATAAGCTGGAGCTTTCTGTTCTAAAAATCTTTGAGACGCTATAATCAAAGAATATGATGACAATCGCCAAACTATTCGGCAAATCTCCTTTTGCCCCTTTACAAAGACATATGAACAAAGTTGCGCGCTGCGCCTCTGCGCTCCGCCCCTTATTCACCGCTCTAGACAAGGGAGACCTCAAAAAGACTAGCGAGTTGGCAAAAGAGATCTCCCACTTAGAGCATGAGGCAGATCTTACGAAAAATGACATACGCCATCAACTACCTAAAAGTCTGTTTCTTCCTGTGGATCGATCCAATTTTTTCGAGATCTTAAGCCTACAAGACAAGATCGCAGATCAGGCAGAAGACATCGCAATTTTGACCACACTCGATGACAAGCCCCTCGAGCTTTACACCGAATTTGCGGAGGATTTCCAAAAATTTCGGGAAAAAAACATCGATTCTGTTAGTCTGGTTCACGAGGTTGTGCAACATTTGCAAGAACTGTTGGAGTCTTCATTTGGTGGAATCGCTGCTGAGGAGACGAGGAAAATGATCGAGAATATCGCCTACCAAGAACACGAAGCAGATCTCATGCAACACGCTCTTTTAAAACGGCTTTTTCGTAAAGGGGACCTTCTCTCACATGTAAGCTTTTCTCTTTGGCGCTCTCTATTGCACGAAGTTGCCATGCTCTCCAATCTTTCGGAAAAGCTAGCAAACCGGATTCGTACGACTTTGGAGTTGAGATAGACAAACATGGAGCTTGTTTTCCTCAAGTATCTCACGATCATTGTGGGATTTTACATGGCATGGAACATCGGAGCCAATGATGTTGCCAATGCAATGGGAACCTCAGTAGGCTCTAAAGCGCTCACCTTGAAAAGAGCCGTTCTACTCGCCTCGGTCCTCGAATTTTCAGGAGCCTTTTTGGTAGGCAGCCATGTTTCAGAGACTATCCAAAGTGGCATCATCGACCCCGATATTTTTGCGAGCGAACCGATCGTATTTGTTCTGGGAATGATGTCCTCGCTGTTTGCAACAGGACTCTGGCTGCAGATGGCCTCTTATTTCGGAATGCCTGTATCCACCACACATGCAATCATCGGCGCTTTGCTCGGGTTTGGGGGAATCATTGGAGGGGTACAAGCCGTTTACTGGGGCGAGATTGTCAAAATTGTACTTAGCTGGATCACCTCCCCTTTGATGAGTGGCATCATCTCTTACTGCATTTTTCGTTTCATCCAAAGAAGAATTTTCTACCAGCCCAATCCCCTGCTTGCTACGAAAAAAATCGCTCCTTTTCTCGTGTTCTGTGCCTTCACGATTTTGAGCCTTGCGATCATATTCGATGGCCTAAAAAATCTTCATCTTGATATTCCCTTTCCACAAGCCCTCCTCTTCTCCTCAGCAATAGGCGCTCTTTTTGCTTTTGGAAGTTTGCTGATCTTCCGGCGTATGGAACTAAGCGCACCTCCCACTACCTATCAGAACCCTCAAGATGTGCTCTCTTTGGAAAAAGCATTGAAACACCTACGAAGAGTGGAAGGCTCTTCGCAAGAAGAGGTGCAAAAAACAGCTGCTGGGATCAGATTGCAAGTGGAGAACCTAGCAGAAAAGGTGGAAAAAAGCGCGACCATCCAAGAAACAATGTCTCCTTTGCGCTCAGTCGAAAAGATCTTCGTGCTTTTGCAAATTGTAAGCGCATCTCTCGTCGCTTTCGCACACGGAGCCAATGACGTGGCCAATGCGATTGGCCCTGTCGCGGCGGTTGTACAAGCACTCCAAAGCAATAGCATCTTGCAGACAACCGAGATTCCCACCTGGATCCTTCTTTTGGGAGGAATAGGAATCGTAGTGGGTCTTGCAACCTGGGGATGGCGTGTGATTGAGACAATTGGCAGGAAGATCACAGAACTCACTCCCACCCGTGGATTTTCTGCGGAATTTGGCGCTGCCTGCACAATTCTTCTCGCTTCGAAGCTAGGCATCCCCATCTCAACGACTCACTCGCTTGTCGGCTCTGTCCTGGGAGTGGGACTTGCACGAGGCCTCCAGGCGCTCAACCTACGCACCTTGCGCGACATCGCCCTCTCTTGGATTGTCACCCTCCCTTTCTGCGCTTGCTTGAGCATTTTGCTGTTCTATTTCTTGCAAGCGATCTACGTTTGATCTATATACAAAAAGATGCAAGACAACCCTGCTGAGACTCTCCTTTTCAGGAAACTTCGTCGCTACCTGATGGTCGAATACGGCAAACGCCTCCCGTACGCGTCGGTAGAAGAAGTTTACCAGAGCCTTTGTAAAGCGCTCAAAGAAGAGATCATGATCCACTGGGTGGCAAGTTCTAGCTCGATTAGAAAGCACCAGCCGCGGATCTTATTTTACCTATCGATGGAATATCTTCCTGGAGGGTTTACAAACAACAATTTAGTACACATCGGAGTCAAAAATCTTGTCGGCAAGGTCTTGCAGCAGACTCCTTTCACCTTGCAAGAGGTCTTGCATGTGGAAAAAGATCCAGGTCTAGGCAATGGGGGCTTAGGGAGACTCGCCTCTTGTTTCCTCGACTCCCTTGCTGCTCTACAGATGCCCGCGATCGGCTACGGCCTGCGCTACCAGTACGGGATCTTCGACCAAGAAATTTGGGACGGAGTACAAGTAGAGCGCCCCGACCGGTGGCTACTCCGGGAAAACCCTTGGGAATTCCGACGCGATGATCTCGCACGTTACGTCGAGTATAGCGGAGGCTCTTGCTCAGGCAAATCCTCTACGCGCGCAACATCTGTGCGCGCGATCGCCTACGACTATCCGATCATCGGCTTTCCAAGCCGTGAGAATGATTTCTCTGTGGTCACTCTGCGTCTTTGGTCCACAAAAGAATCGCCGCGCAACTTTGCTTTACAAAGCTACAATGCAGGCGAGTTTGGTCAAGCGGGAGAAAATACCTCTTTGACTGACGTGCTCTACCCAAGCGATCACCACCTCGCGGGAAAGCGCATCCGGCTAAAGCAAGAGTTCTTACTAGTATCCGCTTCTTTGCAAGATATCTTCCGTAAGCATTTTTCTAGGGGAGGATCGGTTGCAACATTCGCAGATAAGGTGCGGATTCAGGTGAACGACACACACCCAGGTCTTGTAATCCCTGAGCTGATGCGCCTTTTGATGGAGCAAGCTCCTGATCTCTCGCTCGAAGAGGCTCTAGCCATCACCCGATCGGTCACGAGCTACACCAACCATACCATTTTGCAAGAAGCGCTCGAAGAGTGGGATGAAGAGAAGGTAGAAGAGCTCCTCCCGCGCCAGTATGCTCTTGTGAAGCGCTTGCATGATACGCTCACAAAAGACAAGCAATATCAAGAGCCCGATCTTGCTATCCTACACAAAGGTAGAGTGAGGATGGCTCACTTGCTTCTTCACGGATCACACCGAGTAAATGGAGTAGCTCAGCTCCATTCAGACATCGTGCGCAACGACCTATTCCCGAAATTCGCAGCCCTTTATCCCGAGAAATTCTGCAATGTCACAAATGGAGTATCCCACAGAAAATGGCTTTTGGAAGCAAATCCTGAGCTCGCACACCTTCTAACACAGCGGATTGGAGATGGCTGGATCTACGACTTTGCTGAAGTGCGCAAGCTCATAGAGCATGCAGAGGATCCTTCTTTGCAAGAAGAGTTCCTTGCAATCAAAGCGCGCGGCAAAGAAAAAATGTTCTCTTTCCTCCAGAAAAAGGGGTTGCTTCGCGATGCTTACGGGAGCGTAACGAGCTCTCATCCCTTACTCGGACCCGACGCTCTTTTCTCCGTACAGATCAAAAGGATCCATGAGTACAAAAGGCAGCTGCTGCACATTTTGCATCTCGTAGCTCTTTATTTAGAGCGCAAAGAAGGTGCATCATCTGGGAGAATTGCTCGAATGGCTCTTATTGGAGGCAAGGCAGCTCCTGGTTATAAAAAAGCTAAAGACATCCTCCGTTTTGCCTCTCTCGTGTCGCGCAAACTGCGTGAAGATCTGCAGACGAAAGATGCTCTTTTACTCCTTGTTCTCGAAAACTACAACGTATCAAAAACGATGCAGATCCTACCAGGTGTCGATCTCTCTGAACAGATCTCTCTTGCCGGGAAAGAGGCCTCGGGAACAGGGAATATGAAGCTTGCGATGAACGGCGCTCTCACCATTGGAACAGATGATGGCGCCAACGTAGAGATGCGCCAAGAGGTAGGCGGTGCAGATTGGCCTTTTTGCTTTGGCATGAGTGCAGAAGAGGCAAAACAAGCGCGAGAAGGCTACGATCCAAAAGAAATCTACGAGCAAGACCCTCTGCTCAAACAGGCGCTCGACTGGATTGTCAGTAGCTCTTTTACGACTGTTCCAGAAGAGCGAGAGTGCGCTCTTGCAATCCGCGACTCTCTCCTCGAGGGAGACGCGACATCTCCTGCTGACCCTTATTTCGTACTCAAGGATTTTCGCGCCTACTATGAAGCGCAGCAAAGAGTCGAGACTCTCTTTCAAAATCGACCGTTATGGGCAAAGCATGCGCTCAAAAACATCGCAGGCATGGGGTCTTTTAGCTCAGACAGAAGCATCCGCGACTATGCGAAGATCTGGGAGCTCACGCCTTGCCCTGTAGATCAAGAGATCTTGCATGAACTCTCCCAGGAGTTTTCCTTTTTTAGCGGAGGGTAAGACCCCACTTTTCCTCAAGATGCGCGTACTGCGAAGAAGAAATCGAGGAGAGCGCATCATTGAACTTGGGTAGCAACTTCTGCGCGCTTTTCTCCTCCAATAAAAGACAAAGAGGGTCTTCTTCTAAAGGGGAAGAGAGAAACCGCAGCTCGCCTGGGTAAAACTCATTGATGTAGCCGCTTGCGACTACTTTTTGCACAGCTACTGCATCAATCTCTCCCGCGACAAGAGCGAGGAGAAGAGCGCGGTACGAATCGTAAGAGCGCAAGATCGCCTGCGGATAGGCTCCGAGAAGCAGCCTCCGATCCCGCTGCGTCGCATAACCGACTAACTGATCGGAAAAATTAGAGGGCAAGGCGTGCCCCGATACGCGCAAGACAAGATAGGTTCCTAAATCGATGAGGGGAGACGAGAGGGCATATTCCTCGTCTGGAGATGCGTGGAATCGAGAGAAGGCGACCACAGCTTGCATCTCTCCTTGATCGAGCTCGGCAAGTAGCTCGGGCTTGTTCCCCTCTACCAAGCGAAGCTGCATCTGCATCTTTTCCGCCAAAAGGGCGAAGAGGTCGTACAAAAATCCCTCCAGATAAACGAGCTTTTCTGCAGGCAGGGCGAGTAGATGCTTTTGCAACCCAATTGTCCACTCCTCAGACGAGGCACTCGAAGAGGGAGAAGAGCAGGCAACAAGAAAAAAACAGAAGAGAAAAATCGGTTTTTTGATAAGGTTCCAGATCATACTGGTAATCATAGTGTATGCGTTATCTCCTTGTCAATTTTGGGGGCCCTAGATCCCTCGCAGAGATTCCCGACTTTCTTACAGCGCTCCTCTCCGATCAGGAGGTGCTGCGCACCCCTTTCCCGGGCTGGTTGCACCGGGCTTTTTTCCGTAGGATTGCACAAAAACGCGCGAAAAAAGTGGAAGAAGATTACGCCTACATTGGTGGACGCTCCCCCATCTACCAAGATACCGAATGCCTCGCGCGTCTTTTAGAAGAAAAGCTGAGAGCACCTTGCATTACCTTCCATCGGTACCTTCCAGATACACATAAAAAAAGCCTCTCAGCGATCGAAAAGAGCGAAGGGCCCATCACAGCATTTCCCCTCTTCCCTCAGTTTTGCTCCGCTACAACAGGAAGTTGCGCGCTTTTCTTGCGCCAGCACCTCTCGAGGCAAAGTTGTGAAAAGATCCGTTGGATTCGCTCGTACCCAGAACACCCGGGATTTGTCATGGCGTACCAAAGAAAAATTGCCTCCTTTCTGGAAAAAAAAGGTCTAAAAGAGTCGGAGGTTGTACTCCTCTTTTCCCCTCACGGCATCCCCGAGAGCTTCGTGCGCAAGGGAGACTCTTACCAAAAAGAGTGCGAAGCCTCTTACCGAGCGATCGCCTCTGCCTTTCCCCAAGCTCTCTCGCGTGTCTGCTACCAATCGAAATTCGGTCCAGGAAAATGGCTGCGTCCTTACACAGAAAAAGCCTCTGAATCGATCCGCTTGTGGCACCAGGGAAAAGAGCATGTGATCTTCATCCCCCTCAGCTTCACCTCAGACCATATCGAGACGCTCTTTGAGATCGAACGGCTCTACCTCCCCCTAATAGCGGAGGCGGGGCTGTTCCCCTACCGCCTCGACGCGCTCAACCTCGAAAACTACTGGATCGAGGGCATCTGTTCCATGCTCACCTCTCTCCCAACCCTACCTACCTGCGCGCTTTTGCGCAGGAAAAGGAGAGGGGCATGCTGCCAATAAAAAGCGCTTCTATGCACCGACTCCTCCTGAAAACGGGAGTACGATGCGCCTTTTGAAAAATGGCGCTCTTCGTGCGCTCGCTAAACTTTTGAAAAAAAAGGGCACTCCCCCCTCCACCGAACGCTTTCTTGTCGTAAGTACCACAGGTCTTGGAGACTCTCTTTGGGCCCTTCCCTCCATCAACGGCCTGCGCCACCACTTTCCCGAATGCACGCTCGATGTATTGATGACCGACTTAGGCAGGCAACTCTTTGAGTACAACCCCGATATCAATCAGCGCTATCTTCTTCCAGAGCGCCTACTCGATTGGTACCGTTTGCGCAACACCTTGATCGAGAGGCAGTATCATACAGCTTTTGTCTTCCATAGCTCCCAGCGCGCCATGCTCCCCCTGCTCGCCTGCAGTGGAATTCCCCATATCATAGGCACAAAGGGCGAGCATAAGGGCCTAGGCCGCTTCCTGACCCAAGAGGCACCACCCGCTCTGCATGAAATCGAAAGAAGAGAGAACCTCATTCGATTGGCAGGCGCATCCATTGTAGACCCCACTCTTCGCTACCGGATGCGCAAGGAGGAACGGAATGGGGCAACCGCTTTTCGGATGAAAAATGGAAGGGAAAATCCCGTCGTCTTTCTGCATCCAGGTGCAAAAGACCGGTACAAGTGTTGGCCCATTTCTCACTATATTGCTCTAGGGAAACGACTCGAGGAGGAGATCGGATGCACTTTATGGATTGGTATCGGCAAAGGAGAAGATGATTTAGGAGCGCAGCTCCAAAAGCATCTGCCCAATAGCCGGCTGATCGCCCACCAATCGATACGCAGCTACGCAGCTACGCTTGTTGCAAGCGATCTTCTGATTACCAATGATACAGGGCCCATGCACCTTGCCTGCGCTTGCAAGCACCCCGTCATCGCGCTTTTTTCCCCCACAGATCCTCACCGCTGTGGCCCATACGAAACGGAAAACGCCTGTACAATCGTTGCACCAAGAACCTGTACCCCTTGCCTTTCCCGCTCCTGTAGACTCCCATTTTGCTTGAGACAGATCAGCGTTGATACCGTGTTTGAGCACGCGCGCTCGATCCTCAAAAAGGTACCTTTGAGCAGGAGCTAATTCTCCGACTTGCACGGGAAAGTCTGTACGTTTTCTTATGCGCAGTTTCGAGAGCTCTACTCATTAGCACACTCTCTCACTGTTTGAAAAAATATACGCGTCAACATGAAAGGGGGCGGAATGCGGAATTTAAGATCCTTAGCACTTCCCTTGGCAATCTGGCGATATCGATTGGTGGAAAAGAAAGAAATGTCGCTGCGTAAATTTTCCAAAAAACCCTATTATTCATAGTAATTCTTTGATAAAATGTTGCGGAAAAATTAGGAGTAATTTTTATGAGTAGTACTAATCCACTTAACCCACAAAGCCCAAGCGAACAAAAGATCCATCAATCAATGAGTGACCTCAGAGAAGCTGTAGGGAAATTATCGACAAAAGAGGGGGAACCAAAATCGGTGCAACAAAAGAGTGCTATTGATCCAAGAATGGTCGATATACTCGACCGGTTCCAGAAAACGTTCGTAGCGCTATATGATCAGCACAAAACTTTACGCAATCAGAATCGGGATCTGCACAAAAGGGTTGGCGCATTAGAGAAGCAAGCGGAAGAGAGCAAAGCACACAAAAAGAAGATATCCTGGCTTGGTGGTTGGGGGAACAGGTCTTCGAGAACTGGTTCGAGAAGCCCCTCTCCGCTAAATTCTACTAAGGAACCGTAAATCATCTCACTAGAATACGAAAGATCTTTTTCCAGGGTTTTGTACTTCTTTCGATAGGATGCCCGAGACAACAAATCGGGCAGGCTGGTCTGTTTCTACTAGATTTGGAAACGTGTCACAGGTCTTCTCCCACTTTTTTCGGGAAAAAACACTCTTCTCAAACGGAGAAACATGATATAACGGTAGTTTGGAAACGGTTTCTTAGGAGAGCTTGCCTGTTATGAAAAAGTACCTCATTTTTCTTTCCTTACTTCTCTTATTTGTGGGTTGCGATTCCAGCCATTTTGTTGTGAATGACATTGATGAGAGAGAGGCCAATGAGATCATCGTCTTTCTCGCTTCGAGAGGCATACCGGCGCAGAAAGTAGCGATTGCGCAGAGTGCCGCGGCTGCGGCATCAGGCCCGAGCAATATGTGGTCGATCACGGTCGCTGCAAAAGACGAAACACAGGCGATGGCTCTACTCAACCAGGCGGGACTCCCTAGGAGAAAGGGAACGAGTCTTCTCGAGCTCTTTGCCAAACAGGGGCTCATGTCATCAGACCGAGAAGAAAATATCCGCTTTCAAGCAGGATTGGCAGAGCAACTAAAAAATACGATCCGCAAGATCGATGGGATCATCGATGCTGATGTACAGATCTCCTTTCCCATCGAAGATGGCATGGAAGATGCCGCGACCTCTGAGAGGGCAAAGCTACCTGTTACAGCTGCTGTTTATGTCAAACATGTGGGCGCTTTTGAAGATCCCAATAACCAGCTCGAGACTAAAATCAAACGACTTCTTGCGGGAAGCGTACAAGGGCTTTCCTTCGATCACGTTTCGATCATCTCCGACAGAGCCAAGCTCTCTGACATCCAACTCGAACCTGAGGGACGAGTTGTAGGAGGCTCTTTGGAAGAGAAAGGCTATGTGCGCGTCTGGTCGGTTGTGATGACCAAAGACTCGGTCTCTACCTTCCGAAGAATCTTATCGCTCATGATGCTTTTGGTCATCGCTTTGGGGTCTGGCTTTCTTTGGATCTTCTTCACAAGCTATCCCAAGTTTGCGCGCTCTATTTGGAACTCGATGCAAAGGAGCAAGCCAGATCAGGAAACGCCTCGTCAGGAGTAACCGATGCGCTTTGCCTCTTATTTCGTGCTCTACGGGAAACTACAAACCTTGCCAGAAGAAAGACAGCAGTCTTTGCTACACTACCTTGGAGAGGAGCATATTGAACAGCTCCGCTCAAACCATACAAAAGATGTGGCCTTTTCACCCGCCTCTTTTTCGTTAAGCTCTTTGCTGCGCGATGTGCACTACTCCTGGTTCGTCTCCTTTTTGCAGCAGCAAGATGCTCCCCATCTTTTTTTTCCCCTTTTCCGAGAAAGGACGGGGAAAAAACTGGCAAAAGCGCTCGATATTCCTTGGACACTTCCCAAGCTTTCCCCCTGCTTTTCCCGGTATCTGGTCCAGATTTTGGAAGAGAGCCTATTTCATGAACGGGCAACTCTCCCTATGGAATACATGCAAAAGATGCCTCTTTTCCCCTTGCTGACTAAAACTAAGAAAGAACTTGTTGCTCTGATCCACCATCTATCCCTATTCGATATTGCGATCGAGATGCGGCAGCTTGTGGAGCAGCGCCGTTTGCAAGAGCTTAGCGACTCTTTGGGAGAAGGAGATCAGGCAATCATCGCGGAGATTTCCAAAGCGCTTCCCCCTCCCCTATTCCCGAGAACTGCCTACCGCGACTTCCCCTCTTTCCAACAAGAGATGCATAAACGGGGCATTGTGCGGCTCGGCATTGCTCTTTTACAGACGAACAAAGACTTTCTTTGGCATATCACAAGAAGACTGGATGAAGGGAGAGGAACCCTCCTCTTACAAACCTACGAAAAAAAGGCGCTCGCTAAGCACACCCAGGATATGGTAAGCTCGGTATTGGGTATATTGCAGGGTCATTTATGAAGTATTTTTCCCTTTTCTCTCATCAGAGCGTTCGGAGCACGGAGAGCAAGATCCTGCCCAAAGAAGAGGTGGAGTGCCTTCTCGCAGGAGAAGAGCTCGTCCGCACTGCAAAAACCGAGGCGCTAGCGTATCGCACAGAGGTAGCTTCCGAGTGTGAACTCCTCAAAGAAGAGGCGGAAAAAGCGGGCTTTCTTGCAGGCCTCAAAAAGCTCTACGAGCACCATTTGCATCTAAAAAAGCTAAGCGAGGAGCTAAGCGAAGAGGTGCACAAAAAGATCTTGCCTCTTGCAATCAAAGCAGCAAGGAAAATTCTTGGCGAAGAACTCAAGCTCCATCCCGAAAGAATCGTAGAGATCATCTTACAAGCTCTTCGACCTGTGGTGCAGCAACACCAGATCACAATCTACGTCAATCCGAAAGATTATGTTGTGGTAGAAAAAGAGCAGGAAAAGATCCAGGAGATTTTGCGCGAAGTGCGCACGTTGAAAATCGAACCGAGAGAAGATATCGAAGAGGGGGGGTGTACGATTGTGACCGAATCGGGGATCATCAACGCACAGCTTGAAACGCAGTGGGAGGCACTCGAAAAAGCGTTTGCCTCGTTCATGGAAAAGGATTTATGAGAAAGCTGTTTTTTTGCTGTCTTTTTTTTAGCCTCTTCGTTTCCCTACAAGCGGAAGAACCCGGATCGGGAACTTTAGCAGAGCGCGCTTTGCAACAGGGCTCCGATGAGGGATTCCGCTTTGAGGGCCCTTCTCTTCTCTCGAAAATGGCACTCTTAGCCGGTGTCTCGATTTTGCCCTTCGCAGTCATGCTCCTCACCTCTTTTGTGAAAATGGTGATCGTGCTCGCTCTTTTGCGCAACGCCCTCGGTGTGCAGCAGTCCCCCCCAAACCAGGTCATCAACGGGATTGCGCTCATCATGACGGTGTACGTCATGTTCCCAACGGGCCTTGCAATGTACGATGCGGCTAAACCAGTGATAGACCGTGCCCCAACATCCCTTTTTTCTGATCAGTCGGCAAGCTACCTGATCGAAATCATTGACCGGAGCAAAGAGCCTTTGCGCACCTTTTTGCTCAAAAATACTTACCAAAAGAACATCAATGGATTCTACCAGATTGCTCGCAAGCTCTTTCCTGAGCCCTACAAATCTGCATTGGATCAGAAAGATTTCCTAGTGCTGATCCCAGCTTTCATGACCTCGCAACTGAAAAGCGCTTTCGAAATTGGTGTACTAGTTTACCTCCCCTTTTTTGTGATTGATCTAGTTACATCAAACATCCTCCTCGCGATGGGGATGATGATGCTCTCGCCCCTTACCATCGCGCTGCCGATTAAGCTGCTCTTGCTTGTCATGGTCGATGGATGGACGCTCCTGATTCAGGGATTAACGCTCACCTTCAAATAGTATGTACGCAAACGAAATCTACCAGCTTACCTACCAGGCTCTTTTTCTCATCTTACTCCTTTCTGGCCCCCCTATTTTGATCAGTATGGTACTAGGGCTAATGGTCGCTGTGTTCCAGGCAGCAACGCAGATCCAAGAACAGACTCTTTCTTTCACGGTGAAGCTCTTTGCGGTGATTTTGACCTTGATGCTAATGGGAGGATGGCTAGGATCGCAAATCTTTAGCTTTGCGCACAAGATCTTCAGCAATCTCTACAAATGGGGATGAGCTCTTTTGGAAAACACCTTTCGCGCTACCGATAATTACCTCAGTTTGCTGTTGAGCTTCCCGGGCATCTCTCCAAATTCTGTCTTAGTTCTTTTTCTTTTGACCCTTTTTCGGGTCGTGCCGATTGTAGCTTTGGCCCCTTTTCTAGGAGCGAAAAATCTACCCAGTACAACCAAGCTCATGTTCGGGATCGCTTTGAGTGCGATCTTCATTCCCAACGCGCTGATTCATGCGCAGCAACAGATCGATTTTGGAATGATATTCGCCGTCTACGCGTTTAAAGAGCTGTTGGTGGGTTTCGTACTAGGATTTTTGATCTCCATTCCCTTTTATATCGCCATGACCTCGGGAAGTCTCATCGACCACGTTCGGGGAGCCTCCTCCTTGCAGATCCAAGATCCCTCTACGCAGACGCAAACGGGACCTTTGGGTCTGCTTTACAACTATGTGCTCATTGCTCTATTCTTTGCGATTGGAGGTCCTCTACATTTTTTTCAGGCTCTCGGCTCTTCTTTCGAAGTCATTCCTGTCGATGCCTACTTCAATCCCCTGTTTTTCACCCAAAACGTCTCTTTTTGGGAGAGCATGACACACATTTTATACCGACTCATGACCCTCGCAGTCCAGCTAGCAGCCCCTTCACTGATCGGCATCTTGATGATCGAAATGTTCCTGGGAATCGCCAACAGGCTCGCTCCTCAGGTGCAGATTGTCTTTTTGGGCATTCCTCTCAAATCTTGGGTGGGAATTTTGCTCCTATCCATCGCCTGGATTTTTATCCTCCAGCAGCTCGAAAACGAATCCCTATCCTGGGTCCGGATGATAGAACTCCTCCTGAAGAAGATCGCCCCTTACCAAGTGGCCTAGCTAAAACCCTATGTACGCATACAGTAAAAAGCATCTCCAAAATGCTTTTTTATTGAAAAATAAAAAGGAATTTTTTATCATGGAATTTCTTATTTTAGATTAATTCGATTGAATAGGCCTTGTTGAAAAAATCAGATTTTCAGACCAACTAGGACTATCCTTGAAGGTTTTCTAGCTCTCAGTTCTCATCATTTGATTCATCATCAGGCATTTTAAGTAACCTTCTACTCTTTGAGTACTTGGTTTTCTTGAGTAG
>JBCDEZ010000037.1:0-14875 GCA_039179045.1 Chlamydiota bacterium | reverse complement strand
TGTAAGAGAGGCAAAACTATGTCAACGCCAAGTTTGAGTGATCCCAGGAGAGCTTTCGCCATGACGGTTACTATCGCGGATGAAGAAGGCAAACCATCTATCGGAGGAGATGATACAAAGGAAAGGCTCTACTCGAAACAAGAGGAGGGGAAAGAGACCCGCGTTTCTTCAGAAGGGGAAAAAAGCGCGGATTATAGCGTTGTTCTAGAAGAAGAGAGCGATATTCCTCACAATATTGTGTTGGAACGCGATGAAGAGCATGCTTTGCATCTTTGCGTCGGGGCGCGCGGTACTTCCTATGCCATTTCTCCACACAACACGAAAGAGGCAGAGCTGCAGGGTAGATTCGCTGCTTTGCAGCCTCGATTAGAAAAGATGCTCGGCGAGGCATTTTATAAGCATGTGTCTACCTTGGGAGTGCCGAGTCGTCAGCAGGCAGAGGCGGTTGCTAGGGCATTTCATCCCAACCAATTCGTCTACTTAGATCTACTCACAGGAGTTGCCATTTTTGAGGTAGAAGGGGAAAAACTCTACGTGCAACTAAACGCAAAAGACGTGGAGGGACAGCAAAACTTGCTCGAGGATCTCTTGGCTTTGCACAGGGAATATACCTTGTATTCAGGTTCTCTCAAAGTGCCCTCGTTCGATGGGAAATATACTGTGTCAGGTGCAAGCTCTCCTTCCGCTATATTTGAAGGATCTTTGCGATCGAGCTCTTACCCGAAATATACGGGAAGGATGCGCGCTTTTTCGAAAAGGAGCAAACAAGGGTTTCACTTCTCCTTGCAGAAAAATAATGGACGCCTCAGTGCAGATTCCAGCCGTCTTTTGGAAAAAATACTAGGCAGACCTCTAGCAGATGATGAAATATCGTGGTACGAAAAAAGATTGCAAGGGGCGCATGTTACGCGCCAAGCGGCGCGAACAAGAGCGATAGAATACGAAAATCAGCTCCAAAGCGAGCTCCAAGAGCTACTCAAACGATCGCATGATCCAAGAGAGAAAACAGCTCTTGAAAACGAGCTGCATACCTGGAAAGAGTATGGGAGCAGGCTTTCACCCCAAGAATTCGATCCTGCAGCTTTTTTGATCTCCTTAGCAGCGCACCAAGCAATGCAAGACGCCGATTCGGTACATGCTATTTACAAAGCGATCGCAATGCTCAAGGACAATATCACCCGCTACTTCCGCGAAGACCTCTCACAGGCCACTTCTTACTTCAGATCTTTCGCGAAAAAAGAGAGACTGGTAGAGGCAGAAAGAGCATATATCCACCAGGCTCTAGAAGGGGGAGTGATTGTAGGGGGAAGTAGCCTTGTGCGTCATAGGCTACACGACTCGAATCTTTTGCAATATCCGTTGCACGCAGATCCCATGGCTACAAGAATCTTAAACTTTTGCCTAGGAGCCGGAAGTTACTCCTCACTTTTCTACGAGGGAACAATGGATGAAGATGAAGGGCCAGGGGAGTTGCTGCAGAATGTGAGCTTCCAAGGTATACGAGATGAGGATTACGAAAAAGGACACATAATTCTGGGAGATAGGATCTCGAGACCAAGCAAACTCGACGAGTAAGAAGCGCTTAAAGACTCTCTTCCGCCGCTTCTTGAGATTTTCTGTGCACGAGAGGAGATTTTTTTTTCGTGACTGTCTCCTCTTCGATCACAATTTCTTCGAATGTGGGATCCGAGGGTACTTCAAACATGAGGTCGCGTAGCAAGCTTTCCACAATCATTCTAAGAGCGCGAGCGCCTGTATCTGTTTTCTTTGCTTTTTTTGCAATCGCACAAAGAGCTTCTTCTGTAAAGGTAAGCTTCACATTTTCCTCCGCAAAGAGCTGCGTAAACTCGGGAATGACGGCATTCTTTGGCACGCTGAGTATCTCGATCAGATCCCGCACTGTCAATTCATTGCAGTTGGCAATCACGTTGAACCTTCCGATGAACTCGGGAATCATACCAAATTCGATCAGATCTTCTGGTTCTACTTGGGACAAAAGGTAATTCGACTCGTGGGAATCTCTTGCCTTTTCCCCTGTTTCAAACCCGATGGTGCTCTTCCCAAGTCTTTTAGCTATCATCCGGTCTAGGTGGACAAAAGCGCCCCCTACAATGAACAAGATGTTTTGTGTGTTGACTTTGATGTACTCTTGGTTGGGATGTTTTCGGCCTCCTTTTGGGGGAATGTTGGCGATCGTACCCTCAACGATTTTCAAAAGAGCCTGCTGTACCCCCTCACCAGATACATCCCGGGTAATGGAAACATTGCCACTTGTCTTGCGGATTTTGTCAATCTCGTCGATATAGATGATGCCTCTTTCTGCTTTGGAGACGTCGTAATCGGCCGATTGCAAAAGGCGCAGTATGATATTTTCGACATCCTCACCCACGTATCCCGCCTCTGTCAAGGTAGTGGCATCAGTGATCGCAAAAGGAACATCCAGAATTTTTGCCAGAGTTCTGGCGATAAGGGTCTTGCCCGATCCCGTTGGACCGATGAGCATGACATTGGATTTGGCATACTCGATCTGGGAGCTCTTTGCTAAAGATCGGATGCGCTTATAGTGGTTGTAGACTCCGACAGCGATCGTTCTTTTCGCTAATTCTTGTCCGATGATGTACTCATCGAGCTTTTCCTTGATCTCTTTGGGCTTCAAAAGAAGAAGCTCTCCTATAGGAGTCTTCTTTTTGATGATATCGACGCAAAGATCAATACATTTGTCGCAAATATAGGCGTTAGGTCCAGAAATGAGCTTTTCGACAGCGTCTTCACTGCGGCCGCAAAAGGAGCATGTTGTCATGAAACGCCCGCCTCTACCGGTTTTTCCGCACGCTTGGGCTGCGCGATTTCATCGATGATGCCGTACTCTTTTGCAGCGGATGCGTTCATCCAAAAATCCCGCTCTGAATCCTGCCTTACTTTCACCGCATCTTGCCCTGTATACTGCGCCATCAGCCCAGAGGTGAGTTTTTTGAGTTCCAAAATTTCTCTCGCCTGAATTTTGATGTCGGCAGAGCTTCCTCCCACGCCTCCGTAGGGCTGGTGAAGCATGATGCGACTGTTTGGCAGGGCAAAACGCTTCCCCTTACTTCCAGCTGCAATGAGAAGAGCCGCCATAGAAACGGCTTGACCGATGCAGTAGGTCGTTACGTCGCACCCAAGGAAGAGCATCGTATCTAAAATTGCAAGACCAGAAGAGATCAAACCTCCTGGAGAGTTGATGTACAGATTGATATCTTTTTTGGGATCTTCCATTTTGAGGAAGAGCATCTGTGCAATCACGATATTGGCGACCTGATCATTGATCTGTGTGCCGATAAAAATGATCCGATCTTTCAGAAGACGGGAGAAAATATCCATAGAGCGTTCACCCCGTCCTGTATCTTCCACGACGTAGGGTGTTAAAGACATTGCAGGCGGTGTATGTCTACGGGGCATGAGAACTCCTTATTTTTCTAACTCCCATTTAGTAAAGAAAATAGAGCGATTGTTGTCAAGGACTTGCATTGCTCAATTTTGGGAAATCGCCTCTCTTGTCTTTCCTCGAAAAAGAGCGTTCAAATGCCTATTTTGACATGAATTCCCCCGGCGTAACTTCAGGGGAGAGTCGTGCTTGAGCTAGGTAAAGCCCTTTCTTGGTACTTGGATTTAGAGCGCGCGCAAAAGATATCCGCGCATTAAAGATTTGAAGATACCCAATTCTTCAACTGAAAGAGGTATGCATAAAAGCCGATTTCCAAAGCGCCAGCGCAATGATAGAAGAACATAGGAATAGTAAGTAAAGACCTATCCTCTTTACTATCTGAGAATTTTTAGAAGCGATACCATGTTTTCTAAGAACATAAGTGAGAGCTTCTGTCCAAGGTATTCTTGGTTCAAATCGATTATGTGGTTGCATCGGTTGTAGGGGTGACTCCCTGAGACCTTGCAATCACGAGCTTTTGGACTTTTTCTAAGATCACCTTTGAAAGAGCAAGCGCCAAAAGTTCCTGGGAAATATTGCTCGGGTCGATCTGCACGGGACCAAAGGTGCGCAGCGTTTTTATTGCTTCGTCTTGAACCTCTTCTTCGGTTACGGTCAGACTCTCTTTGCGCATGATCTCTCGAGAGAGGTAGAAAAGACGGATCGCTTTTTCCGATTTTGTAGCAATCTCTTCATTCCAAGCGTTCTTCTCTTCAGGGCTCATTGCCTCAATTTCTTGGGCTCGCTCGCGATTTTCTAAGGCTGCTTTTTTTCGATTTTTTATTTCTGCCATTAGCAAGGAGCGGGGCATATCGAAGGTGTGTTCTATCAAAAAATTGTTGATATCCTCTTTCTGACTCTCTAAGAAGTGTTCCTCCGATTGATTGGAGAGCATATGCTCGATGTGCTCTCGAAGCTCTTCAAGATTTTCCACTCCAGCAAGCCGGGCAAAGGATTCGTCCAGTTCGGGAAGTTCTGCAGTTTCAATTTTTTTGATGGTCACAAGAGCGTTTTTGGGAGTGAAGTCCGCTTTTTGTGCCTCTGTGAAATCAGGATCAGGAAAGCTAGGTCCTTCGACAACATCCCCTGTTTTTTTGCCCATCACGAGCTTTTTCATCCAAACGGCCATCCTTTTATCGGAAACAGAGAAACGCGTGTCAGAAAAAACGGTCTGATCAGGCTCTTCTGCCAATCGTACATCGAGTATGACATAATCTCCTTCTTGCACGCTTCGATCTATGACTGTGGTCCACTTTGCGTAAAAAAGGCGGAGCTGTTCGATGGATTCTTGGATCTCCCGGTCTTCCACTTCTGCTCGCACTACCTTGGGATCTTTCCGATATTTTCCGAGATCGATAGAGGGAAGATCAGGGTGCGTTTCGTATTCAAAAGCAAAGGTTGCCGAATCATCTGTATAAGCGATAACCGTACAGCGAACCCGAGTATCATCATTGAGCAAGGGAATTTGTACGAGCTGCAAAGCAGCGCGAAAAGCGAGATTTGTAGCGCTGTTTTGGGTCCTACTTTCGATCGCATCGGCGTGATTTTTTTCAATATAAGCCCGGGGAGCTTTCCCTTTGCGAAAGCCAGGGACAGCCACGTCTTTGCGCACGCTTTTCCAGCCCTCTTCATGGGCTTTTTTGAGAAGGTGTTCATTCGCTGTGACCTGGAGGTGCACAATGCAGTTGGGATGGCGCTCGAGCTTCACCTCCACCTCTGCACTTTTGTAAAGAGAAGAGGTGTCTTTGGGTATTTTCTCCATTTCTACAGAGTTTTCTGCGTCACTTCCCTCCTTTTGCAGGTATTTTTCCTTTGCGGGATCTACTTTAGGGGAATCGGTGTTTTCGGTATCTTCTTTCACAAGAGCATTCCAGGCTGTAATTGATGGATAAAAAAGCGGGTGATGAGATTTGAACTCACGGCCCTCACGTTGGCAACGTGATGCTCTACCACTGAGCTACACCCGCTTATAACTGTCAAATTATAGGCAAGCGCTTGTTTTTAGATCAACCTTAAGAAAGCATTCCTAAAATTCCTTAGAAACTTTAGTGCGATGGATGCAAGAATCAGGCACGTCGCGCTACAATTTTCTAGTTGTACGTGCTATTTTGTAGGAAATTGTGCTCATCTAGTTTGCATCAATCGGGAAAATTCGTCATGGGGGAATTTTGGTGGGATCTGGTAAAAAAAAAACTCGAAAATCCTTGCCCAAGTAAAGAAAAATCGGTAAAAAAAGAATCAGAATCCTCGTGTTAGACTCAATCATTGGAATGGTACATGCTTAACTTTCGCAAGCTTAAACAAGATTTTTCTTCCGCAATTCTCAAGGAGGGAAAGCAGCTTTATCAGGACAACAATGTTCTTTCAGCAAAAATCATTCGTTTGGAAAACGATCTTGTGCGCATTGCGGCAAAAGTCTCAGGCAAGTACGAAAACACCTATGAGAGCGAAATGGAAATCGATCGCTTTGAATCGCAAATCATCCATTCGAATTGTGACTGTCCTTACCGTTACGACTGCCAACATTTAGCAGCTCTTGTCTTCTACATTGAAGAGAAGCTCGATGCCCTCATTGTTGCCTATTCGAAAGAAACGCGCCTTGCAGGTCACCAAGACCAAGCGGAAAAAGAGCTTTTGGCCACTATTGAGCAGGCCAAAACGAAAGAGGTAGAAAAAAGAGAGATCATCCAGCAAAGGCAAACTTTACAAGAGTACAAAAATGCAGCGGTCCTATTAGCTCACTCTCCCTTTTTTCTGACAAGTGAGGAGTGCTCCTCAGTCCAAGCCGAGCTGATGATGGTGTTCAATCCACAATCGCTCACGAAGAAAAGCAAGAAAGTGGAAATCCAGCTCGCCTTGCGTCTTCCTTTCCGCTCAAAACCGTTGCAAATCTCGAACATTGCAACGTTTTTAGAGGCTCTTCGTTACGAAGAGAGCATCTTGATTGGGGGAAAACGCTATCTGTTTTCTCTCCGGTCCTTTTCAGAAATCGATGCCAAAGTATGCAAGTTGTTACTCAATCATGCGGAGATGCCAAGTCCCCTTGCTCGGATGAAGCGCTCGGGATACATCCACTTTGAAGCATTCGGCATGCTTTTAGCGCTCGTGTACGACAACCTGTTGAGTAGGCAGAAGCAAGATTTTACTAACAGGGGAGAGGAGAGTGCTTCGATGCCCTGTATCTTCAGTGGGAACTTGGAAACGCCCTTGAAATATTCGTTTTCATCAGCATTTTTCCGGTTCAATCTCGAGTATTTGGGACCCCCTTTTCCGAAAATTTTGATCAAACCAACCCTTCTTTTAGGGCAAGATGAGGTGCATATTGAAGAGGCTTGTCTTTTTTCCTCTTCGCTACCAGGGCTTGTTTATAAGGATACTTTTTTCCGGTTTCCGCAGCATATCAAAAGGACACACCTCAAACAGGTATTGGCTATACGGGAAATGACCATTCCCCAACCTCTATTCGGAACGTTTGTGGAAGATTCCCTGCCAGAGCTGCGCCGCTACGGACAGGTAACGAATCTCGATGTAGTCGATCGATTTGTCACGTTGCCCTTCACCGGAGATATGAAAGCGGTATGCCACCTATCGTATCTCGACGGGGAGCTCGATGCTACCTTGGATTTTGTTTACGACAAGCGGACCGTACCTGCTATCCCAGAGCAGCTCGAGGGTAAAGAAATCCTATCTTTTGTAGAAGAGCGGGGGATCTTGGCGAGGAATTTGACGCGCGAGAGAAAAATCATTGAGGAGCTATTCCAAGATTTTGTCTGTGATCGGAAGACAGGCGTTTTCTCGTTAAAGGTGGAAAAAAAGATTGTAGAGTTCATGACAGGCACAGTTCCCAAAAATCAAGATCATGTAACCTTTCACTGTCCAGAAAACCTCCTCGAGCAGTTTATCTACGATAAGACAACCTTCCGAGTCGCGTTGAATCTCTCTGAAAAGGTAGGGCACTACAGGCTAAACGTGGAGGTACAAGGCCCTCTTAAGGGGGTCAAGGTGGATCTCCTCTGGGATTGCATTGCATCGAAGCGCTCTTTCATTGAGCTACAAAAAGCGAAAGGCAACCAAACTTCTCGATTTTCCCGGATACTGGTGCTCGATTTACCCAAAATGTCCCGTCTTGTGCAATTATTCGATGAGCTTGGGATTGTAAAACTCCACTCTTTTACGGAGGACCGTCCCCTCTGGAGTCTCATGGGCATCGACCAAAAGACCTTTGATGGTCTGCCTATCGAGGGAACAATTTCTCCCGCACTGGAAGAGGTTCAAGCGCAAATTTTGGGTACCAAAAGTATCGAACTCGATCCTTTCCCCAAAAATGTGGGAGCAGATCTCCGCACCTACCAAAAAGAGGGGGTCGCGTGGCTCAATACCCTGCGCAAGATGCATCTAAACGGGATTCTAGCCGATGATATGGGCCTTGGAAAAACGCTTCAAGCCATTACTGCCGTATCGCAAATGCGCGAACAGATGGGGTCTTCTGTCTCGATCATTGTCTGTCCCACTTCTCTTCTTTATAATTGGAAAGAAGAGTGTGCTCGGTTCAATCCGAAGCTCAAAGTAGCTGTGATCGATGGCGTTCCGAGCGCTAGAAAGAAAATGATCGAGAGGATCGACTCATGGGACGTGGTCATCACCTCGTACACGCTTCTTCAAAAAGACATTGGCTATTATGAAGAGCACAACTTTGCCTATGCGGTCTTAGATGAGGCGCAGCACATCAAGAATCGGGGGACGAGGAATGCGAAATCGGTAAAGCAAATCCCCTCGCTCTACCGCCTCGCTTTGAGTGGTACGCCCATCGAAAATTCTTTAGAAGATCTCTGGAGCGTATTCGATTTTCTTATGCCCGGCCTACTCTCTTCTTTCGAGAGGTTCGCGGAAAAATACGTACGAGCTCCTAAAGAAGAGCAAGAACTACACATACAACACCTACGCCGAAAGATCGGTCCTTTCATTCTCCGTCGTATGAAAGAAGATGTCCTTACAGAGCTTCCTCCTGTAGAGGAAATTGAGTACCACTGCACCTTGTCCGATCTACAAAAGCAGCTCTATGAGTCGTATGCGCGCTCTGCACGCGACGAGCTCGAAAAGCTCGTGGAAAGAGATGGCTTTGAAAAGGTGCATATCCATGTGCTCGCTACGCTCACAAGACTCAAGCAGATCTGTTGCCACCCTGCTATTTTTGCAAAAGAAGAGGCCGAACCCAACGACTCGGCAAAATATGAGATGCTCCTCGAGCTGTTGCAAACCCTTGTTGAGGGGAAACACAAAACGGTCATATTCAGTCAGTATACGCGCATGTTACAGATCATGCGAAGAGACTTCACGCAAAAGGGTATACCCTTTTCCTACCTCGACGGATCGAGCAAAAATCGTCTTGAAATCGTGAAAGAATTCAATGAAAACCGGAACATTCCTGTTTTTCTTGTCTCTTTGAAAGCGGGAGGAACAGGGCTCAACCTTGTTGGAGCCGACACAGTTATCCACTACGACATGTGGTGGAATCCTGCTGTGGAGAGCCAAGCGACAGACCGGGTACACCGCATGGGGCAAACGCTTCCTGTCTCTTCGTACAAACTGATCACGCAAAATACCATCGAGAAAAAGATTGTGGACATGCAAAAACGGAAAAAAGGTCTCGTCAAGAAAGTAGTAAGTTGCGATGATGAGATGATTAGTAAGCTTACCTGGGAAGATGTTTTAGAACTTCTCCAGACCTAGCCGGATATAGTCAAGGTGCCTTTATGCGTCCCTCCCTGCAAGAACTCCTCAAGAGCCTCTTTGAGCGCGCTAGGAGAAGAGTTCTCGAAAAGTCCCGGAATCTTCCCCTTATTTTTTCTAATGATATCGGTATCGATCTTGGCACAGCTAACACCCTTGTCTACGTAAAAGGCAAAGGAATTGTACTCGCTGAGCCTTCAGTGGTTGCCGTAGATTCCATTACTAACGAAGTACTTGCAGTCGGCCACCGAGCGAAAGCAATGCTTGGAAAAACTCCTCGGCAGATTCACGCAGTGCGCCCTATGAAAGATGGCGTCATCGCCGATTTCGAGATTGCAGAGGGTATGCTCAAAGCTCTCATCAAGCGGGTCCATCCCTCGAGAAGCTTGTTTGGCCCTAAAATCTTGATTGCAGTTCCCTCAGGAATCACAGGTGTGGAGAAAAGAGCGGTCAAGGACTCTGCGCTGCATGCCGGCGCTCAAGAGGTCGTTCTGATTGAAGAACCCATGGCAGCGGCCATTGGGGTCGATCTTCCTGTCCACGAGCCCTCTGCAAACCTCATCATCGATATTGGCGGAGGTACTACAGAGATTGCGATCATTTCCCTCGGAGGCATCGTCGAGTCTCGATCCCTTCGGGTGGCGGGAGATGAGTTTGACGACTGCATCATGAATTACATGCGTCGTACTTACAACCTAATGATTGGACTGCGTACAGCAGAAGAAATCAAGATTACCATTGGTTCGGCCTATCCCTTAGGAGATCATGAACTGGAAATGGAGGTGCGTGGCCGCGATCAGGTCTCCGGCCTTCCGATCACCAAAAGGATCAACTCCGTCGAGATTCGTGAGTGTTTAGCAGAACCTGTGCAACAGATCGTAGAAAGTGTCAAACTCACCTTGGAAAAGTGCCCTCCAGAGCTTGCAGCCGACCTCGTTGAGAAGCGGGGGATGGTGCTAGCAGGTGGAGGCGCCCTCATCAAGGGACTCGATAAGGCATTGATCAAAGAGACAGGACTTCCTGTCTTTGTAGCACACAATCCTCTTTTGGCCGTTTGTCTTGGTACTGGTAAGGCTCTCGATTACCTAGATCGCTTCAAGAATAAAAAAGCACTTTCTTTGTAATGTTTTTCCAAAAACGCACTTCTTCCATCTAAGCTATAGTCAAAGATCCGTTGCTTTGCAAAGGGATTCCTTGCTAGAATAGAATTCTTCTTTCTTGGATGCAAGAGCTCTTTTCTTTTTTTGCAAAGAGAAAGTGCATAGGCCCAGACGAGCCTTTTCTCGATACATCCAGGTAGGGAGTAGATTCAAAGCATGGAATCCTCTTCGAGGCTATCCAAATAGAGTAGAAGAAATTGAGGTCACCTTATGGAAAAAACATTATCGCTTGTGAAACCAGATGCAACATCTAAAGGCGCAATTGGAGCCATACTTGCCCACTTTGAAAAAGAGGGTTTGAAAATCGTCGCCTTAAAGATGCTTTCTCTTTCAGAAAACAAGGCAGCGGAGTTTTATGCGATTCACCAACATCTCCCCTTTTTTGCTGAGCTTGTTGCTTTCATGTCTTCGGGACCAATTGTTGCCCTAGTCTTGCAAGGGGCAGAAGCGGTACAGCGCGTGCGCAAAATTATGGGAGCAACTGATCCGAAAAAAGCAGCACCTGGAACTCTTCGCTATCTCTACGGGGAAAGTGTAGGGGAAAACGCGGTACACGGCTCTGACAGCTTAGAGAATGCAAAAAAAGAGATCGGTTTCTTTTTTGAAGAACAAGATCTTTTTGCTTGAAAAATTCTGGATTGCTTCTCTGATTACATAGCAAACGCCTCTCCTAGGTAGAGGCGTTTCACGGTTCCGTTTTCCATCATCTCTTCGGGTGTGCCCGAGTAGAGAATTTTGCCTTGAAAAAGGAGATAGCACCGGTCTACAAGCGATAACAGCTCGCGTGCGTTGTGGTCGGTGATGAAGATCGCAAGCCCTTCTCGTTTCAAGCGTTGCATGAGCTCTTTTACTTCTTCGATCGAGAGAGGATCGATGTTGGCAAAAGGCTCGTCAAGAAGAAGAAGGGACCGTTTTTTTAGGAGTGTGCGCGTGATCTCGAGGCGTCTTCTTTCTCCTCCAGAGAGCTTTCCAGCTCTGCTTTTGCGCACTTTGTGCAAATCAAGCTCGCGCAAGCGCTCTTCCAAAATCGCATAGCGCTCTTCTCTGCTATAAGGTAAAAGTTCTAAGATCGCAAGGAGATTATCTTCCACACTTAGGCTTGCCAATACCGAAGGTTCTTGGCAAAGGTAGCCCATTCCTAGATATGCGCGCCTGTGCAAAGGAAGCTGCGTTATCTCATTTCCCTCGAGAAAAATCTTGCCTTTTTTTGGACGCAAGATCCCCATGACTGTGTGGAATAGTGTGCTTTTGCCGCTGCCATTTGGACCCAATAAGCCGACAATCTCCCCTGGGAAGATCTGCAAGGATACTCGCTGCAAGATCGCTTTTCCTCGCGAGGATATTTCGATCTCAAAAACTTCTAAAATAGAGGGGGGACCGTCCACAGCACCGACAGTAGATTACTTATATATTCTTACAAAAATATCTCTTGCAATCAAGAGTGGAGATTTTCAGGAGCAGGAGCTTTACAGATGGTACCTCTGGTTTTTCTCATAAAAATATTGTATTTTACTCGAGCGCTTTGTAGATTCTTTTGCAAATTTGTTGAAAGGAAATATTATGGCAAACGCAACTGGAGAGGTTTCTAGGAATTCCTTCATCCCTGTCGATGATAAAGATCGGCAGGCTACCAATTTCGAAAAGTTTCGAGAAGAGCACTTTCGGTGCTCTGCACCTCTATCACTCTTCCAGTTGGGAGGAGTTTTGGCGCATTTCCTCGGAACTGGATTTATGAGCGCTTTTTCGGAAAGAGACATTTCCAAGGTAGAAAATATAGGGCTATTTTTCACTGCGGGAGTGTGTTTATTTTTGGGTTGGTTTCTGAATCGTGTTTATCACTATTACGAACAAGATGAGCGCGAACTGAGAGTTTTGTGCAATTTAGGATTGGGTCACTTGGCTCAAAAAACCGATTCTTATTTCGACTTGTTCTTATCCCTGATGGGCTGCTCTCGTTACAAGCTCTTATCTGATGGTATAGAGAGTGAGGAGGAAAAAACGGAATATTCCCATTGCTGCGTATCCATGGATGAAGATCCAGAATTGCAGGTACTCCGTCAAGCAGTAAAGCTTGCAGAGACGTATGTCACTCGGGCAAGACTCGCGAGTGCAGGTCCTGCCGTTTTACTTCCTAGCTTGAGCTTGCAAAAGTTGCCCCACTCAGAAGCAATCTCAGTGGCCGTGCTTTGTTTCGTGGGACTATCCTTGCTAGTATTGCTTTTTCAGAGTAGAAAGGTTGTGCACGCAAATGAGAGTTTAACTCGCAGGGTAAACGAGGTTGCTCAAAAGGTCCGGGAGCATCCCCACTCTACGGAAGAACAAAAGCTGGTTCAAATAGATTTAACAATTATCTAGGGCGCAATAAACATATTCATTAGACAGGAAAGACAGTCTAAATACGAGATGTCTTTTACTGTTTTTTCGACGTTCTTTTCAGGGTGTGGTCTTCCGATAGTTACCCATCTTGAGTGAAGATTTGCCATAGGAATTTTTCATCGGCAAACAGGTGCAATTTCGTATAACATTTTTGATGGCTCATTTGACTCTAGAAGAAAAGAAAGCTTTAAAGATGCAATATAAGAAAGAGCAAGACGGCTGTGTTCGGGACCAATGCTCTGATCCTTTAAGACAATAAGGGTTGAACCCTTCGTGGAATTGCTGGTGCAGTTCTACTATAGTAATTTAAGCTGTAAAATTGCTTATTTGATTGATACTCCGGAAAACCTGCGTTCGGTTTCGTTTTTCGAGGCAATACGGCTACCATTCGCAACTTTGATTCCTTTAGCATCAAGCATGTTACTTGAGGTTTTCGCTTTGATAGCTCGGGCCTCCCCATTCGGGAGCTCGCTTACAGATCAACAAATAAGTAGGCAATAGGATGTCTTTCTGCATAAGAAGGAAGTAAAGATTTGGAGAACCCTTCCCATCCGCGATAGGTGGGTCGATACTGGATGTTAAGAATAAGCAGGAGTTGAATAAGAGGGTGGGTGGTAGAGCTTGGGCCTACCTCGCAATTTCTTCCCCTTCACTGGCTGAGAGAAGCAAGCTTTGTCTATAAAAAAGTGAGACTCCCTCTTTTTACCAATTCTCGGTTAACTCTTTTCCAATGGCATTTTTGCAGCAGAAGCTCCTTAGATTTTTTACAGCGAAGGAGCTTTGCTTCTTTATGGGCTTTTTATCGAGTTTTTCTTAGAGATTTTTTCAACAAGGCCGTATAAACAGTATTACAAAAAATCCCTAGTCCCCAACAGTCCCAGTATGGCAATTTATATTACAAATTTTCTTTTTAGTTACTGGTGCGGAAGATGCAGGATCGGCCATTCTAGCCAGTAGAATCTTTTTGAATTTCTCAAAAAAGAACCACGCTTTCTTTCCTGAGGTTCTCTTGCAAATGTACCCATTGAACCTGGAGGATTGGATCAAACGGAAGAACATAGGCAGGAGGTATTTTGCAATTCGTTTCTTCAGTTCCTAGAAAAGAGATGAAGCAAGTGGGGATAAAGTCTCCAAAATCCCCACCGGATTGATGCCGTAGAATTCCCTTGTGCAACTCTTTGCAAAAGAGAGCTATGAGCTATGTATGTCTATTTCAATCGAAAACAGAACCCTTCCAGGGTACAAAGTACGCATCTAGAGATTTGGCCTGTATATAGTACGCTTGACTTGTCTCAGCCTATAGATAATTCCAATTCCTGAAAAATTCGGTCCATGTTCATTGAACCAAGTTTGTCACAAATTTTTTGCACGCCGGCCACGGCCGCGTCGAGTCCACCATGATCGTATACATTCATCACAGCGTCGGCCATCAACAACGCATAAGGACTGAGGATCATCAAGCCCAGTCGAACGGCTCTTCCCGAAATATAGGAATCGCTCCACGACGCTTCTGGTTCTGCTGCTCCCAGGATAACGGAGTAAGTCCTGCCAAACTCATAAGCAGTAACCGCCTGAACGACTACCCCGCCGAATGGGGAAAAGAGCGTAGCTCCATGAAAGAGGAGGCGTGCCACATTCCTAGCCGTATCCGAGAGAGTTAAAGAGCTTTCTTCCCCCATTCCCTTAGGTTTCAATATGAATCCAAAATTGTCATAAAAAGTTAGCCTTCTAGCAACGCCAGAATGTATTGTACCACCGTCAGAATGTATTGTACCACCCATAATAATTACCTATATTAGAAAATATTCATACAAAGTATTCTACAACTCTGGTGGATTAATCGAAAGAAGAAATCAAAAGACGGTGCATTCAACTTATACTTTGGCATTGTTGAAAAAATTAGATTTTCAGACCAACCAGGACTATCGTTGAAGATTTTCTAGCTCCCGTTTCTCATCATTTGATTCATCAGGCATTTTCAGTAACCTTCTACTCTTTGAGCGCTTGGTTTTCTTGAGTAGAACATGGGACTATAGAGTCCTTTCATCCTGGAGAATGCTGTTTCTACAAGAGCTCTCCGCGAGTATCCCGTCAGTTCCCCCCAAAGACTTATGCCCACCTCATCTAGGCCAAGATCCCTTCGCTC
>JBCDEZ010000036.1:0-15128 GCA_039179045.1 Chlamydiota bacterium | reverse complement strand
TGCCTCCATATAGTCCGAATCTAAATCCCATTGAGCGGCTTTGGAAATTTATGAATGAGAAAGTGTTGTGGAACAAATATTACGAAAAATTTTCTGCGTTCAAGCATGCGGTGATGGGGTCTTTATCAAGTTTTTTACTAGAGATTTTTTCAACAAGACCCAAGAAAAGTCTAAAACGGACTCAAAACTATTTTTAATTGCAATAAATTCTAAAAAATAAATAAAATAGTCTCGATTAAGAGGTTTCATGCTTCCTACCCACTTTCCTACCCAAAGTGATGCACTTGCTAGGTATGCTGCATTTGCTGATATAAGCCCGTATCCTAGCAGCTCTATGCACCACAGCGTGCAAACTAGTTCATGGCATTTGCCTGATGCTTCACTCTGGGAAAAATTGTGCACGTACGGAAAATTTATCTCTGTCTTAAGCTATCGTAATGCTGCTCTTTCCGGTATTGTGATCTATGCTTTAAAAAATATTTTTTTCAATACATTTTGGATACAAAAGATAGGTACACTTTCTTTTTCTTCCCTGCCCATCACGTTAGTTGCCATGTCCATTCTAGGCACTGCTATAGGAGCGTTTCGAATTTTTTTCTCTATATATTTGGGCAGACGATTCTGGAACCCTATTTTTCAAGAAAAAGATAAAATATTTTATACAAATACTATTTCTGGCAATATTTTATTTTACAATTCTATGAACTATCGTGACTGGTTTGTCCGGTGTTTCAACAAGCCCGTTGCGGCGAGCGAAGTATTTGAAGTCTTAGAAAAAAATCCAGTCTGGTTCTTCCTCCCATGCTGGGATTATGTCGAGAGTGCTAAATGGCTTGATAAACCTAGCCTAATGGCAGACATTCTCACAATCTATTCAGTCCTTGTCTTTAGACTAGATCCGAACGTGGAACAATTCATCCGGAACAACAAAGTGCAAGCTCTGCTCGAAGCACACCCCAACTTGAAAGGTCCTTTTCTTCTTCTACAGAAGGTTCGGGAAGCTTGTGCCCATCGCGAATTTAATTTGGACGCCGTGATTTCAGAGTACAAAAAGACCTTAGTGTATAAAAATCATATCCGAGCACTTTTGGAAATTAAAAAAAAATATACCCATCTCACTTGAAGAATTGGGTTAGACAGAAAAAGAGAGGTGGAAGTTATTTACCATCTGTTTCTTCAGTTGGTGCAAAACCTCTCGACTGGGCGCAGGCAAACTCTCCAAAAATCCCACTTTTTTGACTAGGTAAGAATTTCTTTACGCAAATTTTCATTCAAGATGGGTATACAGGATGAAGAGGTTTTTCAGAGTTGCTTGTTCTTGCTGCTTTCTATGGACCGCTACTACTCCTTGCAACTTATTTCGACAAGAGATGTGTGAACCTGCAAAAACAGTCCAGAAAATCCTCAGGATCGATGAGTCGCATTACACAACCTATAACTTGCCATGGGAAGGCTGTATTACCCATAGATCGCAATACTTCGCTCCTACAGCTCTTTTGGTAAGGCTTTATCACAGGGCAATCACATTTTTTGAGTCCTAATGCGTTTGTTTTGAACCAAAGGATCCGAAGTACTTCTTTTGATCGAAAGCTTCGGATCATTTGCCTCTTGTGGTCAATCTCTTTTTCCTGGCACAAGAGTGATGCGCTTCTTTTTCGAGATATTCTTCGATCAGGCGCACCGCTTCAGAGAGTATCTTCTTTGGCTCACCCTCAGCGGATATGCTTTGGAGCGCGCCGATATTCTGGTAGTGCTCTATGATCGGTTGCATCTCCTTTTCGTAGGTCTCCAGCCTCTTTTCCACAAGATCTCGGGTGTCATCTCCTCTCGTCTGAAGAGGAGAGGTACAGTAGTCGCATATCCCCGGTTTTTTCGAAGGAAAAAATTTTCTATGAAAAGAGGCTTGGCATCCGCTACAAAGAATTCTTCCTAATATGCGTTCTAAGATCGTACTTGCTGATGCGTGGAACTCGACTGCGGTAAGAGAGGAGAGGGGAGGGAGGTTTTTCTCCAAGACTGGTACCTGTTCGATCGCTCTTGGAAACCCATCGATGATGTAGCCCCGTTTGCAATCTTCCCGATGCAATCGGTTCAAGAGTATGCGCACTACGATTTCATCGGGAACAAGCTCTCCTCGATTGATATAACTAGCCATCGTGTTTCCTAAAGGGGTCCTCTTCCGCATTTCATCGCGGAATAGGTTTCCGGTAGAAACATGAGGGAGACAGAAATGGGCGCTTAAAGAAAGAGCGTGGGTGCCTTTCCCAACTCCGGGAGGGCCCAAAAGAACAATCACTAAGGGAGATTTTTCCGGACTAGAAGAATGCTCACCGTTAGGAGATAAAAGGGATGCTTGAGAGGAAGAGGAAAAAAAAGACATATACCACCGGACAAAAAGAAGTTTCCAGAGCCTCTACGGCATGTGCGTATAGGACACTGAGGAAACACTTTATCCTAGCAAATTTCCTCTTTTTACTCGAGGTGTATGGAATAGGTTTTGACCGATTTGATCGAGTTACAAACAGCACAATCTTTGATTGCCTTTTCAAGAGTATTTTTTACTTTTTCTGGGTCAGAGGGGCCTTTGAGAGTGAAGGCGACATCGATATTGGTCATCGAAAGAAACGCCTCTGCCGGATGTTTGTCCACAGTTAGGGTAGTTTTTGCCGTGATTTCTTGAAAAGAGAGGCGCATGTGTTCCGCATACACTTTGAACGTAGCGATCATGCAGTTGACGCAAGCCATCGCAAAGAGGTCTTCGGGAGAATAGCCTTTCCCTGGGCCTGAAAACTCGGGAGGGATCGCAATGGGCACAGGATCTAGACCAGGCGCCTGAGAGGTCCATATCTGATCGATTCCTGGTTTCGTGGTGGTCTTCGTTTCGAAGAAAAAAGGTAACGCTTTTGTCATGGATCTTCCCTATCTATTCTTCTATCACTCTACCCGCTTCCCAATTAGAAACAAAGTCTTTATCAGAAAAGAATGCATCTTACCTGCTACCCCAAACGGCGCCTTTCTCTAGGAATTGTTAATTGGGTCAGTAGCGCTCTATTTTTCTTCAAAACTCTTCTTGTTTTTCGCAGATCAAACCTCTGTAGCGTTTGACTGAAAAGATTGGGTAGTAGTAAGATCAATGAAGCCTTTTTCAAGTAGGAGATTCCATGAGTGATGCTGAGTTATTCGCCTCAATGCACATCTGTTCTACTCCCTTTATCGTTTTTCAAACAGCGCCTACTGTTCTTTCATTCACCTCTGTATCTACCATCACTTGTCAGGCATCTTCTATTTTGCGCAAGGATTTGAGCGAAACAGAGGGTGTGGTGCATGAAGCCACGCAGTGACACTTCTCAAGATGATACTTTCCTTTTTACGCAGTTCGAGGGCATGGGTCTAACCTATTCTACAGAGCTTAGATTCCAAAAAGAGTCCCAAAAAGCGCTCTTTGTCGCTGTGTGGAAACAAAACCGAGATCCAACCAAAACCTTTCTTGCGACCTACTTTCGTGAAGAACTCCTCTCAGGCCGGCATCCTAACGTGGTGCTTGCAAGGGACGAGCGCTCCCGGGGCTACAAGGTTCTTTTGCAAGAGCGCTTTTTTCCAAGAGGTGGGCTCGTAGGGGAATATACGGGAGTTGTAAAAAAGGGGAGTATAGCCACTTTTTTTTCTCCTTACACAGTCGTCTACCCGACCCCATTTTCCTCGTTCCGCGGATTTGTGATCGACGCAAAGCATGAGGGGAATTTTACCCGTTTCATCAACCATGCGAAAAAACCGACTGTCGAAATGAAATCTGTGCTCTGCCCAGATGGCTTGATCCATATGGTCTTTGTGGCAAAGCGCCCCTTGCGTAAGGGGGAAGAGATCACGCTGAACTACGGCACAGCAATCGCAGCCATCCGCTGGGGACTTTGATGGACGGTTACGATAAGGAACAAAAAGCGCCTACTGTCATCCCTGTTTTTAAAGAGGGAGAACTGATCGCCAATAGCGAAGAGGAGTACCGCAGCTGTCTCGGCGTAGTCTACACGCAGTCCCTTCTTTTCGCTTCCAAAAGGGTTCACAAATCTCTCAAAAAACGGACAGCGCAAGCGCTAAGAAAGAAAGATACCTCTCCGAGGCAAACCTGGCTTGGTTACCTGTTTCGAGAAGAGCTTCTTGGAAAACGCCTGCCCCCCGTATCGATCCATTGGATTCACCACGATCTTGGTTTTGGTCTTTTTGCCGAACAACCTCTTTCCAAGTACACCTTCATAGGAGAGTATGTGGGAGAGGTACGTAGAAGAAAACGGCGCTTAGATCAAGAAAATAGCTATGCCTTTGCTTATGCTATTGAAGATTATGGAGACACCCCCTACACCATCGATGCCAAATACCACGGAAACCAAACCCGTTTCGTGAATCACCAAGAAGAAGGCAACTGCGAGGCTTGTTTGGTCTTGTACAAGGAGATCATGCACGTTGTATTGCGTACAAAAAAAGCGGTGGAGGCGGGGGAGCAACTCACTTACGACTACGGTGCAGAGTACTGGGAAAATCGGGAGGACCTTTGTCTATTTTAATGCTCGACAGGCAAGAGCATCCAAGAAAAAAGGTAGGTCAGCGTGAAGGGAAACACAGTGCACACAGCGAAGATCAAAAATAAAATCCGAAGAACAGTCGGGTCTACCTCGTAGGCTTCCGCAAGTCCTCCGATCACGCCCGCAACTCTCCGGTTGCTCCTGGACCGGTAAAGGGGCATATACGAGGGTTGTTCCAATAAGAAGGGTTGTTTTTTTGTGAGGAAACTGACAATCACGTAGGGAAGGAAAATGGGAAAAAAGGCAGTATAAACGGCGATCAATAGAAATGCCAAGCGAAAGGCAAAAGGGTTCACCCCAAAGTAGGCCCCGAGCCCTCCCAGAAGACCTGTGATGAAAGCATCGTCCGTAGATCGATAAAAATGGTGAGACTTCATAAAAGTGATCCTACAACAAACGATCTTTTCTCGACAAAGCAGTTTTTCTAAATAGTAGATCCCAATCTGTTTGAGGTCTTAATTCTCGCTGTGCGCTTTGTACACCTTTTGTTTTTCGATTGGATCTGTTTTGGTAAACATCCTTGTTTTCTACTTCCTAGAGAGTATTTGGAATGTGCTATTTTCTCAAGTTCTTAGTTGCTTGCCTGATTTTCGGATTTAGTTCAATAACAATGGGATAGGAAAAACGTACCGCAAAAAAATTTCTAGCCGGTACAAAATTTAATTTTTCAAATGCCGGGATTTCACGAGCACCGCAGCTCTTGACTATGTGAAAATAAGTACAGTATTCGCGTAAGTATTCTACAGCTATGAGCAAGCGACCTTTCATGTGCAGGTTACTTTTTCAGCCTCCTCAGGATTTTTTCGCATCTTCTTTTTTCAGGAGCGGGTTATTTTAATGGGATGTCTTTTTCTCTCTTGATTCTCTTTAAATATTGAAATTTTTCAGGCGCCATGACCTTAGATCTGAACACGTCTCATCAAAGTTTCAAAAGAGATTCAATAAAGAAAAGACTATCCATTGCTTCTTATTTAACTTTTCTATAAAATACTTTGTATTTAACTGAACCTGGAGAAGCTTTTATGTCCGCACCTCAGACTAGAAAACCTTTCTTAGACGATCCCCGCAACACGAGCCTCTGTTGCTGGACGATTCCTCCCGTATCAGGCACGTTAGCCCTTGCAGCTGGCTTTGTAATGCTGACGGTGAGCAGCAAGGTAGCTGCTGTAGCGAGTTTTATCATGTTTGCGTTGAGCGCTTCTTTTTCTCTAGGGTCTATTTTTTCCTGTTTTACAAGTCTGGAAGCCGGTACGACTCCTAGGGAGTATTTTGTGGCAACAGGCAGGGCAACAGTTGTCGGATATTCGACTTTTATGCAGCTCCTGGTGCAGGCCCTAGCACAAGCTATAGCACGTGGTATTTCAAATGCTCGGCAGATCATACTAGAAGCTTCTTCGGTGGGAATCCATCCGGACGTGCTTAAAATGTTCAAAGCACTTCGTATTACATTGGAAAAATTTTGTAAACAGATTCATGTGGACATGAAGCCTACATTTTTTCCTCTTTGTGACCCCGCTTTTCTGTGAAAGATGTTGTTGCCAAACGCTTAGCGGAGCATTCTTTGCAGCTTGCTCTTGCCCATCAAAGTCCGAAGACAGGATGCGTTCAATTCGATGATCGTATCTCTATCTTGCACCAGTGGCTTTTTGCTCTTGCCTGCTGCAAATCGAAGAAAAAAGATCTAATTCTAGAGGCAAGTGCACGGATTGACCGCCTACTTCTTTGGCAAAATGAGCAAGGGGGTTTTCCTCGCTATCTCCACGAATATCCCCACTCCCACTGTCTCATATCTTGCCTGAAGATCTTTTTCTGTTTGGTCCAGATCAAACATCTTTTGAAGGGGGTTCTGCAAAAACAGAGACTGGACCCTTGGATCGCTGCTGCAGAGGCTTTGGAAGGGTACCTTACCTGCCACTTGTCTTCTCCTTTACACCAACTCTGGTTTGCTTGTGTCAAAAGTTACCAGACCAAACAGCCCCTTTCTGCCTCTTTTCTTCAAGAGGTGCGTAGTACCACGTTTTTTTCTCCAAAGGAGTGGGGAGAGCACTGCTGTTTCCTACAATCTGTTCCCACCCTTCTCCCAGAGCTTGCTGCACAGGTGCGCGCTCTTTACCACCCACGTTTCGGTTACGTGGGTCCGATGGAGAAAGTATCCTTCATCGAAGGGCGTCAAGAGCTCAACCACTTGGATCTTTTTTTTGGAGGATTGCCTCAGGAGAGCAACCATCCTCTTGTTTTGGAGGGGGCATTAGCGCTTCCCTGTTCTTTTTCAGCTAGAAATCCTCTTTCCAACCTCGGCATGTGGCAGATGGAGGAGAAAGAGTGCTACGCTAAAGTATACAAACGGGGTATTCTCCATGTTTTTGGAGAGGAGACGGCATGGATGTTCTCCTGCGAAGGCTTGCAATGCCGAGGAGAGGGCCTGGAGGTTCCTGTACGGCTAAATGAGGAAAAAAGCTCGGTTGTCGCTGAGATATTTTGGACCTACCATAAAGCAACGCAGATTCTTGTCGAAGGCAAGCCTGCCTCCTTATTCCATCTAGGGGATCGCGTGGAGGTGATCTGCCCCGATTTTTCCTTTGAAATGGTGTGGAAGCTTTGTGAAGGAGAAGGGGACTTTACAGGGCATTTCCGTAGAGGAGCGCGCCTTTCTGAGGAGTCGAAGATGCGGGGACCGGACCACGTAGCCATGATCCGCGCTCTTCGCTACAACGAAGGCACGAAACTCTTTGTATCGCTCCGTTTCAGCTAAGGCGCGTCTTTTTGTAAAGAAGCGCTGTCGGACGCGACTCCAACGGCATGCAGACCATTGTCTACAAAAAGGGTCGATCCTGTAATAGCAGAGGCGAGGGGAGAGACCAAGAAAAGAGCTGCGGCAGCGACCTCTTCTGCATCCAATTCCTTCATAAGGGGAGAGTTGGCGATCGAATAGGAGATCATATCATCAATCATCCCGATCGCTCTTGCCGCTCGCGAGCGCAAAGGGCCCGCGGAGATGCAGTTGATCCGGTGCCCCCACTGCCTGCCCATTTCGTACGCGAGGGTACGGACGTCGCTTTCGAGGGCTGCCTTGGCAGAGCTCATGCCTCCTCCATACTTAGGAATCGCTTTTGTAGACGCGGCGTAGCTCAAAGAGAGAAAAGAGCTCCCCTTGGGCATGTGTGGAGCGAAGTGTTGCGCGAGGCTAATCAGGGAATACGAAGAAGAGCTCAAAGCTGCGAGGTATCCAGCGCGAGAGGTAGCAAGGAGTGGTTTTTTGACTTCAGGCGCATTGGCCAATGAATGGATCAAAATATCGATGCTACCTACCTCTTCTTGCATCTTGTTTGCAAGCTCTTCGATCGTGTAACTCGATAAATTTTGGTAGCGTTTGTTTTGTCGGACAGATTCGGGTACGTCAACTGCTCTGTCGTATAGGGCATCGATAGGGTAGACCTTTGCAAAGGAGAACATTCTCCCGTCTTTGCAGACTCTCGAAGTGTCCCACTTCCCGCTTTGCCAACTATTCATGAAGATGTTGTAAACAGGAGCCCATGTTCCTAGATACACGGTTGCGCCTGCCTCAAAAAGGGCCTTCGCAATCGACCAGCCAAACCCTTGATCGTCTCCTACTCCTACAACAAACGCCTTTTTTCCTCGTAAGTTCATCTTTTGTTATCGTATCCCCACCATTTGTAGATGTTGCACAATCTAGCAAACAGGCGATTAAAAAGCTATCAGCTCCTGTTGTTATCGATTGCGCTAAGCACAACCCTACTCGATTCTTTCTGTTTTACTCTCCTTTCATTGAGACTCTTTCTTTTTTATATTCGGATATTCTCAAAAATTATATACGTGAGGAAATGCGAACAGAGTACAGATAAGGCGTATGCGAAAAATAGCGATTGTAAATCAAAAGGGAGGCTCGGGGAAAACAACAACGGCGGTGAATTTAGCAGCCGCTCTTGCCGAGTCGGGGAAACATATATTGCTAGTAGACCTCGACCCTCAAGCGTCCACTTCGTTATCCTTTGGATGCAAGGACAGGGGAAAGGCTCTTTTCGAGGTATTGACAGCTGAACGGACTGTGGAGAGCGCTGTGCAGGTAACCCAAGTCAAAAATATCGATATTCTCTCAGCATCTCCCCTCCTTTCCAATGTAGAGAAGATCTTGCATCAGTCTCATGAAGGGGAGCTTTTTCTGCGGAAAAAATTTGCAACAATTCCCACAGACCGCTGGGACTACATACTCTTTGATTGCCCTCCCAACCTCGGAATGTTAGTGCTCAACGCTTTTTCTCTTCCCGAACTCGAAGTGCTCGTTCCGGTGGTTACGCATGTGATGGCGCTGCACGGTTTGCTCCAACTTTTGAAAACAGTGGAGCTGGTGAAAAAAAGTCTCAACTCCTCATTGATTCTATCGGGTATTTTACCTTGCAGGGTGGATCAAAGAACGAAGCACTCGCGAGAAGTCCTAGAGCAGCTCAAGGGGCGTTTTGCCGACAAAATGTGCCGCACAGTGATCCGGGAGAACGTGAAGCTTGCAGAAGCTCCGCTCCATAGCATCTCAGTATTGCAACATGCGCCCTCTTGTCATGGAGCTTCAGACTACCGATCTCTTGCTAAGGAGTTGATTTCTCAGGAGGTTGTGGCTGTTCCTTGATTTGGCGCCGTTTCCAGCCTTCTGCTGTTAGTATACGCTTTTCTGGGATCTTTTTTTTCTTCGTCACTTTTTTTGTTTTTTTTACACTCTTTTTCTTCATAAATAAAAACCTCTTCCAAATATTATATAATAAAAAAGACATTTTTTCAATATTTTATTATTAATTAACTAGATTTTTTATTCGGAATATAGTAGCCGGAAAAATTCTTGCCTCTTGCTCTCGAAGCGCTATACTAGGGGAGCTATGCGTTTTTCCACTCTCTCATCGTTTTTCCAGCATCTGGCGCAGTCGGCCTCAGAGCATTTAGCTCCTCTTTATGCAATTTGTTGCGCTGATCCCGATGAGCGTGTCTATTTGGCCAAGAAAGCTCTTCAACACATCGGCAAAGAGCATGTGCGCGTGCCCTCTTTTGCCTCTCTTGAACAGACTTGGCAAGAGCCCTCTTTTTTCCATGTCCCGTCTCTTTTTTGGTGGGACGCAGAACGTTTGAGAAAGGAGGAAGCAAAGCAGCTTGCTTCCTTTTTGCAGCGGGGTAGGGAGCGCCTTTTGATCACCACAGCCGAATCTCCCCCAAGCAGGCTTTTTGAAGAACAGGGTGTTCTTCTCGATTTGCTACCGGAAAAAAAATGGCAACAAGAGAAGCGCTTTTCCCTCTATCTCCAAGAGAGGGTAAAGAAGAGTAGGAGGAAAGTGCCAGACTCTGCTTTGCAAGAAATTCTCCGTAGGCATGCGGGAAACTTGCTTGCAATCTTTTCCGAACTAGACAAAGTCCTTGCCTATATCGGAGAGGGAAAAAGCGTCTCTTCTCAAGAGTTAGCTGCTCTTTTCACATTCTCTATCCAAGAGACAGTTTGGCAAAAGGCAGAAAAGTTTGTTTGGGAGCGCGCTTTTGTTGATGTGGAGAAAAAGGAATGGACCTGGTTTTTCTCAGCTCTACGCAAGCAGTACCAAATGGGGTATACACTCGCCTCTTTGGAAGATCCCCATAGAGCGAAGTCGGTATTCCCGAAGGTATGGCCGAGTCTTTTCACAAAACGGATCTCTCTTGCTACAAAGTGGGGAGCCGATTACTTCCGCAAGGGAATTGTAGCCACCTTCCACTCGGAGAGGAAGTTGCGCGAAACCGGTTTTTTCGACCCTATATTACTCTACGCACATGTTAGTTCTGCTACCCAATATTCTCTATGAAGAGGGTTGGCATGATCTGCCGATCTCTCTTGCCGACTTCCTCTCTTCTGTAGACCTCCTCCTTGCAGAAAGCGAGAAAGGAGGGAGAAGGTATTTGCGTCACTTCAAGCGGCATTTGCCTATCGAAGTATTCGGCAAGTACACCACAAATGCAGATATCGAATTTTTCCTCAAAGAGATGAGAGAGGGCAAGACTTTAGGGCTTTTGTCAGATGCAGGCCTGCCTGCGATCGCAGATCCGGGCTCTTCGCTCGTAGAGGCGTGCCATCGAGAGAAGATTGGTGTACGAGCTCTTAGTGGTCCCTGTTCGATCACCTTAGGCTGGATGCTTTCAGGATTTTCTGCCAATCGCTTCTCTTTCCACGGTTATCTACCCAAAAATCTCGAAGAAAAAACACACATGCTAGCCCGCTTGGAAAGAACGTCCGCTGCGCAAAAAAGCGCGGAAATGTTCATCGAAACGCCCTACCGCAATGCCTCTTTATTTGCCTGCCTTTTAGAATGTCTCGATCCTGAAACCCAGCTATTTATAGGAAAACAACTTGGTTCGCCTCAAGCCTATGCTCTTTCTCAAAGCATCCGCAAATGGAAGAAGACCTCCCTGATATGGAACAAAGAGCCGACAATTTTTATTCTCTATCGGGGGCACTTTTTTCCTAGCCAAGCGGTCAGAAAATTTGCTAATACAACAAATAAAGGGCCGCGCAGGTATGCAGGCAAAAAAGAGAGGGCAGCATGGAAAAAGGGCAGAGAATAGAATTGGAATACTCGGTTTTTTTAGAAAACGGGAAAGTGATCGATAGCAATGTGGGAGGAGCTCCTCTCTCGTTTCATTTGGGAATGCATCAGATTCTTCCCGCTCTTGAAGAGGTCCTCGTCGATTTAAGTAAGGGAGACAGCAAAACCGTGACACTTCAGCCCACGCAAGCGTACGGAGAGATTGACCCTTCTGCTTTTCAAGAGGTGGATGCGAGCGCTATTCCCGAAGATCTGCGCTACCAAGGCGCTGTATTAGGCGTGCAAGACGATGAGGGCAACCAGTACCGGATCCGGATTGAGTCTGTCTCAGATCAGGTGGCTGTAATCGATTTCAACCATCCTTTAGCTGGGAAAACGCTCACCTTTCAGATGCGCATTATGGATGTTCGATGAGAGTGGCAGCTACGTGGTCGTACCACTCAATTCCCTGTGCGCTCAGAAAAATCTGATTTTGTCTTCGAACAATCCAGCCCTCTTGTTCGAGTGAAAAGAGGCGTTTGGTTACTTCGGGCAAGAGGGTTCCCTCGCGTTTTGTAAATGTGGTGAGACAGATTCCTTTCAGTAAGCGTAGACCGAGAGCAAGTAGCTCCTTTTGCCTCTCCTTTAAGGGGAGGCTTTCTTGATGGGAAATAGGAGGTGTGCTTTTTTCCCAGCTCTGGCAATACCCAGTGATGCTCGGTGTATTTTGCCAGCGAGTGTTTCCGTAGTAGCTGTGACTAGAGGCGCCCAATCCGAGATAGGGTTTGCCCGTCCAATAGTGTGCATTTTGTACTGCCTCTTTGCCCAGATGTGCAAATCCACTAATCTCGTACCGTTTGTACCCGTGCATCTCCAAAGTATTTTGATAGATTTGTAAGGTTGTCAGCTTGCTTTCCTCCTCTCGATATCCCTCTTTTGCAAGGAGGCTGTCTGGCGCAATGGTCAGGTTGTACAAAGAGATGTGGGAGATAGGCGCTTTTGGGACATTCTCGAGATCCCGTCTAATCTCTTCTTCAGTTTGCCCTGGTATGGCGTACATCAGATCTATAGACAGGTGAGGAATCAGGCGGTATGCAAGGTCGAGAGCTCCCTCTTGTATCGCTTCTCTTCCCAAAAGGCGAAGTAGTTTTTTTTCCCATGTTTGCACGCCTAGGCTCAGGCGGTTGATGCCCATAGCAGAGCATTCGTGTAGAAGACCTTCTTGTAGGTCTTCTACATTCATCTCAAAGGTGATTTCTACGTACCGTTTCCAAGAGAATTGGGATAAATAGTCTAGTACAACTTGGCACGCTTTAGGAAAAAGAGAGGGGGTGCCGCCACCAAAATAGATCGAAGAAATCGTATGACGTTCCAAAAGCGCGTGATAGTGAGAGCACTCTTTCCTCAGAGCCCTCAAGTACCATATTCGCTCTTTTGCTCCATTTGGAGCCGTCGAAAAATCGCAGTAGGGGCACTGTTTGCGGCAAAAGGGGATGTGTATATAAAGGGCTAAACTACCAGTTGTCGGCATCGGGATCTTCCATAATCCCTCTTTTCCAGCGGTTTCGGTCGGAGAAAGGATCATCTTCTTCTTCCTCGTGGAGAGTGTTTTCATCACCTACTTGGGTCTCGGAGCCTTCTGTATCGAAATTTTCTGTTTCCATATCGAGGCCTGCATCGGTCATGTTGGGATCCATGTCCATATCGGGCATGGTATGAGGATCGGGATAGATCTGTCTTGCGGGGGACTTTTTGGGAATCACATACTCGTCGACCTCCCCATTCTCCTTGAGGAAGCGCAGGCGATCTTTCTCTTCGCTAATCCTTTCTTGGATGCTCTGGATCTCTTTTTTGTGCTTTTCGACGTCTTTCTTCGGAACAAGGCCTAGCTTTAACCACTGTTCCAAATCTTCTAATTCGACTTCTAGTTTCTTCAATCGTTCACTTTTGATGTTCATCTAACCTACCGTATCTCCCTATATTTCAGCTTATTTACAGGAGGAATCTTTTTTTGAAAATGGTTTGGGCGTATTTCACGCGAAAAAAAAATAAACGGATTCATAAGAATCTGGTTACTAGAATGTTGGGTCAATGAATTTCGAAGTAAGACTTAGAAATCACTCGTAACGGTACGAAGAACCGCACCCGCAGTGTGACCTGGGGTTTGGATTGTGGACTTTGAAACCAGGATCTTTGAGATCTTCTACGTAATCCACTACGGAGCCTCGAAAGCGGGATACTTGGTTTTCATGGATATGAATCTCGATACCACAGGAGTGGGTCACTACATCGGTTGGTAAAGGAGCATCGGAAAAATCGAGCTCTTCTCGAAAGCCTGCGCACCCACCCGGGATCTCTGCAATTCTTAGAGCGGCGCCTTGACGATTTTGCTCGAGCAAAATTTCTCGGAATTTTTCCGCTGCTTTCTTTGTAACAGTGACAACGGTCTCTTGGGTGGAAACGTCTTTTTTCTGGCTCATTTTTTCTCCTAAAATGTTACCCTTACAGTTTCTTTGAGAATGGAACACTGGCAAGCGAGTCTTTCTTGATTATCCTTATCAGGCTCACCAAGAAAATCTCGCTCTGCTTCTGTAAAAGGCGAGAGATTCTCCATGCCTGCTTTTACCTCGATCACGCATGTACCACAAACGCCTTCAGTGCAGGCAAAAGGAACACCAGCCTCTTCGCAAGCCTCAGTTAGAGAAGAACCATCTTCTAGAGGAACTTCTTCCTCAGTATCTTCAAAGAAAAGTGTTGCCATCGTGTATTCCCAACAATCTTCACCGAATATAGCAAGGCAATGAGAAAAATAGCAAGAGCTACTTGCAGATTGCTCAGGGGGGTCGCATTTACATTTCCTTGGAAAAAATTTCTCCCAGGTTGGTTCCCCTCTTGCAAGAACAGTTTTGTGTCCGTTTTAGACTTTTCTTGCCTTGTACGGCGCGGAGAATACGCAAAGCCCATTTTCTACTTAGAAACGTGTTTTGCAAGAGAGTAGTCTTTAGAAATCTGCGACCTGTCTTTATTGAATCTGGTATCGAATGCCCAGTGTAGCTGGTTTTCTACATCCTAGTGAGCCGGAATACCCCCAGCGATTCGCTCGGCATCTGGAGTTAGAGAAGAACTGTAGAGTCGTTTTTCCGCGCTTCTGTTTCCCTGAACTTCTCGTATCGATTCGATCAGAACGGCAGAGCGTAGACCAGGCCATTGATGTTGCTGCAGGATATCTCCTAGATCTTCTGTTGCCCATACCTTGCACCGATAAAATCTTTCCAGTTGTTGTCTTTCAGACCCTGAAACAGGTATGGGATATCTTGGTGCAAGGCTCTTTGATTGCTTTTCAAAGAGAGTACTTTTTTCTAAGATTTTCTCAGCAATCTCACGTTGGCAGCCCATGGCATCGATTTTGACCACTCTCCGTATACATCGAGTATTTCCAGTGGTATAGGGATCGCCTTAAGAATTACAGATTTAATCCGGTTCCGAATACGACCGTCTTACTCTTTTTTTATGTTACTTCTTCAAAGCTTCTTTTTCTTCTAGAGACAAATAAGTCATCACAAACCTTCTACAAAAATCCCGCTTTTTTGCCTACGCAACTCTTCATTCAAGGTGGGTATGTAACCGAGAATTGGTAAAAAGAGGGAGTTTCACTTTTTTTATAGACAAAGCCTGCTTCTCTCAGCCATTGAAGGGGAAGCAAAAGTGAGGTAGGCCCAAGCTCTACCGCGCGCGCTCTTATTCAACTCCTGCTCCTTCTTAACATCCAGTATCGGCTCACCTATCGTGGATGGGGGGGCTCCAAATCCTTGACTTCCTTGTCATGCAGAAAGACATCCTACTTGACTACTTATTTCCTTGATCTGTAAGGGAGTTCCAGAATGGGGAGGCCCGAGCTATCAAAGCGAAGACTCAGGAGATCATGGGTCTAGACATCACCGATGGTCATACTGCGGACTGTTCCATAGGAGAAAAACTCATCAATTGTTGTCCTAAGGGAGCC
>JBCDEZ010000035.1:0-15633 GCA_039179045.1 Chlamydiota bacterium | reverse complement strand
TGGCGTTGTTGAAAAAATCTCTAGGAAAACCTTGATAAAAAGCCCATAAACAAGCGAAGCTCCTTATCTATAAAAAATCTAAGGAGCTTCTGATGCGAAAATGTGATTGGAAAAGAGTTAACCGAGAATTGGTAAAAAGAGGGAGTCTCACTTTTTTTATAGACAAGGCCTGCTTATCCCAGCCAGCGAAGCGGAAGAAAATGCGAGGCAGGCCCAAGCTCTACACGCACCCTCTGATTCAACTCCTACTTATTCTTAAAATCCAGTATCGACTCACCTATCGTGCATTGGAAGGGTTCGCCAAATCCTTACTTCCTTTCCTGCAATCAGAGCATGTCTCCCTATTTTTCCTCGATTTTTGGAGTAGGCTGCGGGAAACCGTTCTCCTGAGATGCATGCATCAAAGTGCCCCTTTTTAGGAAATATTCCAAAAAAATCTTCATCAAGATTCCTCGAAAAAAAAAAGTCCTACAGGTATGATGAGAGTTTGCCCGGGGCTTTTGATTCATGGAAACATTCAGCGTTGGTGAGTTGACCTCCTTCATCAAGAGGAAGCTGGAAACGCTTTTCTCCATGCCGATCCACGTCCAGGGAGAGGCAACAAATGTCAAAGAGCACTCCTCGGGTCATATCTATTTCGATCTCAATGATGCCTCGTCTAAGACAACCCCAGCTCGGATCTCCTGCGCTTTTTTCAGGCAGGCGAGAAGAGGCACGCGGGGAACGCTCAAAAATGGAGACTTGGTTGTCGTTTTTGGAGACATATCAGTCTATCCCCCTAGAGGATCATACCAGCTGATCGTACAAAATATTGAATGGGCAGGTTTAGGCGCGCTTTTTTTACGCTTGCACGAAATCAAAGAGAAGTTGCGTTCAGAGGGTTTGTTCAATTTGGAGGGAAGACAACCACTTCCTTTCATCCCAAAGACTATTGGCGTGGTCACTTCCCCGACAGGCGCGGCGATCCGGGACATCTTGCACGTATTGCAGAGGCGCTACCCAGGATTTCACCTCGTTTTGTTCCCTGTAAAAGTGCAAGGAGAGACGGCCGCTCAAGAGATCGCTCTTGCGATTGAGGAGTGCGCCCGTTATCAGGTTTGCGATCTCCTCATTGTGGGAAGAGGTGGAGGATCTTTTGAGGATCTTTGGGCATTCAACGAGGAGATTGTAGTCAGAGCTTTAGCTGACGCTGCAAAAAAGATCTCCGCCATCTCTGCTGTGGGGCATGAGCCCGACCGTACTCTATCCGATGAAGTGGCTTTCCGAGCTCCTACTCCATCTGCTGCAGCCGAAAAAGCAGTGCCAGAAAAGCGCCTTCTTCTACAATCTTTAGAAGAGAAAAAACAGTATATTGCCCGGTTTTTGCAGCAAAAAGTGGCGGTAAAAAAACGGAACCTACGGCTTTTGGCCCAGCTTCCCTGCTTTTCTAACCCGTCCTACTTTCTGGCAAAATGGTCGCAAAAACTCGATGAAAAAGGGGCTCAGCTCTGCCTCATTATGGAACGAAAACTCGAAAAGGCGCGCCTTTCTTTGACTCATATGAAAGAGCGCCACCAGGCGCATAACCCCCGCCAATGGATTGCAGATAGGAAAAGGCGTCTCGAGCAGTATCGCGCACATTTTGCAGCTCTCCACCCCGACAAGCTTTTGCAAAAGGGGTATACAATCCTCTTTGCAGAGGGAAAAGATCGGGGTATTTTTTCTGCAAAAGAACTTGTGAAAGGGGACAAAATTACCGCAAAAATGCATGATGGGGTTGTGACTGCGGTTGTGGAACAGATAGACAAAGGATCTACATGAAATCATTTGAAGAACTCTTCACCCGTTTGGAAAAAATTCTACAAACCATGAATGAAACCACTACCTCTTTGGAAGACTCTCTTGCACTATTTAGTGAAGCCGACCGTCTCATTCAAGGTTGCGAAAAGAAGCTGCAAGAAGCAGAGCAAAAAGTAGAAATATTGCTGAAAAACCGCGACGGTTCTTTGCAGACCGACGAGCACGGCGCGCCAGTCACAGCAGACTTTTCCCCTTGAGGTTGTTCTGAACTATCTAGACCGTATAGATCAACTCAAGGATTGGAAGGTAGAAGAGCTCCCTCTTCTAGCAGACGAGATCCGTTCTAGGATTATCTCCGTTCTCTCTATCAACGGCGGACATCTCTCTTCGAACCTCGGTGTGGTAGAGCTCAGTATCGCTTTGCACTACGTATTCGACTCTCCCCAAGACCGGTTCATTTTTGATGTGAGCCACCAGACCTACCCCCACAAGCTACTCACGGGACGCTCTCACCTTTTTTCCAAAATCCGTCAGTGGGAGGGTTTGTGCGGTTTTGCGGATCCGCAAGAATCAGAACACGATCATTTCTATGCAGGACATGCGGGTACAGCGCTCTCTCTTGGGTTAGGCGTCGCGCATGCAAGGGAGTTGAAGGGAGAGCCGTTCCATGTGCTACCTGTGCTCGGAGACGCTTCGTTGACTTGTGGTGTTACCTTAGAGGCTCTCAATAATATACCCAAAAATCTGCGTCGCTTCCTCGTGATTTTGAATGACAATAAGATGTCCATCTCAGAGAATGTGGGCAACATCAAAAATATCTTGAGCCGCCTGATCAATCATCCCGTGTCGAACCAGCTCTACCACGATGTGCGCTCTGTACTCGGCAAGATTCCAGGCTGCGGGGAACAGCTCGCCAAGCAAGGGAAAAAGCTGACCGAATCGATGAAAAATCTCGTTTCGCCAGCGGTCTTTTTCGAGCAGTTTGGCTTGAGCTATGTTGGCCCCGTCGACGGACACGATCTTAGCAAACTCGTTTCCACTCTGCGCGCTTTGCAACAGAGTGAGCGCCCCGTATTGCTCCACGTGATGACAGTCAAGGGCAAAGGAATGTCGTTAGCTGCGGAAAACCCCACTTCGTACCATGGAGCAAAACCCTTCGATACAGCCAGTGGGCAATTCTTGCGAACAGCATCTCAAGTGACTTTTCCTAAGGCATTCGGAAATCATCTATTGCACCTAGCAGAAAAGAACCCGGGACTAGTGGTCATCACGCCTGCTATGCCTGCAGGCTCTTGCTTGACAGGCTTCATGGAGCGCTATCCTGAGCGCTGCTTCGACGTGGGTATTGCAGAGAGTCATAGCGTCACATTTGCAGGGGGCATAGCCTCGTTGCCTTCTTTGAAGGTATACATGGTGATCTACGCTACCTTCTTGCAAAGAGCTTTCGACAATCTTTTTCACGATGTGTGCTTGCAGCGCTTACCAGTCCTTTTTGCGATTGACCGAGCTTTTCTCTCAGGCCCAGATGGTCCTACGCACCATGGTGTCTACGATATTGGTTTTTTGTATGGCATGCCCCATCTGATCATCGCCCAACCTCGCTCACAACGCCTTTTAGAGGAGCTAATGGATGAGAGTTTAGGATGGACAAATCCTGCAGCGATCCGTTACCCGAATTTGCCGGCCACTGACTTTTTACCCGATCAGACGAGAGGAAAAGAACCTAGGCCTCTGGGTACAGGAGAAATTCTTTCCGAAGGAGACGATCTTTTGCTCATTTGCTTAGGGCATATGTGTAGCGTGGGACTTGCGGTCCAAAAGCGCCTTGCAGAAGAAGAGATCACCGCGTGCCTTGTCGATCCGATCTACCTAAAACCTCTCGATCGAGATCTTTTTTTCCATCTCTTGCAAAAGCATACAAAAGTAGTAGTTCTCGAAGAGCACTCTATTTTGACTGGTCTATCTTCCATAATTGAGCACTTTGCTTTCGAAAACCGCTTGGCGCACATCGACCTCCTTTCCATTGGTGTTCCCGACACCTTCGTTCCCCACGGGCAGAGAAACACTCTTCTCAAAGAGCTCGGCTTGACGCCCGATGCAGTTGCGAAAAGAATCTTGCAACATTTTTCCTGGAGTGAGATGCCTGTATTATGATCATTGCTCTTTTTCCTAATCACCATTTCCAAGAGTCGTTCGAAATTGCGAAGGAGATACGCCACTTTTTAGAGCAGTCGGGCGTTCAGGTGATTGCGGAAGAAGAGATTGCTCCTATTATTGGATGCTCTTCATTTCGGGAGATTCCCTTAGCAGATGCCGATTTCATGATTGCCATGGGAGGTGACGGCACCATCTTACGCCTCTTCAACCGCTACCATACGAAAAAAGCGGCAATCTTAGGGATCAATTTGGGACATCTCGGGTTCATGGCAGATATTCCGGTGGGTGATATCTTCCTTGCTTTGCAAGACCTGCTTGCAGGGAAGTACAAAATTCACAAAAGGATCGTCCTCAGCTGCCTTTCTCCTAGTGGCAAAACCTACTCAGCTGTGAACGATATCGTCTTGCACCGTAGTCAAAATCGGGGGCTGATCGAAATTGCGATTTTCGTAGACGATATGTACATGAATACATGCAGCGCCGATGGGATCATTGTTGCCACTCCAAACGGTTCTACAGCCTACTCTCTTGCCGCGGGAGGTCCGATTGTCAGTCCCAATGTGGATGCGTTTAGCATTACTCCCATTTGTCCTCATACTCTCTCCTACCGCCCCTTTGTGCTCACAGCGCAGCATGAGCTGACATTGCGCTATGCATCCACGAGAGAGCCTGTAGAGGTGATTGCGGACGGCTCAGACCACTTCATGCTCCAGCCTCACGAGGAGCTGAAGATTATCAAATCGAAAGAGGAGATTTTCCGCTTGGTGAGTTTGGAGAGGAACAACTATTTCTCCACATTGCGCGAGAAACTCGGATGGTCAGGAACGGTGTTCCAACACTTCAAAAAATAGGATCTCCAAGCAATCTTCGATCCTCATATGCAGCCTCCAGGCGCTTTGCACTTGTTCTACTAGGGAAAAGATCTCTTGAAAAGGCCTTGTACAAAGCGCATCGGGAAGCTCCTCTTGGAAAAAATGCTCCGGACCCCAGGCAAGGTCGCGGTACCAAAAAAGAATGTAGGTAAAAAGAGGAGACAGCTCCTCTTCGGGAAGCTGCGCGATCTTTTTTGCCCGCTCCATATAGGGGAGATATGCAGATTGGGATAAAAGATCCATTACTTGAGGAAGAAGGAGGTTTTTCCCCTCCAAGATTTTTTGTGCTTCAAGAAGGGAGCCGTCTGCAAGCCGCCAGGCTCTTTTGGCCTCTCTTGGAGAGATTTGATCGGAAGAGAGTAACGTGCGCACCGCTTCGGCTTCCCCGATTTTTTGGAAAGCAAAACAGGCAGAGCGGGAGAGTATGGTAGGCAAAAGCGCAGCTTTTTTCTCGGTGATGAGGAAAAAAATCATCCCAGATGAAGGTTCCTCCAACGTTTTTAAAAGAGCGTTTTGTGCCGGAATGGAGAGTTGGTCTGCCTCATGAAAAAGGGCCACCTTCCTAGAGGCGAGGAAAGGTGGTGTCGAGGTAGAGGCGCAAAAAGCGCGAACCGCCTCAATTGCATAGCCCTGTTCTTGGGGGGAAAGCTCTTGCAAGTCGGGATGAGTATTTTGCAGGACGCGCCCCGCGGTGTCATCCAAGATTTTCGCCGCTAGACTTCGGGCGCAAGCAGACTTACCCACTCCCTTAGGCCCATGGAAGAGAAGCACTTGGGGAAGGGTCTTGTTAAAAACCGCCTCCTCAAGGCGCTTTTTGATTTGCTGATTGCTCTCTACCATCTGCCTACAAGTGTGCCTCTACTAGATTCCAAGCCGTCTTTTGCACTTCGATCAGGGGAAGCTGCGCATCGATTGTGCGGATGCGAGCGTGCTTTTTTGCAAGACGCAGGTAACTTGCGCGGATGATTTGATGAAAAGAGAGCTCTTCTGACTCGATCCGGTCTTGGGTAAAAAAGCCTCGTTTCTGCGCCTCTTCGGGATCGATGTCGAAAAAGAGGGTCAGATCGGGAGAAAAATCTCCCCAAAAAAGAGAGCCCAAGCGCTCAACAAACTCTTCTCCGAGGCCCCTGCCTGCACCTTGATAGGCGATGGAAGAGTCGTGGAAGCGATCTGCTAGCACCAGCACACCGGCAGCCAGACTTGGGGCAATGATCTCTTCAATCAACTGGGAGCGCGCTCCTAAAAAGAGGGCCAGCTCCGCTTGCTTTCCGATCTGCAACGACTCTTCCAAAAGCAAAGAGCGTAGCTTTTCTCCCAGAAACGTTCCCCCCGGCTCGCGCACAAGGCGGTGAGCCACTCCCTTAGCTTCCAAGCGCTCTTGCAAAAAGCGAGCTACGCTCGTCTTGCCCGAGCGGTCCCCTCCCTCCAGTGTAATGAAGGGAGCCTTTTTCAAGAGAAGGCCTCTTCGGTTGTCGCAGGAATTTTTTGCATGCTCACCACTTTGCCCTCTTTGAGGGTCAAAAGGCGCACGCCTTGTGTTGATCTTCCCATCACGCGGACGCTCTCCATGCGGATCCGGACGCTTTGACCGGCATCTGAGATCAAGAAAACACTCTCCTCATCGGAGGCAATGCAAGCGCCAATGACAAACCCGTTGCGGATCGAGGCGATGATGGAGCGCACCCCTACACCTCCTCGATTCGTTTGTCGGAAGTGGTTCACTTTGGAGCGTTTGCCATAGCCATTCTCACAGACGATCAGAATCGATTCGTCTCCATTGACTACCTCAGAACCAACTACACAATCCTCCGCATTTTTCAGGGAAACGCCGCGCACTCCCCGCGCAACGCGCCCCATAGAGCGTACCTGGCTCTCATCGAAACGGACGGCCATCCCATTTCTTGTGAAGATCATGATCTGCTGTTTTTCGCAGACGTGATGCGCTGCGATCAGCTCATCGTCCTCATCGATATTGATCGCGTAGACACCCTTTCTCCGAGGATTGGCAAATGCTTTGAGCTCTGTTTTTTTGACAACACCACGCAAAGTAGTCAGGACTACCCCTCCGGGATCTTCAAAACTCTTTACATGGACGATCGCCGCGACCTTTTCGCCGTCGCGCAGCCCATCTAGCAGATTGACAAACGGCTTGCCTTTGGATCTGCGTCCTGCCTCAGGTATCTGCCACGTTTTGAGCCAGTAGCAACGCCCTAAACTCGTGAAGATCAGAAGCTGGTCGTGGGTCGAGCAGACATAAGCCATTTTGAGGGCATCTTCTTTTTTCATTTCCATACCGATAACACCATGGCCTCCTCGCTTTTGCTCGCGGAATGCCGAAATAGGCATTCTCTTGATGTAATCATCGTCAGATATCGTGACAATTACCTGCTCTTCGCGGATGAGATCTTCCATATGAAGCTCACTTTCGGCAGCGGTGATCTGTGTCATTCGCTCCGCTTTGTGCTTTACAAGCAAACCTTCGAGCTCGGTGCGAATGATCTCTTTTACCATACTCTCTGATCCGAGGATTGCCCGGTAGTGCGCGATCTTTTTTTGTAGTTCCGCATACTCTTCCTCTACTTTTTCCTTTTCAAGAGAGGTGATTTGATAGAGGCGGAGATCCAAAACAGCGTTCGCCTGGGCGCTAGAAAAGGAGAACTGCTCAACAAGAGCTCGCTTTGCATGCTGCTTGTCTTGAGAAGAACGGATCAATTGGATGACAGCGTCGAGGTGCTCAAGAGCGCGGAGGTAGCCTTCTAATACGTGCGCACGCGCCTCTGCTTTGCGTAGTTCATAGCGCGTTCTTCTCCGGATAACCTCTATTCTATGGTGCATCCACCCCACGATGAACTCGCGAATGTTCATCACTCGAGGCAGTCCTTTGTCGAGCGCCACCATATTGCAGCCGAAGGTCACCTGTAGGTCACTAAACTTGTAGAGTTGATTGATGATCACCTCGGGAATCTCGTTTCTTTTGAGTTCTAAGTGGATGCGTAGACCTTGCTTGTCCGAATCGTCGCGAATATCGCTGATACCCGTGATTGTTTTGTTGGTGATGAGTTGTGCGATTTGTTCGATCAGGCGCGATTTATTCACATTGTAGGGAATCTCGCTTACGATGAGAGCCGACTTGCCCTCTTTGATCTCCTCCACATCAAGAACGCCACGCAGAAGAATCTTACCTCTTCCTGTGTGGTAAGCCTCTCGTATACCACGGAATCCTGAAATCACCCCTCCCGTGGGGAAATCGGGGCCGGGCATCACCTTCATGATCTCTTCGATGGAGACTTGTTTATCTTGTAGAACCAGGAGGGTTGCTGCAATCAGCTCGCGCAAGTTGTGGGGGGGGATATTCGTAGCCATGCCCACAGCGATTCCTGAAGAGCCGTTGCAAAGAAGGTTGGGAAATTTCGCAGGGAAAACCGTCGGTTCCGTCTTTGTCTCGTCGTAATTGGGTAGGTGGTCTACGGTATCTTTGTCGAGATCCTCCATAAGACTCATCGAGGCGAAGGTGAGCTTGGCCTCGGTATACCTCATCGCAGCGGGAGGATCTCCATCAATCGATCCAAAGTTGCCTTGCCCATCAATGAGGGGATAGCGCATTGCCCATTTCTGGGCCATCCGCACAAGCGTGGGATAGATTACACTTTCTCCGTGTGGGTGGAAGTCTCCCGAGGTATCTCCAGAAATTTTCGCGCATTTGCGGTACTTAGCTCCTGGAGACAGATGCAAAGCGCGCATCGCGTAGAGAATCCTTCTTTGCGAGGGTTTCAATCCATCGCGCACATCGGGCAGCGCTCGTGAAATGATGACAGACATCGAATAGCGCAAATAGCTCTCGCACATTTCCTCTTCGACATTGCGTGGGACAATTTCTTCGTTTTCCGTATAGCTCATAACGGGATTCGTTCTCCTTTACCTTAGATATCGAGATTTTTGACTGAAAGAGCATGTGACTCAATGAACGCCCTTCTCGGCGCGACCTCTTCCCCCATCAGCATCGAGAAGATCTGGTCTGCACGGATCGCATCGGGCAGTGTCACTTGGACAAGGGTTCTTGCTTCGGGATCCATCGTCGTCTCCCAAAGCTGGTCTGCGTTCATTTCTCCAAGACCCTTGTATCTCTGGATATCGAGACCGCAGCGCCCATTTTCCCGCAGAAACCCGATCAGCTCACGCAGGCTATCGATGGGAGTGACATCTTCGGCAGTGCTCGCCTCGAAAAGAGGCTCGTCTCCCTTTGCATACTGTTCGACTGACAAAGAGAATTTGCAGAGATCCTGCTGTAAGGCGTCGAGATCCTCTTGGGAAAAGAGCTCGAGAACCGAAAGAGACTTTGGTTGGAAGTGGTGCATCTCGGGGGTGATCTCATTTGCAGGGATCGACTGGAGCGTCTTTTCGTGCTGCTCTTTTTGTAGAAGCTCTTCTTCTAGTTTTGCTTGGCTTAGCTCCTCTTCGTCATAGAAAAAACGGATCGCCTCTCCCATATGCACTTTATATTGGGGATAGAGGCCTTCCCGTTTTAAAGAGATTAGCTCGGAGAACAAAATCCCCTTTTTCTCAATCGAGGAGATGAAGCTCTCGAGACGCGAGATCACATCAACGAGATCTTGGAGCTCCTCTTTTGTAAGAGTGATCTTTTGCGGTAAGGTGCGCACGCTCACATCGTCTAAGGCAAGCTCCAAAAGGTACGAGTCCATCTCCTTTTCGGATTGGATATACCGACTTTTTTTCTTCCGGGTGACGCGGTAGAGTGGAGGGCGAGCAATATAGATGAAATTGTGTTCGATCAGATCGGGCATGTGCCGGTAAAAGAAGGTGAGCAAGAGTGTGCGGATGTGCGAGCCGTCTACGTCGGCGTCGGTCATGATGATGATTTTGTGGTAGCGGAGTTTTTCAATATTGAAATTGTCTTTGCCGATCCCGCAGCCAAGAGCTGCAATGATCGTTCCTACCTCTGTATTTTGCAATACCTTTTGCAGGCGCGCTTTTTCCACATTGAGGATTTTCCCTTTGATGGGTAGAATCGCTTGGGAACGCCGATCTCTTCCTGATTTTGCAGATCCACCCGCTGAGTCTCCTTCTACAATGTAGATTTCAGTGAGAGTGGGATCGGTCCATTGGCAGTCGGTAAGTTTTCCAGGGAGGCGTGCGCTATCCAAAGCAGTTTTTCTGAGAGTCAATTCTCGCGCTTTTTTTGCTGCCTCACGTGCCTGCGCAGCTACAAGAGCTTTCTCGACGATTGCTCTTGCAGTACCCGGATTTTCTTCTAAAAAGGTGGAAAGAGCCTCTCCTGTGATCTGTTGAACTACAGAGGCAACATCGCTATTGCCCAATTTTTGCTTCGTCTGTCCTTCAAATTGGGGATTGGGCACTTTCACAGAGATGACCGCAGTGAGTCCCTCACGCATATCGTCTCCCGTGACTGACAGGCGGTCCATTTTGAAAGGACCTTTTTTGATGTACGCATTCAGCACTCGCGTTAACGCAGTGGAAAAACCGGTTAAATGGCTTCCCCCTTGCCGTGTTGCGATATTGTTCACATAGGTAGAGATTTGTTCGTTGTATCCTCTGTTCCACTGCATCGCGACCTCGCAGTCGATCGGGCCATCGTGTCCTTCTCGAGAGGCGTGGAAAAAAATAGGCTCTGGGAAAAGGGGGTCTTTTGTCTCGTTCAAGTAGGCCACAAAAGAGGAAAGGCCTCCTTCAAACGCGAAGGTAACAGGTTCCCTTTCGGGATCTCTCTCATCGCTAAATTCGATGGAGATACCCCGATTGAGAAAAGCAAGCTCGCGAAAGCGGCGCAGCAGCGTGTTGTAGTCAAAATCGACGATCGAAAAGATACTCGAATCGGGCAGAAAAGTGATCTTCGTACCCTTCTTCCTTGTGGGGCCTATTTGCGCAAGAGGCTCCACAATTTTCCCTTGAGAAAATTCCATGGAAAAGGCTTGCCCTTCCCGGTAGACCTCTACTTGCAAAGAAGAGGAAAGTGCATTCACACAAGAGACCCCTACGCCGTGCAGTCCCCCTGATACCTTGTAGCTATCTTTGTCGAATTTGCCGCCGGCATGTAAAATCGTCATGACCACTTCAAGGGCGCTTACATCTCTGCCCTGCTTTTTCGACTGGTCTGCATGGATCTCTACAGGTATTCCTCTACCATCATCTTGGATCGAAATCGACCCTGTCTTATGGATCGCAATCTGAATGGTAGAACAGTGCCCGGCCATCGCCTCGTCAATGCAATTGTCTACTACTTCGTATACGAGCTGGTGCAATCCTTGGGAGTGGCTATCTCCCACATACATACCAGGTCTTTCTCGGACAGCTTGGAGGCCTTCTAAGACTGTAATCGAGCGGGCGCCGTACTCTTTTTCTTTGCCCTTTTTTTCTTTTCCCATTGTTGTCATGCCTTATATCTCATAACTCATTAGCCGATTTTAAATCGGATTTTCTTAATTGGCGGTTTTCGTACCTTCCTTCTCATCTCTTGCAAGAGGCGCTCGGTTTCATGTGTGCAGAGAAAGGTGTAGAGGGTGTGCGTTTTGACAGACACCGTCAAAACGCCCTCATAAAAAGAGACAGGAGAGGTGAGATCTTGCATTCGAGCACCTACGAGAGTGTACCAAGCCTGGAATACCACCGTCTTTTCCCGCTCTTTTCGTGGGCGCATTTTATCAAGAAAGTCCTCAAGCAAAGGAGCAATTTTCTTGATAGGAGAATCTGTTGTAGAACCGCTTTTCCGCACTCTTTTCATGGATACATACCACTTTCCCAGTTTATAGGAAATCTTCGATTCATGAAAGAAAAACCGCGTGCAATCCCCAGGCAATGAAAAAATAGATAAACATGGAAAGAAAATCATTGAATGCAGTGATGATTGGACCGGAGGAAATTGCAGGATCAACACCAATCTTGAGAAAGAAAAGCGGAGAGAAAACACCTAAAAATGTTCCTGCAAAACAAGCTCCCATCAGGCCCGCAGCTACAACGAGCGCTACAGAAAATGGAGCTACACCGAGATTGGCCGCAAACAAACTAGCAAAGAAATAGATGCACCCTCCGCATAACAAGCCGAAGAAAAAGCCGTTAAGCAACCCCGACACGAGTTCCTTGCCCATAGCTGCAGGCTTGCTGCGGGAAGAAACAGCACCGAGCGCAAAATTGCGCACCAAAACGGTACTGCATTGGATCCCGATATTGCCCGAAAGACCTGTCACTAACGGCACAAAGAAAAAAATGAAAAAAAAAGCATCCCCAAAATACTGACCAGAATAAGACATCATGACCACATTGAGAAACCCAGACAAGAGGGTTACAAAAAGCCAAGGAGAGCGAGCAAAACAGCGAGCTAATACCGTCTGATCTATATGAGGACACTCTCCTGTCCCGGCGATCATTGCCATCGTCTCATCTGTCAAGTCCTCTAACGCTTCTAGTACATCTTCTGCTGTGATTACACCAACCAACCGCTCTTGCTCATCTACCACAGCTAAACTGGGAAGTTTGCACCCCTCCACAAGATCGATCACCTCTTGTCTTGCCGCATGTACATATACCTTGTGCGCTACAGGACGCATGATCGCTCCGAGGCACTTGGAGGGGGAATTGATCAGCATTTCGCGTACTGAAACATAGCCTTGTAGCTTCTCCTCTTGATTGACAACAAAAATTCCCTGCGCAAAATCGATTTCAGGATGCTCTTGAATCAAGGATGCGGCATCGGCAATCGTCTCTTGAAGAGCGAAGGAAAAAAAACGCTCGGTCATGATTTGACCTGCAGAATCTTTCGGGCAAGAACGTAGACTACGAAGCACCTGTTCTCTTTTGGTCGGAAGAGTTTGGATTCTCTGGGAAAATTCCTCTTGAGACAGGCACTCTAAAAGGGAAATCAGCTCGGTGGCAGGCATCTGCTGAGAAAGTGCTTGAAAAGAGGGACTATTCATATCTTGTAAAATAGCGCGCCTAGTCACAAAATCGACATGTACGATGAAAGCGATCTGCGCTCGTACATTCCCCAGCAATGTGTAAAGAGGTAGCCGCATTGCGGATGGGATATGTTCTACACAATACGCAAGATCTACCGGTGAATACTTCTTGACAATGCGTGCAAGATGATCTGTGATCTGGCTTTCAGAAGCATCTGCAACAGCTCTTTGAAGATGAGTTTTCAGGGCCTGTTTTTCCGAAGAGGTCTCTTCCAGCACGGGAGAAAAAGCGCAATCCTCTGATTTTTGATCCATACCCACCAGAAAATACTTAGTAAAGAAACCATTTGTTCCCACATTCGTACAAATCCTACCATGAAGTGTGATTACTGGGGATACATTTTTCAGGGAATAAGAGCCGCTTACTCTTGTTTGACAGCTTTTGCAAAGCTTTTTTAGTGATGCTCTTTTCAAGTTACGTTTGGATTGGTGTATTTGTGGGTAGAAAAAGTGCAAAAAAGTGTGTTTTTCTTGGATCCTTCCATATGGAATTTGCCCCTCGCAACCTTCTACGACCCCTCTTGCTGAAAAAATCCTTTTATTCCAAGAAATCCGATGGGAAAAGAGGCGGTTTTCACAAACTGCTAGCTATGCAAAACACATTTGCTTTATGATTAGAGAGTTTGTTGAAACTCAAATATTTATCAGGGAATTATGGAGACGCCGGAGCACATTCGCAACATCGCGATCATCGCACACATCGACCATGGGAAAACGACCCTAATCGATGAACTCTTGAAGCAAGCCAATACCTTTCGGGATGCAGAAGCACTTCCGGAAAGAGTCATGGATAGCTATGATCAAGAAAGAGAACGGGGCATCACGATTTTTGCCAAGCCCACCTCTGTGCGTTACGGAGAGCACAAAATCAACATCATCGACACACCAGGTCACGCAGATTTTTCGGGAGAAGTAGAACGCGTGCTGGGCATGGTCAATTCGGTACTACTTTTGGTCGATGCGAAAGAAGGACCGATGCCGCAAACACGCTTTGTCCTATCTTGCGCTTTGAAAATGGGTCTAAAACCGATTGTGGCTCTCAACAAGATCGATCGACCCAATGCAGATCCCGATCGCGTTTTGGATGAGACCTTTGATCTTTTTCTTGAACTAGGTGCCACAGACGAGCAGCTCGACTTCCCGTACATCTACGCCTCCGGCCTTTCGGGATATGCGATTCGCTCGGTAGAAGACACACCGGTCGATTTAGGTCCTCTTTTTTCTTTGATCATTGATGCGTGTCCTCCTCCCCCTGGAGGTCTGACAGCTTCTTTTTTGATGCAGACGGCTACTGTAGTATACGACCCCTTCACAGGAAGAGGCGCTTCGGGCAGGATTCTAGAAGGGAAAATTGCGAAGGGAGATCGGATCGTCAATACCCATAGAGATGGGAAGCAAACAGAGCACAAAATCACGAAAATCGAAAGTTACCTCGGCCTGGAAAAAGTCGAAGTTCCTGAAGCTGGTTGCGGAGATATTGTAGTGATTTCAGGAATCGAAAATATCGATATTGGAGATACCCTCTGCGATCCCGATCACATCGTAGAGTTGCCTCCTATTGCAATCAGTGAGCCCACTGTTTCTATCGAGATCATGGTCAATAGTAGTCCTTTCGCTGGGCAAGAGGGCAAATATGTGACGATGAATAAGATCAAAGAGCGCTTGGCTCTAGAAAAAGAGTCAAATATCACCTTAAAAATCGAAGAGATCGATGGCCGAGATGATGCTCTTCGGGTTTGCGGAAAAGGGGAACTTCACCTTGCTGTTCTTTTGGAGACTCTCCGCAGAGAGGGGTATGAGTGCGCGATTTCCAAGCCGCAAGTCATCACCAAACAAGTGGAAGGACGCACCCATGAACCTTTTGAGAAGGTTCACATTGAGGTACCAGAAAATCTCTCCGGTCCGATCATCGAAGATCTTTCCAAAAGAAAAGGAGAAATGCAGTCGTTGAGCACTAGTGACACAGGCATCACCTCTCTCGCATTTTTGATTCCCACGAGAGGATTGATGGGCTACCGATCAGAATTCATTACGAAGACATCGGGACTAGGGATTTTGACCTCCACCTTCTCTGCATTCAACCTGGAGAAAACGATCTCCCGCACAAGAGCTAGAGGTGTGCTCATTGCCAACTGTTCAGGAAAAGTGAATGCATACGCCTGCTTCAACTTACAAAACCGGGGAACGCTCTTCTTAAAACCGGGAGATGCAGTCTATGAAGGGCAAATCGTAGGGGAACACTCCAGAGAAAACGATCTCGTGGTCAATCCTGTAAAAGGCAAGCAGCTTACAAATATGCGCGCATCGGGCTCCGATGAAAATGTAATCCTTACTCCCCCGAAAGTCTTTACCCTGGAAGAGGCAATCGACTACCTAGAAAAAGACGAACTTTTGGAAATCACACCAAAAGGCCTCCGACTGCGCAAGAAGCACCTGAAAGAACATGAACGGAAGCGCAAATAGCCCTAAAAGACGGCGTTTTGTATTTAGCATACCGCACCATGCGGTTGCTTCTTCAGATTTGCCCTGTGGTGTTGCATTCGATTTACCTATACATCCAGTCTCTCTTCTCTATTCTAGAGGCGGCCATACAGATCCCGGAATTATCCTTCAGTAGGCGGGTGGCTAAATTTTTTGCTTTTGAAGCGCTAAATCAGCCAAAAAGCGTCCGTTTTGCACATATTTCGATCAAAAAATGGCCTTGTTGAAAAAATCAGATTTTCAGACCAACTAGGACTATCCTTGAAGGTTTTCTAGCTCTCAGTTCTCATCATTTGATTCATCATCAGGCATTTTAAGTAACCTTCTACTCTTTGAGTACTTGGTTTTCTTGAGTA
>JBCDEZ010000034.1:0-17124 GCA_039179045.1 Chlamydiota bacterium | reverse complement strand
GAAGACAGATCACAGATTTCCAAAGACCACTCTCCTGAAAACATGTCTCTAGCTAGAAAATGGGCCTTGAATATTCTTCGCGCAGTACAGGGCAAGAAAAGTCTAAAACGGACTCAAAAGTATTTTTATATGAACGGAAACAACCTAGAAGAAGTTTTTTGCAAGGAAATGTAAATACGCCCCCCTGAGAAACAGACACATTCTACTTGGATGTGCTCCATTTTTAGTGTAGGATACTTTCACTAAAATTGATAGATGTGGACGATTTTCCTGTAGCCAATTTTTTGCAAGGATTTTTGGAGGAATATGAAAAAAGAGATCAAAGATACCGTCACCAAGGAGGAGACTTTCGACCGTTTGGATATTCGTATTGGGAGAGTGATCGGTATAGAAGAAGTCTTGGCACCTAAAAAAGCGTACAAAATGAGACTTGATTTTGGTCGCTTTGGGATAAAAACAAGTGTTGGGAGATTCACACAGCATGCTATAGATGAGCTGATCGGTCAGTCCGTAATTGCCGTTTTGAACTTTGCACCGCGAAATATGGGCGACACTGTTTCAGAGGTTCTTGTTTTAGGGGTACAGTATCCAAAGGCGGCAAGTGGGGAAGCTTCGATTGTCTCTCCTTTGGCTAGTGCAAAAATTGGCGGAAAGTTATTTTAAGGCTATTTCTATTTCTGTGGTTTTGCATTGGCGATAGAGGTTTTTTTTGTCGATTGGCGCAAACAAATATGGAATGTTATCACAGAAGGCGCATTGGTGATTTGTTTGGATCTGTTCGCAACTTTTCCTGACTACGGGCGATCTTCTCGGTTCTCTTCGATTTCATGATTTAAGTCCTCTTCGCTTTCCGACTCCGTCACGCTCGATCCTCCAAAAAACTCCCGGAAAAAGACATAGAGACCTCCTATAATCAGAAATAGGGGCATGTACCAAGGAGAAGAGAAATGAAACTGTTCTGTTACAAAAATCCCAGTGAAGATGAAAAGAGACATTCCCATAGCAAAGTAGCTGGCAAGGAGGTACTGGCGTACGGCCAGCGAAAGCCCGACTACCAGAGCGATTCCTGGCCACCAGCTGCGCAAAATGAAGAGCAGTCCGACTCCTACAAGGAATACGGCAAAAGCCATTGCGTGCGCTTTTCTGCGCGAAGTTTTGTATCTGTGCATACTCGAATGCCTAACGTAAGTATTTTCCAGTTAGGGATTTGGTAGATCGGGTGATTTGTTCAGGCGTGCCTGTAGCAACGACACGGCCTCCTTTTTTTCCCGCACCGGGCCCCATATCCACAATGTAGTCGGCGGCGCGTATAAAATCAAGGGTGTGCTCAATCGCAATCAGCGTGTTTTTTTTGTCTACGAGTTCTTGAAAAATTGTGAGCAGTTTCTGCAAATCGTCGAGATGCAGTCCTGTAGTTGGCTCATCGACAAGATACAATGTTTTTCCCGTAGAGCGCTTGGTTAGCTCTTTTGCAAGGCGTATTCTTCCCTTCTCTCCTCCGGACAGTTCTTGGATCTTCTGCCCTAAAAGCAGGTAACCTAGGCCTACTTTTTGCAAAGTATCTAACTTCTTGCAAACTTTCGGAATATCGGCGAAAAGGAGCGCTGCCTCGTCAATGCTCATCTGCAAAACGTCCCCTAAGTGTTTCCCTTTATACGAGACCTCCAATGCTTTGGGACCGAGTTTGTGACCCGCACAACTCTCGCAAAGAATCCGCACCGAGGGAAGAAATTGTAGATCCACTTCCCGGTAGCCCAGCCCGTAGCAGGTTTTGCACATCCCCCTTTTGTGGTGGTAGCTGAAGTGCACGGGGAGAAGCCCGCGCAGGGAGGCCTGTTGCAAGGAGGCATAAAAAGAGCGGAGAGGAGTCAAGGCATCGCTATACGACGCGACGTCCGATTTCGCAGCCACTTTGGTAAGAGCTTGGTGCACTACGATTACCTTATCGAAGGCAGACAAGCCCGATACGGTATACTCTGGAGTCGAGATGCGATCCTTTTTTTCCCTTAGAGCGCGCAAAATAGCTGGCTGCAAGACGTGTTCCATCAGGGAAGTCTTGCCCGAACCTGATACTCCTGTGATGCAGATGAACGCATGTTTCGGCAGGGTGAAGGAGATATTTTGCAAATTGTGCACCCGCGCTTTTTCGATTTGGATCGTAGGCACAAGTTCCTTCCGTTTGGGAGGAATCTGGATTTGTTTTCTTCCACTAAGATAAGCTCCCGTTAAAGATGCGGGATTGTTTTTGATCTCTTCGAGTGTGCCTTTCGCCGTGATCGTGCCTCCCTGGTATCCCGCGCCCGGCCCAAAGTCGACAATGGTGTCTGCGATCTGCAGGGTCATCGGGTCATGCTCCACAACAAGAAGCGTGTTTCCCAATTTTTGCAGCTTTTGCAAGGCTTGATTGAGGAGCAAGTTGTTGTGGGGGTGTAGCCCTGTTGTCGGTTCATCGAGAACGTATAAACAAGAGGTAAGTCCTGAGCCTAGCTGCCTCGCTAGTCGGATTCGTTGGAGCTCTCCTCCCGACAGGGAAGGATCTGTACGATTGAGGGAGAGGTATCCGAGGCCAATTTCTTGCAAGAAGGAAAACTTTGCTCGCATATCTGCAAAAGAATCTTGCAAAAATGGGGGAATCTCCCGTTCGATCTTTCCCAGAAACGCGAGCGATTCATCAATCGACAAAGCGCAAAACTCAGGAAGAGTGATGCTCGATACACGCACATGGCGCGCAAGAGGCTGCAATCTGGTGCCTTTGCAAGAGGGGCAGGTAAGCGAGTGCATCCAAGGCGCGAGACGCTCCCGCACGGATCTAGACGCGTACTTCGCTCCGAAAGCAAGCATGGTCTCGAGCCCCTTCCAGTAAATAGCGCCTCCACGAATCGTATAGCGCTTCGAGCTTCCCCGTAAAAAAATGTCTCGCTGCTTTTTTGTTAGCTCTTCTAAGGGGATGTATGTAGGTATGTTGAGAGAAGAAAAGTAGTCTTCGAGCAGAAGCCTTGAATCCTCATCTAATGCTAGCATGTCGACAAAAAGGTCCCCGATGGAACAATCGAACATATTTTCCATGCTGCAGCCGTATACAGAGCCAATACCTTGGCAGTCAGGGCACATGCCTTCTTGCGCATTGAAAGAAAATGTCTGAGGTGTGATTTTTGGATACGACTTGCCTGTTGTGGGATCAGAAAAGGCGAGGTTGAAAAAAAGATCCTCTTTTGCTGCTATCGTAAAGACATTGTCACCAAGAGTAGCTGCTTTCCCGATTGCTTCAAAAAGGCGTAGTTTTTCCTTTTTTCTTGCCATCAGGCGATCGACAACTACGAATAGCTCCTGATGTTTTTGAGGAAGGTAGGGGATATCGTCTCCCACCTCATAATAGACTCCATCGAGTCGGATACGAAGAAAGCCCTCCCGTTCTAGTCTGGCTAAGAAATGGGAAAAATCCTCAGAGCGGGTAGGTCGCAAGGGGGAGAGGATATGAAGTTTTTCTTCTGGATGGTTGTCTAAGATTTGCTGTGCGACCCAGTCTCGATCAACCATTGTGATCTTCTCCCCTGTTTCCGGGGAGTAGGCTGTGCCCATGTGTGCGAAAAAGACGCGGAGAAGGTCATAAATTTCTGTCAGTGTTCCGATCGTAGACCGAGGGTTGACAGCAGACTGCGTCTGCTCAATCGCAATGGAGGGGAGTAAATTGGTAATCTGCCCTACCTTCGGTTTTTCCGGGGTCTGCAAAAAACTTTTCGCGTAGGTACTCAAAGATTCGATGTACCGCCTTTGCCCCTCAGCGTAAATGGTATCAAAAGCAAGAGAACTCTTGCCCGAACCTGAAGGCCCGCTGAAAGCCGTGATGGTTCCAAGCTCCAGTTCAAGGTCGACTCCTTTCAAATTGTTTTGCTCTGCAGTTTTCACGCAAAGAGAGCGTGAACAGACGGGCTTTTCTTTGCGAGTAGGAGGTTCGATCTTCCGTTCTTTTAGAGCTCTTCCTGTGGGAGTATCGAGCTGTTGGATCTCAGCTACACTACCTTCTCCCATGAGACGTCCTCCTTCTTCTCCTGCTTTGGGTCCTAAATCGATGATCCAATCTGCTGTTTTGATGAAGTCGATATTGTGCTCAATAACAAGCACGGTATTGCCCTGATCGACGAGAGTGTGGAGCACGTAGAGCAAGTGGGAAAGGTCGTGTAAGTGCAAGCCTGTTGTCGGTTCATCGAGGATATAAAGAGTTTGGCCTGTGCCGGGGCGCACCAGCTCTCTGGCCAATTTGATTCTCTGGGCTTCTCCTCCAGAAAGAGTAGGAGAGCTCTGTCCAAGCTTCATGTATCCCAGACCTACCTTTTCTAAAAGGGCGAGCCTCTTTTCGATATTGGGTACGTTTTGGAAGTGTTCTCTTGCTTCAGTAACGCGCATTTCTAGTACTTCGTAGATACTTTTCCCCCCGTATTTGACGGAAAGCACGTCGGGAGTGAATCTCTTCTGTTTGCAGGCAGTACAAGGGATCCAGATATTGTCCATAAAGTCCATATTCAGCTCGATCTGCCCGACTCCCTGGCACATGGAGCAAGAGCCTTCTGCGACGTTGAAGCTAAAATGCCCCTTGTTCAATCCCCGAAGTTGGCTTTCAGGTAGCGATGCGTAGAGGTCCCGTATCGGTGAGAAGGCTTGGATATAGGTCGCTGGATTCGACCGCGGAGTCCTCCCTATGGGAGACTGATCGATATGGATGACTTTGTCGATTTTTTCCAGTCCTAGGATTGTTTGATGCTGGCCTACAGGCAACTTTGCTCCGTGGAAGTGATTGGCAAGAGCTGGGTACAAAATACCTGAGACAAGCGAAGATTTTCCCGATCCTGATACTCCCGTGACGCAGACAAGGCCTTTTAGAGGGATGGCCACGGTGATCTCTTGCAAGTTGTGGTGGCTGGCTTTTTCAATTACCATGCCGGGAGATAGCGTCCTTTTTGTTTTCGCAAAGGGGAGGTTTTTTCTTCCTGCAAGGTAGCTACCGGTCAGGGATCGCTCCTCTCGGCAGAGGTCTTCTAAGGTCCCCTGTACCAGGATCTCCCCTCCGGCTGCGCCTCCCAAAGGCCCCATATCTACAATCGTGTCGGCAGCTGCAATCGTGTCGGGGTCGTGCTCCACTACAATCACCGTGTTGCCCAAGTCGCGCAGACGGTGCAGAGTTTTGATCAGTTTTGTGTGATCTTCGGGGTGTAGGCCGATCGAGGGCTCGTCGAGAACGTAGATAGCACCTACGAGCCCCGATCCGATCTGAGAGGCAAGGCGTACTCGCTGTGACTCTCCTCCTGAAAGGGTAGGGGAAATCCGATCTAAAGAGAGGTACTGCAGTCCCACCTGGATCAAAAAAGCAACTCTTCTTTCCAGCTCTTTGAGAATTTCCTCTGCGATTTGCTGGTCGGTTGCGTCTAGTTTGAGATGGGTGAGAAAAGAGGAGAGGTCTTGCAAAGAGAGTTTCGTAAGCTCTCCGATGCTTTTTTCTCCCAAGAGGCAGGCTCTTGGATAGGGTTGTAGCCGCTCTCCTTGGCAGTATGGGCAGATCGCTTGCTGGAGAAAATTCTGCATTTTTTTCCGGTAGCGCTCTGAGCTTGCCTGCAATAGACGTTCTCTTGCATCGGATAAAACGCCTTTCCAATGCACATATTCGACCCACTGGGTTCCTTTTTCTGGATGCACAAAAAGCATTTCGGTCCATTTTTTTTCCGTGCCGTACAAAAAGACTTTCTGCGCTTTTTTACTCAGCTCGTTCCAGGGGGTGTGTACCGAAAATTTGTAGATATGAGCCAAGTTTTCATAGATGTTTCGGTAGCGGACTGTCTGGTAGCTTCCTCCCACAAGGCAGCATCCTTCTGCGATCGAAAGATGAGGCACAATGATTTTTTCCAGGGAAAACTCTTGGCACTGACCGAGCCCTTGACAAGATGCACACATCCCCCTTGGATGGTTGAAAGAAAAGTCGATCGGCTCGAGAGCAGGATAAGAAATTCCTGAGGTCTTTGAGTAAGCTGTCTCAGAATAGACAATGGCCTCGTCTTTTTCCGGGAAATAGATCAGGCACATGCCCGCTCCTCTATCTAATGCCTCTATTACAGATTCTTTGGTGCGAGAAGCTTCGCTAGGAGAATTCTTGATTCGATCGACTACTACATCGATATCGTGGGCCACTTTTCCGTCCAAAGAAAGGGTACTGTCAATTGTAAAAAAGGCTTGATCGATGCGGACTCGCGTGTATCCTTTTTGCATCAGCTCTTGGAGTTCTTCTCGAAATTCCCCCTTTTTTTTGCGAGCAAATGAGTAGAGGATATAAAAAACCGTTCCCTCTTCGATCTCTTGCACGAATCGGATGATCTTTTCACGGCTCAAAGCACCTACAGGCTCTCCACTTACCGGACAGTGGGGCTTGCCAATTCTTGCAAACAAAACTCGCAGGTGGTCGTAAATCCCAGTCATGGTGCCCACTGTAGATCGGGGAGAACGGCCCGCTATTTTCTGCTCGATGGCAATGGTAGGGGAAATGCCCGACACCTGCTCGATCTCCGGTTTGGCACATCCTCCTAAAGCTCTTCTGGAGGTATGGGACAATGAGGCAAGGAATCTTCTTTGCCCCTCCACATAGATCGTGTCGAAAGCGAGAGAGGATTTCCCCGAACCCGATACTCCGGTAAACACGATCAACTCTTCTTTCGGTAGTGTGATGCTCACATTTTTGAGGTTGTGTACCCGCACATTTTTTAAGACAAGTTTCTTCTCTTCTATATCCATGCCTATCTAGGGTAAAGCGTTGAACAGGATTACTCAAGAATCTTTCTTGGTAAATAGAGGAAAGGGATCATGAGAGGCAAAGAGCGAAAGGCTGTTGCGAGAAATTGTGGCCGAAAAGCACAATTGACCCGGGGTTCGGGTTTAATGAATTTAAATAAAGAGTAGAATAGGGAAAAAATCACCCCCAAACGATCTATACCTGATGTAAAACGGTCATTTCAAAAACACAGGGTCAGCCCAGAAAAAATCAAAAAATGGTACGTGTAGCTTCATTTGTAGGTAGAGGTGACGAAAACAGATATGCTACGTGCATCCGCTAGCCTAAAAAACCATCACGCAATATGTTGCCTGAAGGGGGCCAGTTTTTGATGGCTGAACCCCCGAAACTTAGATAATTATTGTATTCCTTATACCCCATTCGGCATACTAAAATGTCTAAAAAATAAGAAAGGTCTACGTTTTGCGCAATTTATGTTTTACAGCACTTTTTACCTGCACTACTGTATTTGCTTCTGTTCCATGCAGCTCTCCCGAATGGCAAAAATATTTAGCCCCCCTAGAAGAAACTTTAGAGGGAGATTCCATTGTATCAGTGTCTGATTCTGTAGATTTTGTCTACGCGACGCCCGGTGTCGATGAAAACACACAATTTTATATCGGCGCTATTTCAACGAACATGACTGCGTACATGCTCCTCATGACTCTACGCGAAGTGTATCCTCAAGAGGAATGGGAAAAGTTACTCCAAGTGCCCTTGCCCCAATTGTTTCCAAAATCACCTTTCCTAAAAAAACTCGGAAAAAGTTGGATCAATGAGATCACGCTTCTCGATTTATTGACCCATAGATCTGGTTTGTCAAATTACCTAGAAGCGTATGGTGATGAATTTGCCCTGGCAAAAGGCTGGAACCATCCCATGGATCCAGTCACCCTTTTGCAGTCAATATCCTTTGATAGGGCAAAAAAAGAGCTCTACTCAAATTCTAATTATCTTCTTTTGGGAAAGTTGATCGAAGAAATGCAAGGAGAGTCATTCGATCTAGTTTTTGCGAGACTCATTCAAACGCCTGCGCGGATGCGCTCTTCTTTTGCACCTATTGCAGGCAATTACTTTGCTTTCCAGCAGCAAGCTAGATTCTCTAGATTGGCACCTGATCGCGACCCAATAGTATGCCTGGACATGAGCAATGCGCTTGGAGCAGGTAACGTGATCTCTACTGTTGCAGATCTCAAGAGATGGGCACATTACCTTCTCGATGAAGCTCCTCGAGAGATTGTAGATCTGATGCTAAAAGATTATGGACGAGATGCTGACGGAGAGATCATCAATTTAGGCTTCGGGACAGTGGATACTTGCTCGGGACCTTTCGTGGGGCACCAGGGTAGTTTGGACAGCTACGCCACTTTTTTTGGGTTTTTTCTCGAAAGCCGCTTGCTGGTGATCGCTTGCAGTAACAAGGAATCTGATTTCGAACAAGTGATGGAGATTCTCGTCGACCAGATTACGACAACCCACTGAATGGCGAAAAGCGGAGTTCTTTAGTACTTTGTAAGAAACCATGGGTGAAACGGGGATCAGGTTCTTTTAGCTCTTTCTAAGTGGTGCGCAAAGAGGTAGAAAAAGCGCGATGCAAGATTGGACTACTTACAAAATTCTCAGAGGACCCCGCTCGACAATCTCCTGTAAGGAGCTCTCCATTTTCATAAGATTGGGCCATGTTTTGGATTCGTAGTTATATTTCTTTAAATTTCATTTTTTATATTACTGCATCTTAAAGAAAAAAGAAAGTTTCTAAAGGGGGGGGCTAATAAAACGAACTAGGAGGAATTTTTTACAAGAAAATGCACATACGATCTGTTCGCCGATGCATTTATGCTTTGTTTTAATGTGCAAGATAAAGTAGAATTCTTTGTTAGTAATTTTAGTAAGTATCCGTATTGGTTCGGTAAAATTTTTTACGATTGCTTTCCTAAAAAATTTAAATAAACAAGCGCACAAGTAGTACAAGATAACAATCTATTTTTAAATAAAAAATTTGAAACTCGCATGAACGTAGACAATATACGCAATATACGCAATCCTCTTATTTCAAGAAGTCCATTGATGCAATTTGGTTACTTTTTTACCGAAACAACCGATTGTAATGATATCCCTTCAGCCTCTATTCACAATCTAATTCTTGTCGCATTTCATGTGGTAAATACGGTTCTGCGCGAGATATTCCCCGTAATTCGATACATACAAACAGCGTTGATTTTCGGTTACTTCGGAGTCATGGGATATAAAATCCGCAGTTGGTTACTGGATGATTTATCTGGTCCCCCTGAACATATCCTAGGAATGGCTATAAGGGCGCTTTTCATGACATTCACTCCTCTGTTATTGTTGCCTATCGATTTTGGAGCTACTATACTCCAAGAACCAAGTGGTAGTTTGATCTGTGACATCTCCAACTTTGTGGTAGGTGCTAGCAAATGATTCGAGTAACAATAACCTGCATTTCGGGTTCAATTAATTAACAAAGAGTGGGATAAAAGGATCTCTGCCTTTTATAGAATGCGCACTTCTCACCTTTTCATGTTGACGCGTATCTTTTGCAAAAGCGGGACCTGGTGTTGCAAGTATACGCATCGTTAGCTGAAGAACTGCATGAAGGAGTTTTTTCACAAGCAAAAAGCTGGTTTTTTTGGAGAGTTGGTCCCCACTCAGTCTGGGCCTTTTCCCTGGACTGAAGAAATCCACCACAAATCACTCCTATCTCTATTCTTTTTTGCACCCAATTCTTCAAATGAAATGGGTATATAAGCTTCAAAATTCTTCAAACGAAAGGGCCTTGATCTGACCACGTCTCATACAAATCTCTGGGCATTTTTCTCCCAAATCTTCTACTCGAAATTCTCTGAAAAAGAAACTTTCCAAAGAAGTCTCATGCAAGAAATCTTGGGGCAATAGATTTAACCCATATTCTTCACCTACCTTGCGGAAAGGATGCGAAATATGGAATTTACATGAGATTGCCTTTGAGGAGCGCACGAGTGTTTCCTGAAAAATCTGATCTATGCTAAAAAAAAATTCATGAAGCAAACAAAAATCATCTGCACATTAGGCCCTGCCGTCGACTCTTTGCAAAAAATTGAAGAGTTGCTCTTGTCGGGCATGAATATTGCTCGCTTCAATTTCAGTCACGGTACTTATGAGGAGCACGCAAAAAGAATCAAGTGGGTAAAAAGCGCCCGGAAGAGCTTGGGACTTTCTTGCCCTTTGATGCTCGATACTAAAGGCCCTGAGATCCGCATTGGAATACTCGAACAAGAGAAAAAAGTGGAATCGGGAGAGATCATCGCGCTTGTAGAAAGGGCAAAGGCCTCAAATGAGCTGCCGATGGATCCGATTTCTGTGATTTCTTCAATTGATGTAGGGATGACGATCTTGTTCCACGATGGGTACTTAGCCGGCACTGTAATGGCCAAAGAGCCTGGGCGCCTCTTGGTCAAGATGATCGATGCAGGGGCTCTCGCTTCGAGAAAGGGGATCAACGTACCGGACGCGAAGCTCAACTTGCCCGCACTGACGAAAAGAGATCGGGAAGATCTCATTTTTGGCTGCAAAATGGGCATCGAAATAGTGGCGGCCTCATTCATACGCTCTTCGGAACATGTTCTCGCGATCAAGCAGCTTTTGGCCGCCCAGGGTAGACCCGAAGTTTTCGTAGTCGCTAAGATCGAAAATCGGCAAGGGATTGAGGAGTTTGACCGGATTGTACAGGTCTCAGACGGCATTATGGTGGCTCGAGGAGACCTCGGTGTAGAACTCGACCCGAGTCTTGTACCCAAGTTACAAAAGATGATGGTGCGTAAATGTTTCGATGCGTGCAAACCTGTAACGATTGCAACACAAATGCTCGAGTCGATGATCGTCAATCCGAGAGCGACGAGAGCCGAGGTGTCTGATGTGGCCAACGCCATTTACGAGGGCGCCTCTTCCATCATGCTCTCAGGTGAGTCCTCTGTGGGGAAGTATCCGATCGAAGCGGTACAGCTCATGAAAAAGATCGCACAGGACGTGGAAGAAGACTTTGACAATCGGGAGTTTTACTACCTCCACTCACGCAAAGAGTTCCCGAATATTTCTTCTGCTGTTGCGCTCTCTTCGGTGAAAACCGCTTATACGCTGGGAGCGAATATGATTTTTGTGTTCACAACTTCGGGCTTGACCGCGCGTCTCGTTTCTCGATTCAAACCAGAAATGCCTGTTATTGCTGTAACACATGATCCGACTATTTTCCAGCAGCTAGGTTGTTTTTGGGGGGTGATCCCTCTCCTAGCAAAGAGTGCAACTTGGCAGAACTTTTTCGAGACGGCAAGCCAGTATGCTATTAGGGAAGAGATTCTCTCTTTCGGTGACTTGGTTGTGGTGATTGCAGGTGCTGAATTTGGTCTGCGCGGGTCCACTAATACCATGACTGTGGAGAGCATCGGAAGCATTCTTGCCCGTGGAGAGAGTGGCTATGGGGCAGTCGTACAAGGGCGCGTAAAGCGCTTTGTCCTGCGCGGGAACACGGACTCTTATGAAGATGCCATTTTGGTCTTGCCAGCTTGTGATTCCTCCTATCTACCTATGATGCAAAATGCGCGAGGGGTGATCTTGGAGAGCCATGCTGATGACCACTCCTCTTGTACCTATGCACTGGAAGCTGCTCGCTTGCACCATCTATCTATCATTGTGCGCGCAGAAAATGCTTTGAGTATCTTGCAAGAGGGAGAAGAAATTGCTATGGATCCTGCAAAAGCGATTGTCTACCGGAGACAATCGAGGTAGTTGTGTGTTTGCCAACTAGAAAAACGATCCTTTAGCAAGACTCTATCTGCTTGCCCCTCTCTAGAAAATAGGCAGCTAAGATTCCAGCCGTCTCTGCGCGCAGCGTCCTAGCAGAAAGGGAAATGGCCCTGGCTTTGATCTTGTGGAGAAAAGCGTGTTCTTTTTCCGAAAATCCCTTTTCCGGGCCTACGTAGAAAAGAGAGCTCTCGTCTTGCGCCTCGACACGCGGTTGTATTGCAAGAGAGCCATAGTAAAGAGACGTATACTCCCTCGGTACCGCTTCTATCGATGGGTAAAGAGCGATTTTTGGTAGGAAAAGCCCGCCCGATTGCTTCATCGCGCTGACCGCAATCCTCTCCAAACGAGAGAAAGAGAGGTTTTTTTTTTCCGATCTTTCTCCTCGGAAGAAATGGAGATGATTGATCCCGATTTCTACCGCTTTTTCCGTTACAAGGTCTAGACCCGCTTGCTTGAGGAGCCCCAAGGCGAGGGCGCTTCTATTAGGAGAGGGAATAGTTCTAGTCACCGAGAGAATCTCCACTTTGAAGCTCATCTTGTCTTCTGCACGTACTTGCGCTAGGGCAGAGCTTCCCTCTCCATTGAGAAGAGTGATGAGAGCGCCTTCTTGCAGTCGCAGCACCTTCGCATGGCGCATCTCACTTCCTTCTATCTGGTAGGTGGTCTTTGCAAAATCGCAGCGTAAATAAAAGCGTTGGGTCACGGAAAACTCTTGAGAAGCGCGCTTTGCAAAATAGCAGAGGGCGAAGTCCGATCTTTTGCCAGTTGATATAGATCTGGATAGCTGAGTACTTCATGCGCACTTTTCTTAAGAAAGTGGCGCTTTACACTCGGATGTCTCGAGAAGTTGAACACGCACTTGCAGCGGTGGTCATCTATCCAAAGATCTTCTTCTTTGCGAAAAAAGAGCAACTCTTCGATATCGAGGTCAGGAGGGGGGAGGGCGCTTTTTTCGTGTAGGCATAGGAAGAAAAAGCTGTCGGGATAAATCCTCCGAAAGACCTGCAGTTGTGGTAGAAGGTGCTGGTGCTCTAAATCGAAAATGAAGAGAAGCGCATCGTGACGAAACCGGGGGCGAATCTGACGCTTGTTGTGCTGTTTGTACTTGTTGTGCGTCCAGAGCCACTCGCCGGGGGCTTTCGCGATAGAGCACTCCAAAGCGTAGAGTGCTTTTTCCATCATCCAAGGCGCCTCTTTGCGCAGTGGATTGTTTGTATCAGGCCAGATCGGATCAGCATACTCAATCTCGTATCCTTTTTGAGTTCTTTTGGTGGTAGCAACAATGAGGGGACATCCCGATTTGTAGGACAAAAGGGCAGGTGCTAAGGAGGTCTTGGATCTTCTACCGAAAAAAGGGAAAGAAAAGCTACTTTCAGGATCTGCTTGATCCCCTAAAATCCCTAAAAAGTGCCCTTTTTTCAAAGCTCGCAACCCCTCTTTCAAGGCTCTTTTTTGCTCGATCATTTTGCCCCCGTATCGCTCTCGAATAGCAATAATCCAAGCGTAGAGAAACCGGTTTTTTGTTGCTTTGCCAATTGCAGTGCCAGGCATCCTGGTCGTTCCATCCAAAAATAGGGTCTCCCAATTGGCCTGGTGTCCACAGAAAAAGACAATTCCAATGCCCTGTTCTATGAGCGCAAGCGCTTTTTTCGGATTGCGGCAGGTGATGCACCCCCCTAGGTTACGTAGACGCGCGAACTTCGGATACTCCAAAGCGACAATTGCAAAGTTTTGCAACGAGTGAATCGCGATTTTGCGCAGCTCTTTACCTCGGAGGTTTAACGAAGAGGCAAGGCTTAGGTTGCTCAGTGTCCTTTTCCGGTATTTGGGTACCGTATAGTAGAGAAGGCAGCCGAGCGCTTTGCCCAGTCTGCGAATCCAAGGCAGGGGAAGAAACCCAATCGGATAGATGAAAGAGCGTATAAGGAAATAAGAGAGTTTTTCCCTACACCGGACGAATGTGTTGTACAAATTTTCTCAGCTGCTTTTGATCACAAAAAGAGCGTACTAAATCTTGCTTTTTTGTGGCACTTTCTTCTGTTTTCTTCTCCGGCAAAGCAGCGAGAAGGGCTTGTTGTAAGACGCGTGGATCTTCTGGTTTGTCTACTCGCCAAGTGGGAGGCAAGATCTCTGCTGCTCCGTTTGCTGTAGAAGAGACAACACGCAGCCCCATTGCAAGCGCTTCGAGAGTGACGTTAGCAGCGGGATCGTAATAAGAGGGGATAACAAGACAGTCTGCTAGCTGATAGAAGGGTGTGGGGTTTTGTGCTCCGAAAAAGCGCACTCTGTTCTCTAGTTTGTGCTTGCGCACAAACCGCTTGCAAGAGGGGAGCGTTTTGCATCTTCCTACAACGGAGAGATGCGTATTTTTAGGCAGCGCAGCAAATGCTTGCAACAGGAACCAAAGCCCCTTACGCACAAAGCCGTTGCCCACGAAAAGGAAGTGAAAACAGGAGGGAAGATCGTAACGTCTGTGAAGCGCTACTTTCTCGTCTCTCCATGAGGCAAACGGGCCTTCGTATTCGCTCCAGTTGATCCCGTTTTGGATCACGACAATTTTTTCTGGAGGGATCTGGTAGTGGGCAAGCACTTCTTGCTTCACCATTTCTGCGTTGCAAAAAAGTGTTTTGAGGCGGGGGTTTTCTAAGCATTTTTTTTCTACAGCTAGAGCGTGGCGGTGGAACCTGCTTTGGCGCAGATGCCAACGTTTCAAAAAAGACTCAAAGTGGGCGCGCTTTTGCAAGTAAGTTGCATGCAATCCCTCGCCGAGCCTAAGGTGCGTGGGGTTGCAGTCAATTTTCTCTAAGCTCAGCACCGCTTGCAAGCTGGAGGCTTGCTTGTGGACAAAGCGCGCACAGGCTTGGTCAAAAGCCTTTTTCCTCCTAAGGCGCGTTTTTGGGAGGGAAAAAGCTCCCTCATGCAAGTGGGATACGGTCCATCCCTCCTTTTCTAGGAATTGGCGGATTTTTTCAGCAAACCTTTCCACTCCGCCAGGTTTTTGCCCTTTTCGATGGATGAGAGCGATCCGCATAGACTATAGATCCTGATTTCTTTCGATGACAATTTCTCTGCCTTCGAGGTAGACACGTAAAGCCAACTTCTCATTGTTTGCTGTGAACAGGCGAAGCTCGTTCATGTATTTCCGAAAGCGGTTGCGTAAGTACTCCTCTTGAGAGTGTATATCTTTGTGGAATGGCCCCCTTTTTTGTATACTTTGTTGTTTTGCCTTTACGTAGCGATCCTCTAACTGGTGTGGATTCATGATCTGCACATTCCATCCCAATGTTTTGCCATCGGGGGTGATTGAAATCACGATTTGGATCATATCTTTGATGATTTCTGTGAAAAGTGTGGATACTCCTTTCACAAAGAGCCTTTCTTTGATCGTATAGATACCGTTCCTCTTCCCAATGAAATTATTGACTCGAAGAGAGTAGGGATTTGCAGAGTCTTCGTTTGCAAGGCGATGGGAGAAAAAACAGGAGATGGGTATGTGATGAGGAATCTGCAAGAGCTCTTTTTTTACAAAGTTGATGCGAAGATATTTGGCCTGCTCATTGTTGAGGCAAAACGGATACTTCGAAAGGGAAGGAATTTCGATGGCTTTCAAGGCATCTGGAACAGAATAGCTCACCTCGTTACCCCGTCGGTCTTCTTGTTCGTAGAGAGCATCGAGATCATCGCGCGAGATGAGGTCGAGGTTGAGGGCAAGCTCTACACCCGACTTTTTCAGGTTTTTGACTACGCTCTCCGGACCTGTTACGTCCAAATAAAGATTGTAGGGAAGAACATCGACAAAGTCGTAGCCCCTAGGAGGGTTGCCTGTCGGCTTCGCGACGAAAATCGGTACTTTCTCTGTAATCATAGGCACAGTCTTTAAAAACAAAGAGGGGGAATTGATCTGGTAAATGCGCCGCAAATCGGTTTTACGATCGAGGAAGAGAAGGTGTGTCTTATCGATTTCTGCTTTCCAGGGACCGAGAGTATTTTTTGCATCGATCACCACTTCGAAATCCTGGCCTGACAGCCCGGATACGAGCTCCTTGTTTCCCGTGACTTTCAACGTGATCTTTTCTCGCAATGTTCCGTCGCTCTGCGCCCCTTCAATCGCTTTGCCGTGAGGGATGTTTTTTACTCGGACAGACACATTGTGCACCGTAGCAGACAAGGACATATAGTGATGGACGACAAGCCAAATGATCATTGCTAAGATGAGAGCCAAAAGTTTTCTTTGCCAGTTGGAAAATAAGAGTTTTCTCAGGAAGGTAATCATTCCACAATCCATTTCCAGAAGTTCTTTTTGCTAGTATCTGCGCTGAGGTTCGGTGGATTGACGATACTCCGGATGATTCCTTTGAAGCGGTCAATTTTGATACCTCTTGTCATGATCCCATCCCTTGCGATGGAGACTCTACCTGTTTCTTCTGATACAACGATCAAAATGGCATCGGTCATATGAGCAAGTCCCAGAGCAGCGCGGTGGCGTGTGCCCATGGACTTTGCAAGCTGGGAGGCATCTTCTGCTAATGGCAAGATGACCGAGGCTGCCAATATGGTGAGGCCGCGTACAATGACTGCTCCATCGTGCAAGGGGGTGCCTGAGGCGAACACTGATTCCAAAAGCTCAGAGCTAAATTCAGCGTTCAGTAGAATCGCTTTGCGTGCATACTCCTCGAGAGAGTCGTCCTTTTCGAGCGCGATCAGAGCGCCGACTCGTTTTTCTGCTAATCGGTAGATCGAGTTTGCTAAAGACTCCAAAAATTTATCGAATTCCGTTACCTCCCGGTAGCGCTTCCCTTTCAGGCTCAATTTTGAGAGAGCGAAGCGCAGCTCAGGCTGAAAAATGATCAAAACAGCGATCACAGCCACGTTGCCTACAAGAAGCATGATCTTATGCAAAACGGGTAGTTGCAGCCAAGAAGAGGCAGCAAACAAGAGCAAAAAAGCCAAGAAGCCAAATACGAGATCCATCGACTTTGTATTCCAAAGAAACGAGAGGATGTAGTTGAAAATCACCGCAATCACGAATACCTCAATGAACGGAGTGATCGTATGGTAAAAATCCAAAAACATGCCTATTTTGCGTTATTGCGCTGGAGATATTCCTGCCCACAAGATGTGGTGAAAAACTATCCTAACTGTAACGATTTGATCGTTTTTAATCTACTCATCATTTTCTTTTTGTATTGGCAAAAACATGTAGAATTTTTTATTCTTAAAATCCTAAAAATCAATAACGTGAGATTATTTTGAGTTGGGCAGGGTCCACAAAGGTTTTTGCGCCCTTTCTCAAACTGTATTCGGCTGGGGTTTGGTTTTTCAATCATCGAAGGATTGGCCACTCTCAGTTTGGGATATTGCGCTGTATATTTTTAGTCTAGCGGATGCATGCAGGGTATCTGTTTTCCATACCTTTACCTTAGGGACACATTACATCTACTATTTTTTGATTTTTTCTAGTTGACTCTGTGTTTGTGAAAGGACCGGTTCACATCAGGCGGAGATCTTTTGAT
>JBCDEZ010000033.1:0-17178 GCA_039179045.1 Chlamydiota bacterium | reverse complement strand
CTCGGTTAACTCTTTTCCAATCACATTTTCGCATCAGAAGCTCCTTAGATTTTTTATAGATAAGGAGCCCCGCTTGTTTATGGGCTTTTTATCAAGGTTTTCCTAGAGATTTTTTCAACAAGACCCAAATCTCGTACAAAAATCCCGCTTTTTTGCCTACGCAAATCTTCATTCAAGATGGGTATACTTACGGTATTCAAGACCTCCTTTTGAAAAAATATACGAATCCACGTAAAGGGTGCGGAATATGGGATGCAAGACTTTCCTTAGACAACTCTTCCCAACATGGGTACATATGCAGCTTTTTCTGTCTTTCTTGTTCCCTTCATTTCCAAAGGGAAGCTCGCAGCTTTTCCTCGGTCCACTTGCCAACTGCGAACCCACACGCATTGGAATGGAGGTAGCGCCGATCTTCTCCCCAGAACAAGCATATCTGTTGGCCGCTTGGCTGTGCATTTCATTGACGGAATGTAGAGAAACACTCTATATTTCTGTATATTTTGCGAAGGAACACCTCGAGGAAACATCACCATGCTGGATATAGAGAGTTTGAGATGCGAGTCCTCTGCAATGGAGAGACGGCTGCGAGGAAAAATCCCTGATCTCTCTCTCGAAAAACTTTTTTCTTTGGATCGGCAACTGCGCGAAGAGATCACCCTGCTCGAACAGTGTAGAGCAGAGCAAAACCGAGCTTCTAAAGTGATTGGCGCGAAAAAAAGAGAGGGACAATCTCTCGAAGAAGATCTCAAAGGGATGAAAACACTGAGTAGCCAGGTTCAAGAACTACAAATGGCAGTGCGTGCTACCAAAGCACTTTTTTTCGAAGAGATGCACCAGCTACCCAACATCCCTCTAGAAGAGGTTCCGGTTGCAACAGACCCGGAAAAAAACGTAGTTTTGAAAACGGTGGGGAGCAAACCCTCTTTCCCGTTCCCGATAAAAAACCACCTAGAGCTCGGGCTATCTCTGGGCCTTTTCGATCTAAAAAGGAGCGCAAAGATCACAGGTTCAAGCTGGCCGCTCTACACAGGGGCGGGAGCGCGCCTCGAGCGCGCCCTTTTGAACTATATGCTCGACACGCACGCGCAGAATGGCTTTGTAGAGATCATGCCTCCACTTTTGGTCAATGAAAAGACGATGCAAGGAGCTGGACAATTGCCTAAATTCCGCGATCAGCTCTTCGCTCTACATGATCCCGATTTTCCCTTTTATCTCATTCCTACAGCGGAAGTTCCCCTCAACGGGCTACACCAAGAGGAGATTGTATCGCAGCTTCCTCTTCTCTACACAGCCTACACGCCTTGTTTTCGAAGGGAAGCGGGAGCTTTAGGTAGGCAAGAGCGAGGATTGATCCGAATGCACCAGTTCAACAAGGTTGAGCTCTTTGCGGTTTGCAGACCCGAGGAGAGTGCAGAAATTTTTGAAAAGATCTTGCAATCCGCTGAAAAGGTCTTGGAGGGGCTCGGCCTACACTACCGGAACATGCTCCTTGTCACAGGAGATCTCTCTTTTTCTGCAGAAAAAACCATTGACATTGAAGCATTTTTGCCCGCGCAGGCAACAGACCATAAAGGAGGCTACTATGAAGTTTCCTCCGTGTCGCGCTGCGGCGCTTTTCAAGCGAGAAGAGCTTCCATCCGCTTCCGAGGAGCTAATGGGGTAGAGTATGCGCATACCCTCAACGCATCGGGCCTTGCGACATCTAGACTGATGGTTTCCCTGTTGGAGACCCATCAAAATGAGGAGGGGTCTATTGATGTACCTCAGGCTCTTATTCCCTACCTTGGCCAGTCCAAGATTGAACCGAAGGCTTTATGAAAAAGCATACCCACTTCGCAGGGAAACCTGCTTTAGAACACCTTGTCGAAGCGCGAAAAAAAGGATCTGCTTTTACCCAAGAAGCGCACGCCTCTGAGCTTTCGGGCTTTCTCGAGGCGGGGGTGCGCGCCACGCAAGAGACTGTCGCTCTTTTCCTAATTTTCCTTCCTCTGCTGCACGAAAAACTGCTCCCTTTCTATCCAGGATTTTTCGCTTTCACTCTCGCATATAGTCTATGGAGGGGATCATTCTCCGCTCTTCGCGGGTTCGGGAAGTTGGAAAGGCTCCACCGTCTAATCCAAGAAGAACACTGGGAAATCACCCACCACCGGGATCAAGAACGAGAAGAACTCGAAGAACTCTACCGCGCTAAAGGATTTTCTGGAGAGATCTTAAACCATATTGTCACCACACTTATGAGCGATGACCATCGCCTCTTAGAAGTGATGCTCACAGAAGAAATTGGCATCCAAACAGGAAGGTACGAACACCCTTTGAAAGGGGCAGTTTCTGCTTTTTGCACCAGCCTGCTCTGCTCTTTGCTCTTTACTTTGACCTGGTCTTTTGGAGGGTTTTTCCCCTCCTTGACTCTCTGTCTTGGAGCTATGGGCCTTGCAAACCTCTACCTTGCCCACAAAGAGCGCATCGCTAAGACCGCCTCTACCTGCTGGCTACTATCTTTGGGAGTATGCTTGCATATTGGAAGTTATCTTCTCCTCCTTTTTTTTCAGGAGCTTTGAGATGGCACCCTACCTTTTTGATGCTTCTGATCCTTTGGACATCGACGCCGCAACAAGCCCTTTTCTCACGCCCAGCTCGAAACAGTGGGCGCGGCACACAGAGCTCAAAAAGGCATTTTCATCCGCTTTTTTGCTGGTATTGGCCTTTGCAAGTTCTTGGACCTCTAGTCCTCTCTCATTGTTCTTCGTAACCCTTGTCTATTTCTTGAGTGGAACAAGTGCGCTTTTCGGGGCATTAGAAGATGTGTACAACCTCGAGATCAACATCGACACCTTGATGATGCTAGCCGCGTTCCTCTCCCTTTTGATTGGCTCCCCCCTCGAAGGCGCTCTTCTTCTCGTCTTGTTCGATCTTTCGGGAGCTATGGAAGAGTGGATCACGAAAAAAGCAGACAGCACCCTCGGAGAGCTCAATACACTGCACCCGCAAAAAGCACTGGTTCTCGAAAAAGATGCGCTCGTGGAAAAGTCCCTACGAGATATCTCCTTAGGGGAACAAGTACTTGTGAAAGTGGGTGAATGCGTTCCTTTAGATGGAACCATACTCTCGGGAGATTCGTTATTTGATCTTGCGCACCTGACAGGAGAAAGCCTTCCTGTGCGCAAATCTGTTGAGAATTTCGTTCCTGCAGGGGCAAAAAACTGCAAAGAGGCTATAGTAGTCAACGTTACCAAAACGGCCCAAGACTCGACCATGCAAAGGATGATTTCCTTGATTGAGGAAGCAGCGGCGCGCAAACCGAAGATGCAGACTCTGCTCGATCGATTTGGCAAAAAGTACGCTTCCTTTGTGATGGGCTCCTCTCTAGGGATTGCTCTTTTTCTGCCTCTATTCTATGGCATTGGTTACCTAGGGACAGAAGGTTCAATTTACCGAGCTCTGACTTTTCTCATCACCGCTTCTCCTTGCGCGTTGATGATCGGAGCGCCTACAGCTTATCTGTCGGCTCTTTCTGCCTGCACCAAGCGGGGTATACTCCTCAAAAGTGGCGCTACTTTAGACGCTCTCAATGCTTGCAAAAGCATCTGTTTTGATAAAACCGGAACGCTCACAAGCGGCAAGAGCGCCCTTACCGAATTCACGCAAATTCAAGGAGATCCCTTCTCTCGGGAGCAGGCTATGATCTGCATCAAAAGCTTAGAGAGACATGTAGCGCACCCGATCGCAACAGCAGTCGAAGAGTGGACGCGCTCCTTGCCTTGCCTTCCGGTTGAGGGATTTTCCCATACGCTGGGACAGGGGATCGAAGGGCATGTGCGTTTTGAAAAGGAGCGCTACTTTGTCGCGATCGGTAATCGAGAGTTTCTGGAAAAAAGAGGGGCAATTCTGCCTGGTTCTACCGGTCACAAGCCCTCCTCATTCGTCTTAATCGGTGAGGCGCTTTTCTCTCTGCGACTAGAAGAAGAGATCCGCGAGGGCGCCTCGAAGCTGATCGAAGCCCTCCACCAGCGCTTCTCTCTCGAGACGTTCATGCTCACAGGAGACGAAAAGAGCTCTGCTTTTTCGGTAGCAAAAAAGCTCGACATCCAAGGAGTCTTTGCCCACTTGCAACCAGAAGACAAGCTCAGCTTAGTGGAAACCCTCTCAAAAAAGGCAGGCCTCATCATGGTAGGTGATGGGATGAATGATGCCCCCTCGCTTGCCAGAGCAAGTGTAGGGATTTCCCTGGGAACTATCGGCTCTTCTGCGGCACTCCAAGCAGCAGATGCGATCTTGTTAGGAGATCGAATCGAAGATATTGATTGGCTGCTGGGACATGCCCACTCTACTTACAACGTAGTGCGACAAAATGTGTACCTTGCCATCGCAACAATCCTACTTGCTAGCAGCGCGGCTTTGCTCGGGCAAATGCCTCTTTGGCTTTCGGTAATTCTTCATGAGGGGGGAACCGTTCTTGTCGGCTGCAACAGCTTGCGTCTGCTCCCGAGATCTCGTTTCTTTTGAGAGAGTCTCTCTACCCTCCTTTACTTCTTCTTTTGCAAAGATTTTAACAAATTGACTATAAGGCATTTATTGAATTAAATCAGCAATCTTGCTCTTTGATTGCTAAAAACACTTGCAGAACATACCCCCCTTTGGATATACTAATGGGCATATACTGAGGTATCTTTTGAAGAATCTGATGGCGAAAAAACCGAGCAAAAAAGAGCGCAAACAAAGCGTTCTTCTCGCTGTGGTAGACCTCTACATCAAAACCAACACCCCTGTAGGCTCGGAAACGCTCCGGCAGAAATACTTGCGCGGAGTCAGCTCTGCTACGATCCGCAATTACTTCGTCACCTTGGAAAAAGAGGGTTTTTTGCAACAGCCCCACTCTTCTGGTGGAAGAGTTCCGACCAAACAAGCCTATCGATTTTATGCGGATTACTACCAGAATGAACCTTTGGAAAAGTCCTTTTTTTGCCTCAAAGAATCTCCTACTAAGGAGCTGATTCACCTTTTGCATCATGCAGCGCAAACGCTCTCTGAGGAGACCTCTTGCCCCATTTTTCTCTCAACACCTATTTTTGAGATGGATTTTGTCCAAACCGTCCGCTTCCTCCTTTTGGAACAAAACCACCTCTTGTGCGTGGTAATTACCGATTTCGGCCTTATCCACACAGAAACTTTTTATCCTCAAGAGCCCCTCTCTCAAGAGGATTTGGCTCTTTTAGAGAGTTACTTTTACTGGCGCCTTGGCAAGGGAGAAAATCCTGTACTCCAAAGGGAAAAGCTCCTCAAAACCGCACAAAGATTGTACAGCGAGCTGATGGTTCGATTCATTGTGTACTCCTCTTCTTTGCAAGAAAAGAGCTTGTTTCATACGGGCCTATCTAAGCTTCTCCTCTACCCAGAGTTTGCAGAAGCCTCCACCTTAGCAATCGGGCTTTCTTTGTTCGAAAATCGTGAGTTAATGCAAAAGCTCTTGCGCCAAAGCATGCGCGGAAACAGCGTGACCTACTTCATCGGCGAGGATTTTCTACAAAAAGAGTGTAGCGTGCTTTTGATGCCTTATTCGATTCATCACAACGTAGCAGGCGCCTTCGGGCTTTTAGGACCGCTTCGCTTGCCCTATCAAGAGTTGTTCCAAAAAATGCGCACATTTGCAAAAGAACTCTCTTACATTTTGACAAAAAACGTGTATAAATTTCGTGTTTCTTTCAAATCATACGATGATTTGCAAACGGAGAATCACGTGGAAGCGTGTTCATCAATTTTACTAGAAGACAAAAGCCAGTAACTTTAGGAGAATAGTTCATGGAAAAAGAGACCGATCTTCGCGAGGAAGAAGAGCAAGACATTCCCCCGACTGAGGAGGATTTTAAGCAAAAGTATCTACTTGCCCTTGCCGAGATGGAAAATATGCGCAAAAGAATGCAAAAGGAGAAGACCGAGATGGTACAGTTCTCGATTGAGAATGCGATCGCAGAATTCCTCCCCATCATCGATAGCTTTGAGAAAGCATTGAAATCCGCAGACCAGGTCTCTCAGGAGATCAAAACGTGGGCATTTGGATTCCAAATGTTCTTATCGCAGTTTCGCGAGGTACTGCACAACCATGGAATTGTTGCCTTCCATTCGGAAGGGAACCTCTTTGATCCTCACTACCATGAGGCGGTCGAAATGGTATCCACAGACGAATACCCAGAGGGGACGATCTTAGAAGAATTTTCCAAGGGGTACAAAAGTGAAAAGCGCATTATCCGCCCGGCTAGAGTAAAGGTAGCTAAAACAGAGCAAAAACAGCCCGAAGAGGCTTTTGAAGAAATAGATTTGAATAAGGAGAAAAACCGTGACGAATAACAAAAAACACCATGTGATAGGTATCGACCTTGGCACCACCAACTCTTGTGTTGCCGTAATGGAAGGCAAGCAAGCAAAAGTGATCCCCAACGCTGAGGGCACAAGAACGACTCCCTCGGTCATTGCATATAAGGGAACCGAGCGCTTCGCAGGGATTCCAGCGAAACGACAAGCCGTAACCAATCCGGAAAAAACCCTCTACTCCACAAAACGCTTCATCGGTAGAAAGTTCGATGAGATCTCATCTGAGATCACAACTGTCCCCTACCATGTTGCGAAAAACTCCAATGGGGACGTCGCCTTTGACGTAGATGGGAAATTGATTTCTCCCGAAGAGGTCGCAGCTCAAGTGCTGATCAAAATGAAAGAAACAGCGGAAAATTACCTAGGATGCGAAGTAAAAGAGGCAGTCATCACTGTCCCGGCTTATTTCAACGACTCCCAAAGGCAATCTACGAAAGATGCGGGAAGAATCGCAGGTCTCGATGTCAAGCGAATCATCCCTGAGCCAACCGCTGCGGCTCTCGCTTACGGCCTCGACAAGAACGAAGACAAAAAGATTGCTGTCTACGATCTTGGAGGAGGAACATTTGATATTTCAATCCTCGAAATTGGAGATGGCGTGTTCGAAGTACTCGCAACAAATGGAGACACCCATTTGGGCGGCGACGACTTCGACAATGCGATCATCCACTGGATTTTGGACGAGTTCAAAAAAGAGCACGGCATCGATCTTGCGCAAGATAAAATGGCGCTACAAAGAATCAAAGATGCGGCAGAAAAAGCAAAAATCGAACTGTCCGGTACCCAGTCGACAGAAATCAACCAGCCATTCATCTCGATGGATAGCTCGGGACCAAAACACCTTTCTCTCACGTTGACAAGAGCTGAACTAGAAAGGCTTTGCTCCAATCTCGTAGAAAGGACCGTAGAGCCTTGCCTCAACGCGCTGAAAGACGCTGGCGTGAGCAAAGAAGAGATCCATGATGTTGTTCTCGTAGGAGGGATGACACGCATGCCTGCTGTACAAACAAAGGTAAAAGAAATCTTCGGAAAAGAGCCTCATAAAGGGGTGAACCCGGACGAGGCAGTTGCGATCGGCGCTGCCACACAGGGTGGGATCATTACAGGAGATGTGAAAGATGTTCTTCTCCTGGATGTGGTTCCCCTCACATTGGGTATCGAGACGGTAGGTGGAGTATTGACTCCTCTGATCGAACGCAATACCACGATTCCGACGCAGAAAAAGCAGGTCTTTTCGACAGCTAGTGACAACCAGCCCGCTGTAACAATCGTTGTACTGCAAGGAGAACGTCCCCTCGCTAAGGACAATAAGGAGATCGGCCGCTTCGACCTAACCGATATTCCTCCAGCTCCTAGAGGCACTCCGCAGATCGAAGTCGCCTTCGACCTCGATGCTGATGGCATTTTGAACGTATCTGCGAAGGACAAACAGTCGGGTAAAGAGCAGAAGATTCGGATTGAATCCCGCTCTGGCCTGTCCGAAGAGGACATTCAAAAGAAGATTCAAGAAGCCGAAGCCCACGCAGAGGAAGATCGGAAGCGCAAAGAAGACATTGAGACGAAAAACGAAGCAGAGTCTTTGATCTTTCGAAGCCAAAAGTCTCTTGATGAGTACAAGGCCAAGCTTCCTGAGAATGTCATCGCAGAGATCCAAGGAAAGATCGATGCGCTCAAAAAATCAGTCGAAGAGAACAACACAGCTCTCATGAAATCGGGATCTGAGGAGCTACAAAAATCTCTACAGAAAATTGGAGAGGCGTTGAAAAACAATCCCCAAGCATCTGCAGGGCCCTCTCAGGCTGAAGAGCAGGGAAAAACCGACAATTCCACAGAGGACAAAGAGACGGTGGAAGATGCAGAGGTCGAAATCCTCGATGACGAAGAGAAGAAATAGGCAAACTGCCTCTCCTCGTCAAAACGGGCAGCGTTTGCTGCCCGTTTTTTCTCTATCTCGGCGTAGAAATACCCGCTCATCAATAGTCCCTCGAGAGTGGTGCCAGACCTATATGCAATCAATACATCCTTGCAAGACAATACCAACCTGAGTTTTGGATTTTCCATCATCAAGAATGGGCTATCTTCAGGCAAGACATTGCGTAATGCTTTTTAAGTTAGTGGATGTATCGAGGGCATCTATTTCCGATACCTCTACTGGAGGGGATTGCATCTACCATTTTTTTGATCTATTCTGTGATGACTCTGTGTTTGTGAAATGACCATTTTGTATCAAGTAGAGATGTTTTGGGGGTAAATTTTTCCTATCCTATTGTTTTTCAATTAACTAAACCCTTAATTCAGGTTACTAGTGCAAAAACCTACAAAAGCTTGTGCCCCTACAAAAGGAAACAGTTTCTTTTCAGGAAACTGGTAGAAGAAAAAGCTCGATTGCGTACAATAACTGTATATTTTTGAGGATAGAGTATGGTACGCAACCCAAAACGAGATCACGATTCCTTTTCTGAAGAGGACTATACCCATCCTAAAGAAGGAAAAGAGTACTTGTCGCGTAGACTCGATCTTGTTATAGCGGAACAAAGGCTTGTGAAAGAGAAAATCGAAACACAAAAAAAAGCCCTCTCCTTGCGCGAAGCAAACGATCCCGAGAGGAGTTTGATCGAAGCGCAGATGGAGATGAATCTTGTCGATCTAGACGAATGCGTCCGCCAGGAAAAAGCCTTGAAAGATGCCATTGCAAACTTGGGAGCATAGCCAGATGACCTCTTCCTTACTCCAGTCCCATGAGACCTACAAAGGCTTTTCTGTTCTCGAATCAAAGCCAATACCAGAGCTTGCTCTTCACTACCTCCATCTTGTGCACAACAAATCGGGAGCTACTCTCATTCATCTCAAAAATAGCGATCCAGAAAATGTGTTTTGTATCTCTTTACAAACCCTTCCAAACTCATCAAATGGAGTCGCGCATATTCTGGAGCATACTGTTCTTTGCGGTTCGCAAAAATATCCCGTAAAAGATCCCTTCTTTTCCATGATTCGCCGCTCTTTGAACACCTTCATGAACGCGTTCACAGGAATGGATTTTACCTGCTATCCAGCTAGTTCAGAAAATGTAACCGATTTTTACAACCTATTCGAGGTCTACCTCGACGCCGTCTTCTTTCCTAAATTGACGAAAGAGAGTTTTCTGCAAGAGGGACACCGGTTAGAGTTCGCAGATCCGAAACGTACAGATACCCCCCTCACTTATGGAGGGATCGTCTTCAATGAGATGAAAGGAGCCATGAGCTCGATGGAATCCCGCTTTTGGCAACATCTCATGGCGCACCTTTTCCCGGACCTCCCCTACCGGCACAACTCGGGAGGAGATCCGAAAGAGATTCCCCTGCTTACCCACGAAGAGCTTTCTGAATTCCACCGCTACTTTTACGCTCCTTCCAATGCTCTTTTCTATTTCTACGGCGATATCGATACGAGACAACATATCGATTTCCTCGAGGAAAAACTCCTGTCCGTTGCTGAGAAAAAGACCTTAAGTCCGCCAATCCAGCCCCAGCCTCGCTTCTCCCATCCCGTACAGGTAGAAGAGGTCTATCCCGGTAAAGAGGGGGATGACGCTGTGATAGGTCTCGCCTTTCTGACTGCTCCTGTGCAGGATACGAAGGCAATTTTTGCTCTCACTCTTCTCGAAAACATTCTACTCGACACAGACGCCTCCCCCCTCAAAAAAGCTCTGCTCGATTTAGGCATCAAACAGGTCGATTCCTACTTTGAAACCGACTTAAGCGAAGCTCCTTTCGTCCTTCTTTGCCAAGGATGCAAAGACGTCTCCGCTGAAGAGATCCAAGAGTGTATTTTTTCTACCTTACGCTCTTTGGCAAAGGAATCAATTCCCTCAGAAAAAATCCAAGAGGCACTCCACTCTTTGGAGTTTTCCCGTAAAGAGATTGTACAAGACTCCTATCCGTACGGCTTGCATTTATTCATGCGCGCGGTTTTACCCAAACAGCACGGTACCGACCCTTTGAACGCTCTTCAAGTCGACGAGATCTTTGCCAATTTGAGGCTTCAGACGAAAAATCCTGAATTCTTTTCCCTGCTCATCCATACCTATTTTCTGGACAATCCCCACTTTGTCACGCTCACCTTGACTCCTGATCAGACCCTCCTCTCGAAAGAGCAAGAGGCGGAGACGATGGCACTAGAAACATTGCAAAAGCACCTTGCGCCGTCACAGAGCAAAGCAATCGTAGAGAGCGCAGCCGCTCTGCAAACATACCAAGATGCTCTCGAAAAGAATTCGGTCGACTGCTTGCCGAAAATTTCCCTGCAAGATATTTGTCCTACGAGCAAAAAAACTCCGCTTGAAAAGAAGACAACACGTCATCGGGAAATTTTCACCAACCATGTGGTTTATATCGACGGGTGCCTTCCCCTTCCTAAGCTATCTCCCGAAGAAATTCCGTATCTCTCTTTATTTGCCGATTTTTTTAGTGAGGTGGGAACGAAGCAGCGTACATTCTCCGAAAACCTCTCCTTCATCAACGGACACTTAGGTGGACTCGATGCCTATATTTCGACCAACACACAAGCAAAAGATGCCCGCGAGATTAGACCTCTACTAGTGATCCGGAGCAAGGCACTATTCCGCAATACCGAGACACTCGCTTCATTTTTGCAAGAGATGCTCCAACAGGTCGACTTCTCTGACACAGCCCGCTTAGAGCAACTACTCACCAAAGAATCTGTCCTTCTCAAAAACCAGATTGTTTCCCAATCGATGCACTATGCAAAATCGCTAGCAAGATCGGGTACTACACAAGGCAATTACCTCTATGATCTTCTTTATGGCTTCCGTTACCTGCAAACGGTAGAGCGCCTTGCAAAATCCCCGAAGAAAAGCGCTCTTTACCTCGGAGAACTGTTTACAAAATGGCAGAAAGTAGTGCTCGGACAACCTGTTGAATGGATCATCACCACTGACAAAGAATCGTACAACTCTTTAGAAAAAAACGAGTTTTTCGGCCTAACTAGTGCGAGTGAGACAAAAAGCGCCCCTTTCTCCAAAGAGGACATTCCCCTATCCCCTCAAGAATCTGAGGCTTGGACGATCCCCTCTTCTGTCGCTTTTAGCGCTCTTTGCCTACCGATTCCCCAATACCTTAGCCCCCATGCGGCAGGTCTTTATGTCGCGGGGGAACTCATGCAAAATACTACTCTACATCGGGAAATTCGGGAAAAAGGGGGAGCCTACGGTTCGGGAGCAGACTGCGATCCTCTCCGCGGAGACATCACACTGCGCGCTTACCGCGATCCAAAGCTTTTTGCAAGCAGGGAAATTTTTCATCAGGCTATAAACGGAGTAGAGTCAGGCAAATTCACCCAACAAGACCTCGAAGAGGCGATTTTGGGAGTGATTCAAGATCTCGATCAACCCCTTTCTCCTGGAGCACAGGGACTGAACGCCTATCTAAAAGAGCAAAAGGGGATCACACCAGAGATAGAAGATACGCTCCGCCAGCAGATTTTGCACTTGCAAAAGCACGATGTGCAACAAGCAGTCTCAACCATCGCTCCTTTTGAGAGTGCTACCTGGGTTAGTTTTGCATCGGAACTCTTTTTTACAAGGGAAAATCAGGGGGAACCGCACCCTCTTCCCGTGAAAAAAATATGGAACTTTATCGGAAATCGAATATAATTCAATTGGTTTGTTTTATCTATGAGGTGTTTGATGAAGTATTTTCTCCCCGTCGCTTTGACCTTGAGTGCCCATCTCTGCTTTGCCGTGAGCTACAAAAATGCAGACCAATACCCAGCTCTTGCGCAAACTTCACAGGCTTTCACCTCAATTGCGGAAAAAAATATTCCCGCTGTGGTTCTCATCAAAACAGAGGAACAAGACAAAAGAGGCGCCACCTCCGACTTTTTTGGGCCTCTAGCTGATCCCTTATTTGAAGACTTTTTACGCAGATTTTTCGGAGGACACCGGATGAGCCGATCTATTGATGCTCTGCAAAGCAGTGGTTCGGGCTTTTTCGTTAGCTCACATGGGCATATTTTGACCAATCACCACGTGATCAAAGAGGCGAAACGTGTCTGCGTGGTGACACATGAGGGACAAGAGCTCGAAGCAAACATCGTGGGAACCGATCCCAAAACCGACCTCGCCGTATTGAAGGTGGACCTCACAGACGTTCCTTATATCGAATTTGCCAACTCCGATGAACTCGTAACAGGAGAGCAGGTGGTGGCCATTGGCCATCCTTTTGAGCTGAGTCATACTTTCACGGCAGGTGTAGTGAGCGCCACACCCAACAGGCGCGAGCACCTCAGCCAAGTCACGAAGCCAGGTGGTGGTGGAGTCATCCAAACCGATGCTGCCATCAATCCTGGTAACTCTGGAGGCCCCCTACTCAACTTAGATGGGAAGGCTGTAGGCGTGAACGTGGCGATTTTGACCAATACAAAAAGCTTTGCTGGGATTAGCTTCGCCATTCCAAGCAGCATCGCAAAGCATGTATTTGAAAAAATTGTGGAAGATGGTTCTGTCAACCGCGCTTTTCTAGGCATTGTGCTACAAAACATCGATCCAGAGCTCGCAGAAGCAACCAATCTCGAGCCAAATACGGGCATCTTGATTGCAGAAGTGATGCAAGACTCGCCTGCTTACCACTCTGGCTTGAAAAATGGCGACATCATTTTAGAAATGAATGGGGAGGGGGTCAAAAGCGTAAACACCTTTTGCAACCAGATCGCTCTCATGTCTCCCGATACTCCCGTCTCTTTGAAAGTGCAAAGAAACGCGGAGACATTCAGTATCGACATCATACTCGGCGTGCTCTCAGAAAATTCTTCCGCGGCTCAAGAACTGTTTCAAAAGCTGGGATTAGAGCTAGAGGATTTTTCCGACCTACCCCCTGAAATGCTCTCCCGCTATGGCCACTCGGTGCATACCCCAGGAGTATTGGTCACACAGGTCCTGCAAGGATCTCCTGCGAGATCTGCAGGAATCGCTCCCAATCAAATCATCACGGGACTTGTCATCAGTTGGGATGAGCAAAGAAAAATTGGGAACAAGGAAGATCTACACGCTGCCTTGCAGGAGGTACAAGATCGCAAGCACGTCGTGCTGATCGTCAAACACAAGAATTTCCAGCGCTACTGCACCTTGCGGATGGATTGATCAAGAAGGTTTGAGAAAATTTTCGAAATCTTGCTTCCCTTTCACCTTAGCAAAAGCATCGTCTTTGGCGATGCTTTGCACATCGATCTCTCCTAGCTTCGCAGCTGTTTTGAGCCATCCACCTGCGAATCTTCCTTGACCCAGCCTTCCGTAGGCTTTTGCTGTTATAAGAGCTACCTCTGCTCTCGGATACTCTTGAAAGCAGGCAGAAGACAGCTCAGCTACAAGACGATCGTTTTCCTCTTCGTAGGCAAGCTCGTGCAAAACTTTGCGCGCTTCACCTTTGAGAGCTGTATGGATGGGGAAAAGTAGATCATAGGCCTCTTTGCGCCTCCCTTCTTTATACAAAAGAAGACCTGCGTACTGCGAGGCTTCTGCAAAGATGAGTCCTTCTTTCGTACCCCTTCGAATCTCTAAAAACTCCTCGAGAGCTCTTGGCGTGTTGCCTGCAAACAATAGCTCCTCTGCCTGCACAAGTCGATTTTTCCAAGACGCTCTGCCATCAGATTCCGCGATATAGCTCGATACCTTCCACGCTTGGTAATTCTCGAAAAGCAACAGCAAAAGGAGCATACCTGCAAGAGCCAGTCCTTGGAAAAAGAGCCAGACAGAAACGCCCAACGCCAACACCATGCTGAGTGCAAGAGCTGCACGAACGCCTCGCACACCGAACCATGCCTCCAACAACAACCGGAGGAGCTGTCCTCCATCTAAAGGAAGGATAGGCAAAAGGTTCACCACGGTCCAAAATACATTGATGAAAGCGGTTAAGCGAAGGGCCACGACTAGAAAGGAAGGCAACAGAGTATCCAAGTAGAGAAGGAAGTAGCAACCGAGCGCCAAAAGAAACCCTGCAATAGGACCATTCAAAACAATGAGAAACTGACGAAAGCAAGACAATCCTCCCGGCTCATAGCTTGTCACCCCTCCGAGAGAAACGAGAGTAATCGTCGGCTTTTTGCCGAACAAGAGGGCCGTCACGGCATGACCATATTCATGGATGAGGATAGAAAAAAAGACAATCACTATCCAAAGAAATGCGATCCCCAAATTCCCTCCAGAGTTGAGAAAGCCGATGATGGCGGCAAAAAGCCAGAAAAAGGGGTGAATCATAACGGGAATTTTCCCAGGTATTGTCAGCATGTATTCTCCTTAAGTAGCTGCGCGGCCAAGTCTCCTAAGCAAGAGAGACTCTCTATTTTTGCGATTCCCGACTTTTCCAACAAGGAATCTACTCGGGAACGGGAGCAGAATCGATCTCCTTTGGAGAACTGCGCGTACGAGACAAAGTCTTTTTTTGCGATATAGACACCCAAAGGCTTGCTCCGTCTCATCGCAAGATACCTTTCCCACATCACATCCATAGCGTCTACTTCTTCTGCTAGAAAAAAGATAGCCTGCGTGGCTGAATCCTCTTCGAATTTGGGGGCTAAATCAGCAAAAGAGCTCCCCAAAAGTTCGTCTGAACCGAAAGAGATATGCGTAGAAACCCCAATCTGCCTCTCTTGGAGCTGAACCAAGAGTTCGCAAGCCAGGGAGCTGGAACTGGAAATCACTCCCAAACTACCCGCTTTGTACAGATCGATGGGTAGCAACCCTGCAAGAGCCTCACCGGGGGAGATAAGGCCTGAAGCGCTCGGCCCGATGAGGCAAGAGGCGCTTTTTTTCAGCGCTTCTTTGACAAAGAGCATATCGCGTCTTGCGATACCTTCGGTGCAGCATACAATCAGAGGAATCTGCGCTGCGATCGCATCGAGAAGGGCTTGTTTGGCCTGTCTCGGCGGGGTAAAGATCATGGTTGCAGCGCACTTTACCTCGCTTCTTGCCTCTTTTACCGAGGAGAAAAGCGGGATCCCACAAAAATGCGCTCTTCTAGCTCTTGGAGCGATACCTCCTACAATATTGGTGCCATACTCTTGGCACCGTCTTGTGTGAAAATGTGCGAAATCTCCCCAAATATCTTGCACCAGGAAGGGGGTGTGCCGATCGAAAAAACCGCTCATCTTCTTACTGCACCCACGATCTTTTGCACGCACTTGTCTAAGCTTTTCCCCACAAAAATCTCGCGTAGAGCTCCCTTGAGCGCTTCACCCTCAGAAAAACGCACTACGACAGGAAGCCTGGATTCACCCAAAAGCCCCTGGAGCTCTTCTACAAGGAACCTTCCACGAAAAACTCCAGGCAAAAGACAGACGAAAATGCCCCGGGTTTTCGGGTCAGAAAGAAGGATCCGGAATGCGGTATGCAGTAGGTCTTGCGAGATTCCTCTACCCACGTTCAAAAGAGCAGAAGCAGCTCCCCCTCGCAGCTTTAGCTCATGCAGTAGAGCAGCTCCTAAACCAGCTCCGCTGACTACGCACCCTATGTTCCCCTCCAAAGAAGTGTAATCGAGATCGAACTGCTCTGCAATTCTTTCTTGGACCGTCTGAAAAGACGGGTCGTAGAGCTCCGCGACCCTCTTATGAGTGGAGCAGGCACGCTCATCGACGTAGAACTCCACACGGGAAATATAGGGCTCGCTCTTTTTTCGTACACAATGAAGGCCTAGAAAAAGCCCTTCCCAGTCGAAAAAAGCGCACCTTGCTTTTTCAAGGAAAGAGGTGAGGAGCTCGGGGAATTTTTCTGTAATAGGGGGCAGCCCTCCTCGTTCTGGAGGCAAGGAAAAAGAAAAAAACTCCCCCTCCCAGCTCCCCTCAGCGCGGTAGCAAGAAGCAGAATAGTCGAGCAGATAACGGATTTCCCCTACTTGGGGAAAGTCCCCTTCTTCTTGAACCAGTACTTTGGGAGCCTCTTCTTTTTCCAGATAATCTCGAACAAGCGCTAAAAGCTCCGCTTTTCCTTTTCCCAAAAGAGGAATAGCTCCCCCTTTTTTTGGGAAAAAAATCGCTCTTTCCAATTGAAAGGCGTGCAAAAAAAGTTTGACCTCTTCCAAGGTAGAGACAACTCCAAAGGGAAGAAAGGGAAATCCGTACGAAAGAAGCAACTGCCTTGCTACGCATTCTTGCACGTACATTCCTCCCCCTTTTTTTGCTTTATGTGCGAGAAGCGCTTTTCTGACAAGATCTGAAAGAGGTGCTTTCGATAGAAAAATCTACCCAGCGTCTTCGTGAAAACGTAGAGCGCCTGCTTTCGGCAAAAGCAGGCTGCTAAAAAATCGTATCGGGAACATACCAGATACAAGTCACAAAACCTTTGCGCTGTCTCCTCGACTACTTGTTCTCCCAGGAGATACGCTACCACTAGTGCAATTTTTGGCTCCTGACTTGTCGATTTGTTCGTATCAAGAGTTCGACTTTGCGTCAACTTTCTCTCCATCGGGCGTGCGGCGTGTAGTTGCCAAAAATGCTCGATTTCCTCATCCCTGTCTCGATGTGTTCCTTTGATTTTGCAGTGCATTTTGTTGGTGATTGAAATCAGTGATGACTGCGCGACATTTTTTCGGCGGCTGCACTGCTTTGAACATACGACTCCAGAACTGTTTCTCATTGGGATCGCTTCGATCAAACAAAGGCCTCTGCAAGGCGTTGTTGAAAAAATCTCTAGGAAAACCTTGATAAAAAGCCCATAAACAGGCGAGGCTCCTTATCTATAAAAAATCTAAGGAGCTTCTGATGCGAAAATGTGATTGGAAAAGAGTGCACCGAGAATTGGTAAAAAGAGGGAGTCTCACTTTT